>JBATMK010000096.1:0-3174 GCA_049289815.1 Flavobacteriales bacterium
TCCACAACCCTCGCGGATGGGACCACCGTCGTGAAGCGCGATTCCACGCACAAGGCCTTCACCTTCCCGGAACAGCGCAACTACAATCTGAACTTCACGACGGATGAAGTACTGACCCAGGTCGACAACTCATACTCCAACGGGTTCTATCAGCCCATCAGTGGTGCTGACAACCTCAACCCAGGGCTCAGCGCGGTAACGAAAATGGCGATCAGCGATCTCTTCGAGGACCATAAGGTCGTCGGTGGGTACCGGCTGGCGCTGGACCTCAACAACAACGATTGGTTGTTGCAATACACCAACCTGAAGTACAGGATCGACAAAGAGATCACCTTCCAGCGGCAAGCCTTCCAAGCCTTCGTGGGCTTCAATGTGGTGAAGGTGCATACGCATCAACTGCGTTACCAGCTCAGCTATCCGTTCAGCGAACTGGCCAGCTTGCGCGGCACCGCGCTTTACCGGTATGACCGATATGTGCTGCAGAGCACGGACATCAACAGTCTGCAGGAGCCGAACATCAACGACCACGTTGCAGGGGTCAAGCTGGAGTACATTTTCGACAGCAGCCTGCCCCGCGGGCTCAACCTGTGGACGGGCTGGAAGGCCAAAGTCTTCGGCGAGTACTACACGCAGGTGGACGAGTCCGGTAGTGAGATGACGGTGCTTGGATTGGATGTGCGGCACAGCATGCGCGTGCACCGCGAGATCATCTGGGTGAACCGCCTCGCTGGCAGCACCAGCTTGGGCAGCCGCAAGGTCCTCTTCTTCCTCGGCGGTGTGGACAACTGGATCTTCCCGAAGTTCGATACGAGCATCCCCATCGACTTCACGCAGTCGTACTTCTACCAAGGTTTGGCCACGCCCGTGCGCGGCTTCTTCTACAACGCGCGCAATGGCAACAGCTTCGGGGTCTTCAACAGCGAATTGCGGGTGCCGCTGTTCCGCTGGTTGCTGAACCGCCCGATCCGCAGCGACTTCTTCCACAACTTCCAGCTGGCCACCTTCGTGGATGCGGGCGCCGCCTGGACCGGTCCCGATCCGTACAGCCCGGAGAACTCCTTCAATACACAGGTGTACGACAACAATCCGCTCACCATCACCATCAAAAACCAGCGCGAGCCGATCGTGGCTGGGTACGGTTTCGGCATGCGCACACGCTTGCTCGGTTACTACGTGCGCGCTGATTGGGCCTGGGGCATCGACGATGGTGTGATCCTTCCGGCGGTGTTCTACTTCTCACTGGCACTCGATATCTGATCCGCCATGTCCACTTCCACCATCCTGCTGCTCATCCTAACGGGTTTGCTAGCGGGCAGTCTTAGCGGCTTCGTTGGCGTTGGTGGCGGCGTGATCATGGTTCCCGCCCTTGTTTGGTTGCTCGGTTATTCGCAGCACCAAGCCCAGGGCACCAGCCTCGCGGTTCTCGTTCTGCCGGTGGTTTTTTTCGCCGCATGGAACTACAACAAGGTGCATCCGCTGGACCTGAAGGCCGTTGGCATCATCGCAGGCGCTTTCTTCATCGGTGGGTTCATGGGCAGCAAGATGGCCCTGGCATTGCCTGCTGACACGGTGAAGAAGGTGTTCGGTGTGATGATGATCGTGGCTGCCACCAAGCTCATCTTCGGCAAGTGATCGACCGGGTCAAGGAAGCTGTTGCGCGTTCGTACCCGGAACTGGTCCGGCTGCGCAGGCATTTGCACGCACATCCGGAGTTGAGCTTCCAGGAAACGCGCACCATGGAGTTCGTGACCGACGCTCTTCGCGCAGCGGGTATCGAGGTGCGTGCAGGTGTGGCTGTCACCGGGGCGATCGCCACGATCCGCGGTGAAGGTGGACCCAGTGATCGGTTGATCGCTTTGCGTGCCGATCTCGATGCCTTGCCCATCACCGAACAGAACACCTGCGACTATCGCAGCACGAACCCCGGCGTGATGCACGCCTGCGGCCACGACGCCCATACCGCTATGGTGATGGGCGCTGGGCTGGTGCTGCACGAATTGCGTAAGGACTGGCGCGGCACCGTTCAACTGGTCTTCCAACCCGGCGAGGAGAAGATCCCCGGTGGTGCCCAAATGCTATTGAACGAGCATGCCTTCGGTGAGCGTTTACCCGACGGCATCATCGCACAGCATGTTACCCCGGAACTCGCGGTCGGGAAGCTCGGTTTCTGCGAAGGTCCCTTCATGGCCAGCAGCGATGAGCTTTACGTGACGGTGATCGGGAAAGGCGGCCATGCGGCCATGCCCGAGAAGCTCATCGACCCGATCAAGATCGCCTCAACGCTCCTGCTCACATTGAGGGATGATGTGGCCAAGCGCGTGCGCGCGGATCAACCCTGGGTGATGAGTTTCGGGAAGGTGATCGCCGATGGAGCAACCAACGTGATCCCGAACGAAGTGCGGCTCACCGGAACGCTGCGCGCGTTCGATGAATCATTCCGCAGTGAATTGCACGCGGTGATCCCGCGTGTTGCTGAGGAATTGTGCTTGGCCAGGGGTGGCCGTTGCGATTTCGAAGTGCGCAAAGGTTATCCGGTGCTCATCAACGATCCTGCCCTCACCGGTCGCTTACATGCTATTGCCAGCGACTACCTCGGTGCCGACAATGTGGTGCGCATGGACCGACGCATGGGCAGCGAGGACTTCGCCTTCTACACGCACCTCATGCCCGGCTGCTTGTTCCGGCTGGGCACGGGTGTTCCCGGCGCCGCTCTACGTGGATTGCACACGCCCACCTTCGATATCGATGAATCGGCGCTAGCGATCGGTTGTGGGATGATGGCATGGGGAACCCTGGCCGAACTCGGTCGCTGATCACGTCAATTCCCCAGCACAGGCTCGCCTTGTAGCGGAAGTGAAGGTCATTCCATGTGTACGTCCTTGAAGAGCAGCATCTCCTTCAAACGTTGCTCCTTCTCATTGTCGAAGCCGCAGGACGATCGGAATTCCTCGGGGTTCTCGTATGTGCCGAAGAGCATGTCCCACCACACGAAGTCGCCGTAGTTGTTCTTGTGTTTCTCGTGTTCGTGATGGATCCTGTGCATTTCCGGCCGCTGGAACACGAAGCCGATCCAACGTGGCGTACGCACGTTGGTGTGGTAGAAGAATTCGCCTAGCGCCGTGAAGAGTGTATAGATCGCTCCTGCCTCCAGATCAAGCCCGAGCAGGGTATAGA
>JBATMK010000097.1:0-48204 GCA_049289815.1 Flavobacteriales bacterium
GGACCCGGGCTACGTGCGGCTATCGACGGGGGGCACGGTGTTCGCGCAGCTGGATGACTTCAACCAGAACAGCGATATCCTGCAGTTCGCCACGGATGTGGCGGCAGCTGTTCCTACTCTCGGTGGCCAACCATCGATCTCCGTTTACCAGAACCCGGCTTCAACCGACGTGACCATCACAGGGCTCGACCCTTCGTCGATCACATCGCTGAGCATCGTGGATGCTACCGGTCGTGTGCTGCGCAGCACATTGCAACAAGCCGGGCGGATGGTCCTGGATGTCCAAGACCTGCCGTCCGGCCTGTATGTACTGAACGTTGCGAACGAGAACGGAAGAGTACGCGAGAGCCTGGTGATCGCCCGTTGATCAGCGCGGCACCAACTGCAGTTCCAGGTCGCCACCTTTCTCGCGCAGCCACAGCTCGGTTTCCTTCAATCGCAGGATCTGGTACGTCTCATCGGCATCATCATCCTCAAGATCGAGGCGCAGATCTTCGTCCTTGTTCTCGAAGCTCCACGTGCCGCTGCTCGTGAAGGAGAAGTCCGTTCCGAACAGCGTATAGGTGGCGGTTAGGGAAGCATCGTGGTCCTTGGTCAACCGCAATTCGTACTGGCTGAAAGCCGAGGTCACATCATCGCTACCGCTCATGGCGCGATCGATGCGCCATGTATTCGCGACACGTTCTTCCCGCGAGCGGAGGCTGAAGGCCGGGCCATCGTCGTACTTCTTGCAGCCTGTCAGAGCGGAACCTGCCAGCAGGGCGAACAGGATCCTGGTAGAGGAGATCTTCATGGACTTTGTCTTTGGAGTTCGTTGAGCCCAACGACAGAAGTCGCGCCAAGGCATTCTGGCCTGCAAAATGAGCCGATCGGCCTGCCCGAAAGGGGTTTGGCGTGCTCGATCTGTGGAGGAGGTTCCACGGTCCGGCAAAAGCCAGGGTACCTGACACAGCGTTCCCTTCATCTTCGCACCGCATGGGGCATCTGAAAAACCGCCGCCGCGAGATCGACCGGTACCATGCCAAGCATGGACTTCCGCGGGCGCTGTCCGCGCACTTGGAGCTGTTCGACCGCCTGTACACGGAGGGTGACCTTGCCGAAAGCAGGGGCGCATTGACAGACCTGAACCTTGCGCTTTTGGACGAAGCCATCGCTTGTTCTTACAGCGAAGTATGGTGCGATGGAGTGAAGGACCTACTGGTTGGCTGGTCGTCCTTCGCGCCCGGAGTATTGGAGCAGTGGGTGCGGGACAGGACCAAAGACCGGAATGCGATGGTCAGATGGCACGTGGTGCAGATCACGGAAGCGATCCAGCCCGACAGCTTGCGTGATGAAGTGCTGAGAGGTGCCTTGAAGGATCGTAGCGCCAAGGTGAGGGAGTTCGCCACGGACCGCATCCTGTTCGGTGGTCACGAGCACTTGTTGCCCGCATTGCGCGAGGCGTTTGCGCTCGAAACGATCGAAAGCCTGCGGGCGTGGATGGCCCGGACGACCGCACTGTTGGCGGATGGTTATGTGATGGGGAAGGGCACTGAGGACGGCCGGGTCGACCTGGAAGTTCTGCTACCGTACGGCATCCACCTGACCTCGCTCAGCACCACAGAAGCCAGCGGGAAAGGTGCCGCGCAGGCGGCGCAGCGCATCCGGCGCGAGTACGTTCGGGTGCATGGCAAAGATCGAGACGCGTCGCTCAGCCGCGATAGCGCTGGTAGAGATCAGCACGCATCAGGCTGAAGAAGGCAAGACCATCATCGCGCAGGATGGTGCAGCTGACCCAATACGGCTCAATACCAGTAGTCATGTAGTCGCAGGAAATGCGATCATCGCTGAAGGTGGATGTGGAGAACGGTTTGCCCAAGTGCTCCTCGATCCGGTCGCGCGTCATTCCGAAGCTGAGCGGCAGCCCAAGGCGCGCCATGATGCTATCCATGACATCGGCAGGCACTTCATCCGCGAAGAGCTGTATGCAGGCAGTGGAGTGTGGGGCGTCCATTGGAGCGCCGAACCACGAGAAACCGATGCCCTCGTAGTGCCAGAGGCCGTTCATCCATTCGTAGTTGCCTTCGACGTCCACCGCAGTAACAACGGGTAGAAAGTCCGCGAACCGGAGCATCGCCAGGTGCGAGTAGCGGATCATGGATCACTGCCCCTTCATCTCCAACTGCTTGCGCTCGAGTTGCATCGGGTTGGGCGCTTTCCACTCGCGTTCCTTGTAAATGTCGAAGCGGGTGGGCACCATCTTCGGTGGCCAGCTGTTGTTGTTCAGGTCGCAGTCCGCTGTTTCGAGGAAGGGGTCCAGGGTCACACTCTTCACCTCCTTGCGCTTGACGAAGACCTTGCTCACCTCATCGGCGGTCTTCCAGATCTCGGCGGGGATGCGTTCCACCTCCTTGGTGCCGTCAGCGAATTCCCATTCCAGGATCACGGGCATCACCAGGCCGCCCTTGTTCTTGAACGAGAGTTCGTAGAGGTGCAGGTCCTCGTTGAGGAGGGCGAGTTCCTCCGGTTTCAAGTTCTTCTTCCACTTCTCGAACTCCGTCATGTCCTTCTCCGTTGCCGTCAAGGGATCGAAGCGGTTGTAGAAGTCCTTGGTGCTCGGGTCGCGCTCCACCACCACCTGTGGCACGTCGGTCTTGTTGCGCTCCCGGCTGATATCAGCCACTTCGCGCGACTTGTCGGCGCGCTTCAGTGTCTCGGCCTGGAGGGGATCGCGCGGGTCCATGCGCTTGTACTTGAGACCCTCGATGCTGATGTCGCAGTGGTCGGTGGTATAGAACCAGCCACGCCAGAACCAGTCGAGGTCCACGCCGCTGGCATCTTCCATGGTGCGGAAGAAGTCGGCGGGTGTCGGGTGCTTGAACTTCCAGCGATCGCAATAGGTCTTGAACGCATGATCGAAGAGCTCGCGGCCCATGACGGTTTCGCGCAGGATGTTCAGCGCCGTGCACGGCTTGCCATAGGCGTTGTTGCCGAACTGAGTGATGCTCTCGCTGTTGGTCATGATGGGCTCGATGCGCGCCTTCACCTTGTCGGGTGCAGCGGCCGGGTCGCCCTTCATGTAATCCACGATGTTGCGCGGCTTGCCACGCCAGCTGGGATAGTCGCGGTCCCACTCCTGCTCGGTGAGGTATTGCACGAAGGTGTTGAGGCCCTCGTCCATCCATGTCCACTGCCGCTCATCGCTGTTGATGATCATCGGGAAGAAGTTGTGGCCGACCTCATGGGTGATCACGCCGATCATGCCATACTTGGTGCGCTCGCTGTAGGTGCCATCCTTCTCCGGCCGCCCACCGTTGAAGCAGATCATCGGGTATTCCATGCCGATCCGATCGGTGTGGATGCTCTGCGCCACCGGGTAGATGTAATCGCAGGTATGCGCGCTGTAGGTCTTGATCGTGTGCGCCACCACTTTGGTACTGTACATCTCCCACAAGGGGTTGCCCTCCTTCGGGTAGAAGCTCATGCAGAGCACATTGTTGGTTTTCACCGGTTGGTTCATTGCATCCCAGATGAACTTCCGGCTGCTGGCAAAGGCCACATCGCGCACGTTCGTGGCCTTGTAGGTCCAGGTCTTCTTACCGACGGCCTTCTTCGCATCGGCGCTCTTCGCCTCGTTCTTCTTCGCTTCATCCTGCGTTACGACGAAGACCGGTGCACTTGCGGTACGCGCCTTGGCCAAGCGACCACGTTGTTCGGCAGTGAGCACGGCGCTTTCGTTCTGCAACACACCAGTTGAAGCCACGACATGGTCGCCGGGTACAGTGATGTTGAGCGTGTAATCGCCGAAGTCGAGAGTGAACTCCCCGGCTCCGAGGAACTGCTTGTGCATCCAGCCGCTATAGTCCATGTAGGCGGCCATGCGCGGGTAGAACTGCGCGATGGTATAGATGTAATTGTCCTCTTCGGAGAAGTACTCGTAGCCGCCGCGGCCGCCCCATTTCAAGCGATCGTTGATCCAGTTCCACCACTCCACCTTGAATGCGAACGTTGCGCCCGGGGCCAATGGCTTCGGCAGATCGATCCGCATCATCGTCTTGTTGATCGTGTACTTGAGCTTCGCACCGTTGCCATCGGTGACGGCCGTGATCTTATAACCACCCTCGAAGGGTTGGGTCCACTTGGCAACCTGATCCAGGTTCACGCTGTCGCCGATGGTACCCGTGCGGATGCTGTTCGCGTCGCTGCCCGGTTCGAATATGTTCTGGTCCAGTTGCAGCCAGAGGTATTCAAGCTTGTCAGGACTTTGGTTGTGGTAAGTGATCGTCTCCTTGCCGGTGAGTTTTGGAACATGTCCGGCGCTCTCATCGATCTCCACATTGATGTTGTAGTCGGCCTTCATCTGCCAATAGGCGTGGCCGGGTGCACCGCTGGCGGTGCGTTGTTCGTTCGGTGTCGGAAGTTCCTGGTCCAACTGCCGGAACTTATCGCGACCATAACGGGGTGAATCCTGGGCAACAGCGGTGCTTGCAACAACAACACAGAGGGCAACAAGGGGGTGCTTGGTAAGCATGATGGCGAAAGTAGGAGCATCCGGAAGGCGTGGGAAGCCAGCCGACCACCCCACCTTTGCACCCCATGAAAACGGCGCTGCTCTCACTGGGCCTTATGCTCGCACCTGCGCCACATGACTTCTTCGTTTCCATCCTCACCATCCGTCACAGCGAGGCCAACAAGACCCTCGACCTGACGTGGCAGATGACCGCGCACGACGTGGAACATGCCTTGTCGGCCGTAGCGCAGTTGAAGCTCAATTCGCAGCAGGAGCATCCGAAAGCGGACAGTTTGCTGAACGATTATTTCCATCAGCACCTGCACCTCTTCCAGGAAGACGCGGAGCTCTCGTGGAAATGGGTGGGCCGGGAAATGGAAGGTGAGAACCTCTTCTGCTACATGCAGGTTGAAGACGTGTACACCGCCAACGATCTTTCCGTTTCGAACAGCCTGCTACAGGATGTGTTCGCGGAGCAGGACAACATCGTTCATGTTGAAGCCCAAGGCCACACGCTAACCCACCACTTCGTGCTGGGCGAGCCGATGTTCACCTTCACGCTCGAATGACGCGCGTTGAGAAAGCCGCGTTCGCGGCGAAGACCCTTGCGAAGCTTTACCCGAGGACGACCATCCCCTTGGATCATGAGGATCCCTACACTTTGCTTGTTGCCGTTGTGCTGAGCGCGCAATGCACGGACAAAAAGGTGAACGAGATCACACCGGAGCTCTTCGCCAAAGCGCGCACGCCACAGCAAATGGTGAAGCTGGATGTGAAGGAGATCGAGGACATCATCCGGCCGTGCGGGCTGTCATCGATGAAGAGCAAGGGGATCCACGGGCTGTCGCGGAGCATACTTGAAGAGCACGGGGGAAAGGTGCCGCGCACGTTCGCGGCGCTCGAAGCGTTGCCTTCCGTCGGCCATAAGACCGCCAGCGTGGTGATGTCCCAAGCGTTCGGCTTTCCGGCGTTCCCCGTCGATACGCATATCCACCGGCTCGCCTGGCGTTGGACATTGAGCAATGGAAAGAGCGTGGAGCACACGGAGGCCGACCTGAAGAAGCTCTTTCCGGAGAACTCCTGGAACGCCTTGCACCTGCGGATCATCTACTTCGGTCGCGAACATTGCCCGGCAAAAGGACACGATGCGCGGAAGTGCCCGATCTGTTCGCACATTGGCCGGGCAGAGCTGTTCAAGTGATGAGCGCCATCGGCTACTACATCGCCCTACCGTTCCTCTACGGGATCTCGTTGCTGCCGTTCCCGCTGCTATACCTGCTGAGCGATCTCACATTCTTCCTCATCTACCGCGTCTTCGGCTATCGCAAGAACGTGGTGATGGCCAACCTCCGCAACAGTTTCCCGGAGAAGAGCGAAGAAGAACTGCTCGGCATCATGAAACGGTTCTACCGTTGGTTCTGCGACCTGACGCTGGAGACATTGAAGACGTTGACGATCTCGCCGGAGGCGGTAAAAGAAAGGGTCTCGTTCCCCGGTGCGCAGGTCTTCAAGCCCTTCGTTGAGAAGAAGCAGAGCGTGATCATCGTCATGGGGCACTATGGCAATTGGGAATTGGCCGGGGCCCGCTTCGCGGTGGAAGAAGGGCTGCACCAACTGATCGTGATCTATCACCCGCTGCAGAACCCCTACTTCGAGAAGCTCATTGTGCACATGCGCACACGGCTTGGCAACAGGCTTTACGGGATGGCCGAAACGTTCAAGGCGATGATCCGCGACCGGTCGCAACTCACGGCAACGGCCTTCATCGCCGACCAGACCCCAGCCCCGGAGTCCGCTTACTGGACCACTTTCCTCAACCAGGACACACCTGTGTTCACCGGCACGGGCAAGATCGCCAGCAAGTTGGGCTATCCTGTGATCTACATTGCGATACAGCAACCGAAGCGCGGGTACTACGAGATGCACGCCGAAGTACTCACCGCCGACCCCAAGGGGATGGATGAGAACGTGATCAACGAACTGCATACGCGACGGCTTGAAGCGGACATCCGCAATATGCCCGACCTTTGGCTTTGGACACATCGCAGATGGAAGCACAAGCGACCCGCGTAAAGGACAAGACCCCGGTGGAGGGCAAGGACCTGATCCTTGCCACACGGCGCTTTGCCCATGAGCAGCGTTCCAGGAGTTGGATGCACCTCGGTGTGGCGTTGGTCGTGACCGTGGCTTTCTACTTCGGTGCGTTGCTTCTTCCGTTCTGGTGGCTAAAGGCAATTGCCGGCGTGTTGGCCGGGTTGGCACTGATCCGGATGTTCATCCTGTACCATGATCACCAGCACAAGAGCATCCTCAACCGCAATGCCGGGGCCAGTACCTTCTTCTGGTTCTTCGGCATGTGGATGCTGAGCCCGCCGAGCATCTGGAAACGAAGTCACGATCACCACCACAAGCACAACAGCAAACTGTACACGAGCAGTGTTGGGTCATTCCCCGTGGTGACCGTGGAGAAGTTCAAGACGCTCACGCGCATGGAGCGGTTCACCTACCTGTTCATCCGGCACCCGTTCGCGATCGCCCTTGGATACGTGTTCGTTTTCATCATCGGCATGTGCCTGAATTCATTCCTCAGCAACCGAACACGACATTGGGACAGCGTGCTCACCCTGGTTTTCCACGCCGCCTTGGGCTGGACCAGCTGGTTCTTCTTCGGTTGGCAGGGATTGGTGTTCGCCTTCTTCCTGCCGTTCGTGGTCACCTTTGCCATGGGCAGCTACCTGTTCTATGCCCAGCACAATTTCCCGGGTACCGTGTTCGCCGACAAGGATGGCTGGACCTATGTGAAGGCGGCCATGGACAGCAGCAGTTACATGGAAATGAACCCTGTGATGCAGTGGTTCACCGGCAACATCGGCTTCCATCATGTGCATCACCTCAATGCACACATTCCTTTTTACCGACTGCCCGAAACGCATCGCGCCATACCGGAATTGGTGCGGGCCAAACGCACATCCTTGCGGCCGCGCGATATCGTCCGCTGTTTCCGTTTGAAGGCTTGGGATCCCGCCACGCAACGTATGGTGGGGCGCCGGGAGCTGTATGGGCGCTGACGGCGGAATCAACGAGTTGCCCCCAAAGCCGAAGCCCCGGCACAGGACCGAGGCTTCCAGAGTATCAGGTATGCTCAGTTGAGCACGATCACCACCTCGCCCAGAGGAGGTGCATCCACGATACGAACTGCCTTGGAGTAGCCGAGGATGGCTCGAAGTGTTCCAGGGCGCGGGCCGGCGTGCGGGTCGAGGTTCAAGAGGTTCCGAAGGTCGCGGGCCGGGCGTTTACGAAGGGTAGAATTCCTCATGCGGGGAATGGTTGGGTTTGGTTCAAGAACGGCGGGTATCCACCGATCATTGCGTCCAGCCCAAAATCCCTTGACCGGTCGCGGTGAAAAAAACAGGCGGCGAGCGGACCTGGATCCGTTCGCCGCCCTTGTTCCTGCTTCGTCTAGGCCCGCTCCAGCACCATCTCGTGCTTGCCGATGAGCTTGCGCATATTGATCAGGGCATAGCGCATGCGGCCCAAGGCGGTGTTGATGCTCACATCCGTATGGTCGGCGATCTCCTTGAAGCTCATGTTCAGGTAGGTGCGCATGATCACCACCTCGCGCTGCTCGGAGGGCAGTTGGTCGATCAGGCGGCGAACGTCCTCATCGATCTGCACGTTCACCATGCGCTGCTCCACGTTCTTGTCCGGTTGGCTCACTGTGGCGAAGACATCGTGTTCCTCGTTGCTCCGCACCAAGGGCATCTTCTTGTTCCGGCGGAAGTGGTCGATGACCAGGTTGTGCGCGATGCGCATCACCCAAGGCAGGTACTTGCCTTCATCGTTGTACTTCCCGCCCTTCAAGGTGTTCACCACTTTGATGAAGGTCTCCTGGAAGAGATCCTCGGTGGCTTCGCGCTCGCGCACCATCAGGTAGATGTGGCTCCAAACCTTCCGCTTATGGCGGTGCAGCAAGGATTCGAATGCCTGTTCGTTGCCCTGGATGTAGAGCTGAACGAGTTCAGTATCGGAGAGAAGCCCCGACGGATCGGGACGAAGACGCTTCACCAGCATGTGACCTTCCCTTTAGGTTAGAAAAGAGGAGCAGGGTAGAGGTCTATGCCTATGCGTCGGGGGTTAGGTGGGGGCGAACGTGGAGGGTCGTTGAACGGAATACAGACCGGTCCGGTTGCTTTAACGTTTGCTTTCGAGGCTTATTGTGCACACTTCAAAGGATCCTTGAAGATGCCCAAATGTAGGGCCCGATAAGCCTTTGGCAATACCCATACCCGGGGAACAGGGACCATCTTGGGGTCCTCCGGATACACGTCCAAGGGTAGCTTCGCGCCCCGATCATCGAAGTTGCCCGGGGTGAAGGAGAACAAGGACATGCCGAAAGCGTCAGGAACGCTGGACCGCGCCGCCACGGTGGCCGCCAGCAGCAGGCCCAAGGGGGTTATCCGGGTGGAGGGAGCCCGTGTGCACAACCTCAAGAACATCTCGGTCGATATCCCTCGTGGCAAACTCACCGTGGTCACAGGCCTCAGCGGCAGCGGCAAAAGCAGCTTGGCGTTCGACACCCTGTATGCCGAAGGCCAGCGGCGCTACGTGGAGAGCCTCAGCAGCTATGCCCGCCAGTTCATGGGCCGCCTGGAAAAGCCCGATGTGGACCGCATACTTGGCATCAGCCCGGCCATTGCCATCGAACAAAAGGTGGTCACGAGCAACCCGCGCAGTACAGTGGGTACGAGCACCGAAGTCTACGACCACCTGAAGTTGCTCTTCGCCCGCATCGGGCGCACCTACTCCCCGATCAGCGGCAAAGAGGTGAAGCGCCATACGATCGACGACGTGGTGGCCGCCACCAACGGTTTCCCCTATGGCAGCAACGTGCTCATCGCGTGCCCGATAACGGTTCCTCCCGGCCGCAGTATGCACGAGCACCTGGATGTGATCCAACAACAAGGCTTCGCGCGGCTGCACACACCCACAGGGATCGTGCGCATCGACGAGGTGTTGTCGCAGAAATCGATCCCGCCCGGTCCTTTCCATCTGGTGATCGACCGCGTGGGTGTGGCGCCGGGAGATAGCGAGAATGAAAGCCGCATCGCCGACAGCGTCGAAACGGCCTTCCATGAAGGCTTGGGCGAGTTGATGCTGATCGGCGAAGAAGGCGGTGCGGAGCGCATGCTCACCTTCAGCGACAAGTTCGAACTGGACGGAATGAAGTTCGATGAGCCGAGCACGAACCTCTTCAGCTTCAACGACCCCGTGGGCGCCTGCCCCAAGTGTGAAGGCTTCGGGAGCATCATCGGGATCGACGCCGACATGGTGATCCCGAACAAGGCGTTGAGCGTGTACGATGAATGCGTTGCCGCCTGGAAAGGCGAGAAGCTGGGCGAGTGGCGCGACGCCTTCATGGAAAAGGCAGGACCGCTCGGATTCCCCATCCACCGGCCCTACCGCGACCTCAGCAAGGAGCAGCAAGACCTGCTCTGGCATGGCGCGAAAGGCGTGAAGGGCATCGACCAGTTCTTCCAATACTGCGAAGAGAAGAGCTACAAGATCCAGTACCGTGTGCTCATCAGCCGTTACCGCGGCAAGACCGTCTGCACCAGTTGCAATGGCGAACGCCTTCGCCGGCCGGCCACGTATGTGAAGATCGCGGGCCGCCATGTCGCTGAGCTGACCCGCATGCCCGTGAAAGACAGCTTGCTGTTCTTCAACTCGCTCCAACTCGAAGCGAACGAGGAAAAGATCGCAGCGCGCCTTTTGAAGGAGATCACCAACCGCCTCGGCTACTTGTGCGATGTGGGCCTTGGCTACCTCACCCTCGACCGGCGGAGCAACACACTGAGCGGTGGAGAAACACAGCGCATCGATCTGGCCACGAGCCTGGGCAGCAGCTTGGTGGGCAGTATGTACATCCTCGACGAACCGAGCATCGGCTTGCACCCACGCGATACGCAGCGATTGATCCACGTGCTGCTGAAGCTGCGCGACCTTGGCAACACGGTGATCGTGGTGGAGCACGACGAGGAGGTGATGCGCGCGGCGGATCATATCATCGACATGGGACCGGCAGCGGGTACGCACGGAGGCCAGGTGGTGTTCAGCGGAACGCACGAGGAATTGGTGAGGAGCGACAGCCTTACGGCGAAGTACCTCACCGGACGGGAGGCGATCCCTGTTCCAGCACGGCGCAGGCCGCTCAAGGATGCATTGCTATTGCGCGGTGCACGCGAGAACAACCTGAAAGGCATCGATGTGAAGTTCCCGCTGAACATGCTCGCCTGCGTTACCGGTGTGAGCGGCAGCGGCAAGACCACGTTGGTGAAACGCATCCTCTACCCTGCCCTGCGCAGGCAGCTGGAGGGATTCAGCGAGCGGCCTGGTGAATACACGGATCTCACCGGTGACATTCAGCGGATACAAGCCGTTGAGATGATCGACCAGAACCCGATCGGCCGTTCCTCGCGCAGCAACCCGGTCACCTACGTGAAGGCCTATGACGAGATCCGCCAGCTGTACAGCGATCAGGACATCGCCAAGGTGCGCGCATACAAGCCCAGTCATTTCAGCTTCAACGTGGATGGCGGTCGTTGCGAGGTCTGCCAGGGAGAAGGCGAGGTGCACATCGAGATGCAGTTCATGGCCAACATCAACCTCACGTGCGAGGCGTGCCATGGCAAGCGGTTCAAGGAGGAATTGCTCGATGTGAAGTTCGACGGCCGCGATGTGGCGGAGGTGCTTGACATGACCGTTGACGACGCGATCCTGTTCTTCGGGAAGCACAAGGAAACCAGCCATGCCTCCATGCGCGTGGTCCACAAACTCCAGCCCTTGCAGGATGTGGGCCTGGGCTACGTGAAGCTTGGGCAAAGCAGCAGCACGCTCAGCGGTGGAGAGGCGCAGCGCATCAAGCTCGCGAGTTTCCTCACCAAAGGCCAGGACGAACAACCGACGCTGTTCATTTTCGATGAACCCACCACCGGTCTGCACTTCCACGACATCGCCAAGTTGTTGAACGCCTTGAACGCCTTGATCGCGAACGGGCACAGCGTGATCACCATCGAGCACAACGTTGAAGTGATCAAATGCGCCGACTGGGTGATCGACCTCGGACTGGAAGGCGGTGACGCCGGCGGCCATGTGGTGTTCACGGGCACGCCGGAGGCGTTGAAGGAGCATGCTGGCTCCTACACCGGCAAGGCGTTGCGGTTCTGAACCCGGGGAGCATCGAGCTTCAAGTCCATAAGCCGTTGACGCTTGTGACCTGAGGCTTGGCAATTGAAGCTTGCCCCTCTTACATGGTGCTGCCTACCACATGCACGTATCCCTCCTTCTTCCCTTCGATACGGGAACCGGTGCATGGGATGCTGTATTCCAGGATGAAGAAATACACGCCATCGGGAACCGGTTTGTTGCCGGCCGTGCGGCCGTTCCATGGTTCGTATATCCCGCTCGTCTCGAACATTTTCATTCCCCAACGGTCCCATACCCGCAGATCCACATTGCCACCCGCGCCCTCGATGGGGAAAAAGGTATCGTTCAACCCGTCATGGTTCGGACTGAAAATGTTGGGGACAAGGATGCCCGCGCCGATGAGCGGACTTGTCTCCACCTGAACGTCCAAACTGAACGTTGCATCATCATCGCAGATGGTATCTACGGCCAGCAGGCTGATCGTGTAGGTCCCCGGCGCAGCATAGGTGTACGTCACATTCGTTCCGGACAAGGTGGTGCCATCGCCCATGTTCCAAGTGTAGACGAGTCCGGCAGGACCGGTGGAAAGGTTCGTGGTGTTCACGGTGAAGCCGCCGCATGGGTCCTCTTGCAGTGCGCTGAACAAAGCCTCGATCGCCAGCGGCTCGGTGATGGTGATCTGCTCTGATGTGGTTGACACATTGCCGCATGTGTTCTCTGTAACGGTCAGCGTTATGGTATACGTGCCAGCACCGGGATACGTGTGGGTGACGTTCGTGGTCGTGTAGGTCGTGCCATCACCCATGTCCCACAAATAGGAATTAGTGGTACCGGGTGTGCTGTTGGTGACGACGACCGCATAGGGCAGGCAGCCACCTGCTTGCACCACGGTGAACGTCGGTGTCACAGGCACTGGATCACTGACCACGACCGTGATGACGGCGGTATCGCTGAGGTTGCAGGACGCGGGATCATATCCGATGAGCGTGACCGTATATGTTCCGGGATCAACGTAGCTGTGTTGCGCACTATCGGTCGTGGCCGTGCTGCCGTCACCGAAGTTCCACAACACGCTCTGGTATGCACCAAGCGCCCCGAAGTCGATGGCCAACGGCGCGCAACCGGTGGTGGCCGAAGCCCCGATGCTCACTACAACACCGCTGAGTTGGAAATCGATCTTGAAAACGCCCATGTCCCAGCCTACCGGTTGCGTCGTGCTGAATGCATTAGGCGTGGTGGGGAAACCTCCGCCGGTACAAACACCCTGGTACACCACACCTTGCTTGTCGAACCGGCTGGTACCACCATCCACGTGGTCGTACAGGGCCCCGTAATAGGTGCCGAACAAGAGACCGGCCATGTCAGCTTCGAACGCCGCCAAGTAGAACCCGCCGGAAGTCAGGATAGCATCGGAGGTAAGCGGTGGCGATACCCCGAGCGAATATCCGCTGATATAAATGTGATCGCAGTTGTCCACCAGGAACGCGATGGGCTGCCAATCAGGACCGCCCAGACCACCGGGTACACTGATGGAACTGGATGTGACCAGCGTGGACAGCGTTGGGTCGAACTGGCTCACGTACATCGTGCCACCCGTCGCATAGCCACCGCTCGGCACGATGGGGATGTTGCTGCCCATGAAACCATAGATATGCACATCACCATCCGTGTCGGCTTCAACGAAGAACGCCTGGTCATCGCTGATGGAGCCGAAGTAGGTGCCAGCGGCCACCGAGGTTCCGTTGCCGGCAATGTGCACAACATAACCATCGTATTGGCCTCCTTGGTAAGCGGTTTGGTACGCTCCTGTTGATACTGGAATACCTGTGGCGCCGGCATAACCACAGGCCAGGACGTCACCGTTCGCGAGCACCTCGATCCCGAACCCGAAATCCTCGCCTGCACCGCCCAAATAAGTGCTCCAGTTCAACGTGGAGAGATCCGGTGAGAGCTTGAACACAACGGCATCCGCTGTTCCACCGAACGTGGTTTGAACGGCACCCGTGGAAACCGGGAAATCGTTGCCCATGGTGGTGGCAACGACATAGATGCTGCCCGTGGCATCGGTGGCGATCTCTCCTTTGTTACCCCAAGCACCATCCTCACCGGCCCCACCTACATAGGTGGACCCGATCAGCGCGCCACCGGTGATGTCCACTTTGGAGACCACGAGATCCTGCGCGAACGATCCCCCACCGTATGTGTTGTCGAAAGCGCCGATCGAGCACGGATAATCGGTGGAAGTCGTGGTGCCGAACACGCTGAAATTGCCTGCAGCATCCACCACCATGCTATTGGGCAGATCGCTGCCATCGCCACCGAAATAGGTGGCCCAGATGAGTGCGCTACCAGCCGGATCCAGCTTGCTCACGGCGATGTCCGCACCGCCGTTGGCAAACGTTGTCTGGAATGCACCGGTGGTCACCGGATAGCCCTGGCCGAAGCACCGAGCCCCGGTGTAGATGTTCCCTTGAGCGTCATAGGTGGCGCTGTGCCCGAAGTTGCTTGTCAGGCCCAGATCGCCCGTACCGCTCAGGGTCGCTCCAACGAGCATCGGATCGATCACCACGGGACGCAGGGTATCCGCATCCGGAAAACCGAAGCCTACCACGGCATCCTTCAGCGTGAAGAAACACTCCACCCCCTCATGCGCTCCGTCAGCATACCAGGCCACCGGCGCCATCTCCACAAGCTCGCCAACGCTGGTGCGTATCACCAAGCGTCCATCGGCCGCGATCTCAAGCGCTTCCGATCCTTCGTAAGCCAGCTTCACTTGCCCCACGCGCGCACCCGCATCGAGCAGGACATCGTATTTGAAGGCCGCCTTCTCGGTGTGCAGGCGTATGTCCACGCCGGGCCAAACATCCGCATAGTGTACTTGACCGTGTATGCCCACATGGTCCGCCCAGTTGCGGGGTTGGTTCCCAAGGAAGTAGTTCAGGTACGTGGTGCTTTGGTCGGAGGATGAGATCGACGGTGACTTGTTGGCATCCACGAAACGCATTCGCCATGCGTGCCCGCGCAATCGGATGTCCGCAACGTCGGTTGGCTGTGCATGTGCGTGGTCATGGAGCAGTTCAGCAGCATCGGGCTGAAGCATGCTCCAGGTAAGACCGGTACGCTCAACGAAGACCACTGCCGGTCCGAAGCCAGCTCGGTAAAGCACGTGTGAGGGCCACTGGCCCTTGTTCTCGATGAAACGCTGCTGCGGGACCGGGTCGCTGGCAAGCACTGCGGATGCGCAGAGCACGGTGAGCGATCCCAAGGGAACGCGGGATTTCATGGTGGATCGGATTCCAGAGCAAAGGACAGCATGAGCATGTTCACTCGTTGCCCCAGAGCGAAAAATACCCGATCCGATCCCCCTTGGGTCCCTGTTACATCGTGCTGCCTACCACGTGCACGTATCCTTCCTTCTTCCCTTCGATACGTGAACCGGTGCATGGGATGCTGTATTCCAGGATGAAGAAATACACGCCATCGGGAACCGGTTTGTTGCCTGGCGTGCGGCCATCCCAAGGCCTGTACTGGCCCGTGGTCTCGAACATCTTCATGCCCCAGCGGTTCCAGACCTTCAGGATCACGTTGCCACCGGCACCGGGGATCGGGAAGAACGAATCGTTCAAACCGTCCTGGTTCGGGCTGAAGATGTTGGGCACGATGATGCCTTGATCCACCAAGGGGCTGGGCTGCACGTTCACGTCCAACTGGAACGTTTCCGCTTCATCACATAGAGGATCATATGCGATCAGCGTGATCGTATACGTTCCGGGTGTCGTGTACGTGTAATTGACCGAACTACCTGTGAGCACGGTGCTATCGCCCATGTTCCACGTATATACCAAACCGCTGGGGCCGGTGCTCAGGTTGGTGGTGGTCACGTTGAGGCCGGTGCATTGGTCCACTTGTGCAGCACTGAACAGCGCTTCCAACTCGACCGCCTCCGTAACGGTCACTGGTTGCGAGGAACTGGCGGTCGTACCGCACGTATTGTCGGTGACCGTAAGCGTGATGGTGTATGTGCCAGGGCCGTCGTAGGTATGTGTAACGTTCGTGGACGTATAGGTGGTGCCATCGCCCATATCCCAGAGGTAGGTGTTGTTCGGGCCTGTGGTACCGTTCACCGTAACAACAGTGTAAGGTTCACAGCCACCGGCTTGACTGACCGTGAAAACCGGATCAACCGGGACCGGGTTGCTGATGACAACGGTGAGCGTGGCGGTATCGCTCAGGTTGCAGGACGCCGGATCATAGGCGATGAGGGTTACGATGTAGGTGCCGGGATCGGGATACGCGTGGCTCACGGAATCGGCGGTCTGGGTCGGCGAGCCATCGCCGAAGTCCCACACGATGGTGGCGTATTGCCCCACGGCGTCGAAGTCGATGGTGGCCGGTGCACAACCCGTATTGCTGCTCGCGCTGATGTTGGCGTTCACCCCGCTCTGCTGGAAGTCGATCTTGAATACTCCGACATCCCAACTGCTAGGCTGGGTATTGCTGAACGCATTGGGGGTGGTGGGAAAAGGACCACTGGTGCACACGCCTTGGTACACCACCCCATCGGGATCGAAGCGGCTTGTACCGCCATCCACATGGCCGGCGCCTTCATAGTAGGTGCCGTAGAGCAGACCCGACATGTCCGCGTCGTATGCGGCCAGATAGAACCCACCAGTGGTGTACAAGGCACCGGGTGTCGTATCAAAACCGCCGGAGTAAGTCCCGTAGCCACTGATATAGACATGGTCGCAGTGATCGACGAGAAAAGCGACCGGCACCAGGCTATTGCCGAAACCACCGAGGGCATTCCCGACCACGCTCTTGAAAATGTTGGTGGTAAGGTCCGCAGTGAACTCAGCGATGAAAATATCCGTGTTCGGTGTACCGTAAGTGCCCGCCGGTGAAATACTGATGCCCCCAGCTTCGCTCTGGCCGTAGATGTAGATATCATCGTCCAGATCGAGCTGCAGGAAGAACGCCACATCCTCCGTGGCAGCGCCGAAGTAGGTGGAAGCCACCAGGGTGGAAGCGCCGTTGGAGAAATGGGCAACGAACGCATCCTTGCCACCGGTGCTGGCCGGTTGGTAAACGCCGACAGTTGTAGGGAACGCAGCACTGCTGGTACCACCGGCAACGATCACCTCCTCCGCCGATGTCAGTTTGATCCCGAAGCACATCTCATCGCCAGGTGTACCGAGATAGGAACTCCAATTGAAGGCGCTCAGGTCGTTGTTCAGGCTGAAGAACACGCCATCCTGGGCACCACCGTTGTAAGCTGGCTGATAGGCTCCGGCCGTTGTCGGGAAATCAGTGCTTTGGCTACAACTGCTGATCAGGATGTTACCGGCGGCATCGCTGATCACTTCACCACGGTAACTGTCACCGTAGTTGGATGTGAAAGAATTCTGTCCGTCGGTGCCCGCCCCGCCGACATACGTGCTGCCCACCAAAACGGCACCGCTGATCGTCAGCTTGCTGACAACGATGTCCGTGCCACCACCACTGCTGGATTGGAACGCGTTCGATGAAACCGGATAGTCAACCGACTCGGTGGTCCCATAAACAGTCAACTCACCGCTTGGAGTCACGACCAAACTGTGCGGGTGATCACCGCCACTGCCACCCAGGTAAGTGGCATACAACAGTGCGCTCCCGTCAGGGTTCAATTTGCTGACCGCAATGTCGGTCCAACCACCGCCATAGATGAGATCGAAAGCACCTGGTGTTGCAGGATAACCCTGGCCGAAGCAGATGGCACCGGTGTAAATGTTGCCCTGATCATCGTAGGTGGCGCTGTGTCCGTAGTTCTGCGTGGTGCCGATATCACCGGTGCCACTGAGCGTACTGGCGATCAGCAGGGGATCGATCACGATGGGGCGCCGTGTATCCGTACCCGCAGCGAATGCAAAACCCACAGTTCCATCCTTCAACGTGAAGTTGCATTGCACCGCTTCCTTGCCTCCATCGGCATACCAGGCCACGGGAGCCATTTCCAGCAGTTCGCTCACACTGGTGCGCAGGCTCAGGCGCCCATCGGCATCCAAACCCAGCGCATCGAGGCCCTCGTAGTTGAAGCGGACCATTGAAACATCCGCACCGGCATCGAGCAGCACATCGTACTTGAAGCCGCCTTTGTCGCCGTGCAGCCGCAGGTCGATACCGTTCCAGACATCCTCGTAAAGCACTTCGCCGAACACTCCCACATTGCCGGCCCACTTGCGTGGATCGTTCCCGAGGAAGTAGTTGAGGTAAGTGGTGCTGCGATCGAAGGAGGTGATCGCCGGGTTGCCGTTGGCATCCACGAAGCGCATGCGCCATGCATGGCCGTGCAGTTTGAAGGCGGCTTTCTCCTCGGCCTTGGCATGCAGCATTTCGTGCACCACATCGCCAGCATCGGGCTGGAGCATGCTCCAAGTGATGCCGCCGCTTTCAGCGAACATGCTCGCGGTGCCGAACTCGGCACGGAACTTCACCTGTGCAGGCAGCTGTCCCTTGTTCTCAATAAAGCGTTGGTGCGGGCGCGGGGCGCTCGTAACAACACCAGGGTCGCGTTCCTGGCCGGGCGTGGTACCGGCGGTTGCACCGATCGCTGCAGTGGCGGCGATGATGCAGAGCATGTTCCTGTGCATATTCGATTTCATTCGGTTCATCTCATTGACGCTTGGTACGACGTGATCGTTGCTCGTTGGTGATGGAAGGATGCTGGTGGGCTATTTCACCACGGTCACATGCCCCATGAGGCTGGTCTCATCGTTGGTGCACTCCCCGTTGTACTTCAACTTGTACACGTACACATCCTGCTTGATCTGACCGTTGTACGTCCCGTTCCACGGGTCGGTCAAACTCGTGCTGTTGAAGATCTGCTCGCCCCAACGGTTGAAGATCAACAGCTCCACGTCTCTTTCGCCATAACCCGTGATCACGAACTCGTCGTTGATCCCATCCCCGTCCGGTGTGAAGGCATTGGGTGCGAACAACTGCGGCTGGCTGTCCATCGGGGTCACCGTCACGCTGTCATCGTGCACGCAGCCGTAGCTGTCCCACACCTGGAAGTCGTAGTCCGTGGTATCGCCCCCGGGGAACAGCAGGTACTCGCTCTGGTCCGTGCCCCCCGTCTCCCACAGGTACGACGTGCCTTGGAACGGTACCGTGAGGGTGATCCCAGAGCCCGGGCACGCATCGAAGCCATAGCTCAACTCCACTTCCGGGGCCTCGATCACGTCCACCGTGTCGCTGCCCGTGCACAACCCATCGCTCACCGTTACCCAGTACGTCCCTGCGCTCGACACCACGATGCTGTCGGTGGTGTACCCGTTGTTCCACAAGTAGTTGCCCGGCGTTCCGCTCGCATCGATCGTGGTGCTCAGTCCCGGGCAGATCACTCCGTCCGTGGCCGCCACAACCGGCAAGGTGTTGATCACCACCACCGTGGTGCTCAGCGCATCATCGTTCCCGCAACCCAGGTCCGTCACCACCAGTTCCACCGTGTAGGTGCCCGGTACCGTGTACACATGGGTCACATCCGTGGTGAAGTACTGCGTCCCATCCCCCATGTCCCACGTGTAGCTCACACTATCCCCCTGGCTCTGGTTGGTGCCTTGCACCGTGAGCAACGTGCAGTTGCCCACCTGGGTGATCACGAAGTCCGCCACCACCGGTACGATCGGGTCCACCGTTACGCTCAAGGTGGCCGTGTCCGGTGGTGCGCAACCCGACAGGTCCGATACCACCAGGCTGATGTCGTACGTGCCCGCTGCCGTGTATGTGTGCGTCACGTTCGTGTCCGTGTACTGCGTGCCGTCCCCCATGTTCCAAGAGAAGGCCATGAACGAACCCGTGCTCGTGTTGGTCCCTTCCAGCAACAGCTGTGCGCAGTCGAACACCTGCGTGGCCGTGAACCCCGCTACAACAGGAGCGTACGGATCGAGCGTCACATCGATCGTCACCGTGTCCGCCTGGTTGCACGCCAAGGTGTCCGTGGCGATCAAGGTGATCGTGTAGGTGCCCGTGGCAGTGTACAGGTGGTCGTTCACATCCGTGCTCGTGTACTGGGTCCCATCTCCCATGTCCCACAGGTACGTGGGGGCCGGGCCGCTGCTCGCGTTGATGCAGTCCACCAACAGGTTGTTGCAGTCCGGTACCTGCGTGGCGCTGAAGGCCGCGTGCACCGTGTCGGGTGGCAGCACCACGATCGTCTGGGTCACCGAGTCCGGTGGGCTGCAGCCCGTGGGGTCGTACACCAGCAGCTCGATGTCGTACGTGCCCGGGCCACCCAGGTAGGTGTGCGTGACGTTCGTGTCGGTGTACTGCGTCCCATCACCCATGTCCCACTCGAAGGCCAACGGAGATCCCGTGCTCGTGTTGGTGGTGATCACCTGGCTCACCGTACAATCCGCGTTGGGTACCGCCGTGAAGGAGGCCGTGAGCACTTGCGATTGGCCGATGGTGACAGGGAAACTAATGGTGTCCGCAAGGTTGCAGCTCAAACTGTCGAAGGCGATCAGCACCACGGTGTACACACCGGGTGATGTATAGGTGTGGCTCGGTGTGTAAGTGGTATCCAAGGCGCTGCCATCGCCGAAATCCCAGATCCATTGATCGCCTGTGCTCGTATTGAGGAAGTCGATCTGGATGGGGGCACAGCCTTGGTTGATCGTACCCGCTCCCGCAGCGTTCACGCCGGCGACCTGGAAATCGATCTTGAAAACGCCGACATCCCAAGATTGCGGTTGCACGTTGCTGTATGCCCATGGTGTTGTTGGGAACGGCCCGCTGGTGCATACGGCCTGGTACACGATGCCATTGCTATCGAAGCGGCTGGTGCCACCATCCACGTGGCCTGCGCCTTCGTAATACGTTCCGTACAACAGCCCCACCATGTCCACATCGTAAGCAGCGAGGTAGAATCCACCCGTGGTGTAAAGCGCCCCGGGTGTGGTATCGAAGCCGCCGCTGTACGTTCCATATCCACTGATATAGATGTGCTCACACACGTCCACCAGGAAGGCCACAGGTACCAAGCTGTTGCCGAAACCGCCCAGTGCGTTGCCCACGACGCTCTTGAAAATGTTGGTGGACAAATCAGAGGAAAACTCGGCCACGAAAATGTCCGTGCCGGGTGTGCCATACGTACCGGCAGGAGAAATAGTGATGCCACCTGCCTCGCTCTGGCCGTAGATGTATACATCATCGTCAAGATCCAGCTGCAGGAAGAACGCAACATCCTGCATGCTGCTGCCGAAATACGTTGAGTGTACAAGGGTTGATGCACCGCCGCTGAAGTGAGCGATGAATCCGTCGTTAGCTCCAGCACTGGCCGGTTGGTAAACACCAGCCGTGGTTGGGAAGGCATTGCTGCTTGTCCCGCCCGCCACGTACACCTCACCTGCGGAATTGAGCTTGATGCCGAAACACATTTCGCTGCCTGTAGTGCCCAGGTATGAACTCCAGTTCATCGCGCTCAGCGTAGGGTTCAAGCTGAACAGCACACCGTCCTGCGCGCCCCCGCCATAAGCAGGTTGGTATGCACCTGCGGTGGTCGGGAAACCTGCGCCCTGGCTGCAGCTGCTGATGAGGATGTTGCCGTTGGCATCCGAGATCACTTCGCCCCGGTATGAATCGCCGTAGTTGCTGGTGAAGTAGTTCTGCCCATCGGACGAGGGTCCTCCGACGTAGGTGCTTCCCACCAACGCTCCACCATTGATGGTCAGTTTGCTCACCACGATATCGGTTCCTCCGCCGTTGGCGGCCTGGAAGGCACCTGCTGAAACAGGATAGTTGAACGACTCGGAGGTTCCGTAGACCGTGAGCTCATTGTTGGGTGTCACCACAAGGCTGTGCGGGTGATCCCCGTCGCTCCCCCCGAGGTAAGTGGCATAGATCAACGTGCTTCCGTCAGGGTTCAGCTTGCTCACGGCGATGTCCGTCCAACCGCCTCCATAGATGAGATCGAAGGCACCGGGGGTAACGGGATAACCCTGACCGAAACAGATGGCGCCGGTATAGATGTTGCCCGCAAGATCGTAAGTGGCCGTGTGGCCGTAGTTCTCCGTCATACCCAAATTGCCCGTACCGCTGAGGGTGCTGGCCATGAGCAACGGGTCGATCACGATGGGTCGCGCATTGTCCACGACGCCGTCGAACCGGAAACCGACTTCGTTGTTCTCGAGAACAAAGTGGCACACAAGGGGCTCGCGCGCTCCATCCGCATACCAGGCCACAGGGTTCATCTCCATGAGCTCACCCACGCTGGTGCTCATCACAAGGCGCCCTGCCTTCGAGACTTCAATATCCTTCAATCCTGAATAAGCGAACCTCACCTTGGCCACATCCGCACCGGCATCCAACAGCACATCGTACTTGAACGCCCCTTCGCTGGTCTTGAGCACCAGGTCGATCCCTGGCCAAACGCCATGATAGGTCACGTTGGCGAAGGCATGCGCGTCAGTACTCCACTTGGAGGGATCGTTGCCCAGGAAAAAGTTGAAGGAAGCGCTACCGCGGTCGGCTGCGTGCACTTGCAACGAAGGTTCGGCATCCACGAATCGCATGTTCCAGGCGTGCCCGTTCAATTGGAAAGGGACCTTATCGTGCTGGAACTGGTGCACCCGCTCCCCAGCATCGGACTGGAGCATGCTCCAGGTCAACCGGTCGCGCTCGGCGAACAGGGCCAATGGGCCGAAGTCCGCACGATACAGCACTTGGGCGGGAAGGTGGCCCTTGTTCTCCAGGAATTCCTGTTGGACCAGGGGCGTCTTGGGAACAGCACCACTGTTCACCGGCGGATGATCGTGCCCACTGCCTGCGGAAAGAGAAAAGGACAGAAGGCTGGATGCGGCGTAGAGAAATGATCGTTGCATGATGGACATGGATCGGGCTGGACATTGCCGAGACGATACCGCCCCAGCTACCGTTGCCCGAAGATGGTAAGCGGTCCGGCAACCGGGTCACTGGTCTCGACGAGTCGGGATGTACGGTAGAAGAACCCCGCTCGACCGTCGGCCTACCTGAACTGGAGATCGTAGAGCTTCTTGTAAGCACCGCCCAAAGCGAGAAGCTGCTGGTGGCTGCCTTGTTCGACGATACGCCCTTTGTCCAACACGATGATGCGGTCGGCGAACTGCACGGTGCTGAGCCGGTGCGCGATGACAATGCTCGTTCGGCCCTTGGTGAGCTTTTCCGTGGCCTCGGTTATGAGCTGTTCACTGATGCTGTCCACACTGCTGGTGGCTTCGTCAAGCACGAGCACGGTCGGCTTGTGCACGTATGCGCGGATGAAAGCGATCAGCTGCCGCTGCCCGGTGCTGAGCACGCTCCCGCGCTCCTGCACGCTGGTGTCGTAGCCCTGCGGCAACCGCATGATGAAATCGTGCGCGCCAACGGCTTTGGCTGCAGCCACGACCTCGTCCCGGGAGATCGCAGGATCGTTGAGCGTGATGTTGTTGTGCACCGTATCGCTGAAGAGGAACACGTCCTGCAGAACCACGCTGATACTGCGCCGCAGATCGTCCAGCTTGTAGGTGAGAATGTCGTGACCGTCGACCAGTACGCTGCCCTGTTGGAACTCGTAGGCCCGGCTGAGTACATTGACAATGCTGCTCTTGCCGCTCCCCGTGGCTCCCACCAGCGCCACCATTTCACCGGCCTTCACGCCGAAGGTGATGTCCTTCAGCACCCAGTTGGGCTCTGCGGCACCGTTACCATTGGGCGGGGCATCCTCATAGGCGAACCACAGCCCGTTAACGGCGATCTCACCGCGCAATCCTGTTGCGGAAAGCTTTCCATCATCGGCAATGGAAGCATGAGTATCCAGCACCTTGAACACGCGTTCGCTGCCCACCATACCCATCTGCAGCACGTTGAAACGGTCGGCCAGTTGGCGGATCGGACGGTAGAGGAGGTTGATGAACATGATGTAGGCCACCAGATCGCCATAGCTCACATCATCGCTCAGCACCCCGCGTACGCCCCACCAGACGAGCAGTGCCAGCGAAAGCGCTGCGAGGATCTCCACCACTGGAAAGAACACGCTATAAGCCCACACGCTGCGGATGTTGGCTTCGGTGTGCTCGGCATTGATGCGTTCGAATTTCACCTGCTCTTCCTTCTCCTTCCCGAACAGCTGCACGATGCTCATGCCCTGAATGTGCTCCTGCACGTAAGTGTTGAGCCGGGCCACCTGCGTGCGAACATCCTGGAAGCTCTTGCGGATGCTGTTCTTGAAAATGTTGGTTGCCCACAGCAGTATCGGCACCGGCGCCAGACTGAGCAGCGCCAGCTTCCAGTCATACACGAACATCACGATGATGACCACCACCAGCTTCAACAGATCCCCGAGGATCATCAGCAAACCCTGGCTGAAAATGTCCTCGATGGTTTCCAGGTCGCTGATCACCCGCGTCACCAACATCCCGATCGGCGTGCGATCGAAATAGCGGAGGCGGAACTGCACCACATGCGCGTAGAGCTTATCCCGCAGGTCGAGCATGACGGCCTGGCCCAACCAATTGGTCCAATAGGCCTGGTAGAACTGCATGGCGGTTTCGAGGACGAGCAGGAGAATTACGAGCAGAACGATACCCAGCAACACCTTGGCGGTTGCTTCACCGAACAAACCCGCCGCACCGCCGACCACCCAGGCCATGCTGCGTTTGCCGATGCCGGCGTCCACATCGGGGTGAAGGAAGGATGCGTCGCCCGAAGCGGCGATATCGATGATCCAGCCCAGCACGATGGGGCGCACCACGCCGACGATGCTGAGCAGGATGGTGAGCACGAACGCCACCCAGAAGATGCGCTTGTATGGGCGCACGAAACCCATCACCCGGCGGAAGAGACCCAGGTCGAAGGCTTTGCCGCTGGCACTCTCGCTACTCATGGGATGTATGGATAGATCACCCGTTGCAAGTAAAGGCCACAGGCAGGTGCACCCTTGCCCGCTGCTGACCGGTCGTGCGCGGAGATCACTTCGTTCATGTGTTGCGGTGGCTGTGCAGCGCTGCCCACGCGCAGGCAGGTACCCACGATCGCACGCACCATATTGCGCAGGAAGCGATCGGCCGAAATGGTGAACTGCACTCCGTCACCGACCTGCTCCCACTTCGCTGCGCGCACATCGCAGATCATCGTCTTGTTGTCACTGCCCGCTTTGCAGAAGCTGGTGAAGTCCTGCTTTCCGATGAGGTAGGCGCACGCAGCGTTCATCGCTGCGACATCCAACGCCGGACGGAAGTGGTACGAGCGGTTCTCAACGAACGGATCCTTGTGATGATGAACGCGATAGAGATAACCGCGCTCGACGGCATCGAAGCGCGCATGAGCATTATCCGCAACCGACCAGAAGCGCTTGGCAGCAATGGTCTCGGGCAGCACGCTGTTGAGGCTATGCAGCAACCGCTCATCCATGGCGGTGCGCGCATCGAAGTGCAGGAAGAACTGCAAGGCGTGCACGCCGGCATCGGTGCGTCCGCAACCGGTCACCACGATGTCCGGCTCCCGCAGCACCACACGCAAAGCCGATTCCATGGCCTGTTGCACACTGGGATCACCGGGTTGCACCTGCCAGCCGCTGTAGGCGGTGCCATCGAAAGCGATCTCGAGGAAATGGCGGGGCATGATCTCCACGAAGGGGATGGGGGGACCAGTGGAGATGAGAAGGCACTCCAGCGGGGCGCGAAAGTAGACGGGGTAGAGCCGATCGGGCGGGTGTGACGGCGCATGCATCCTCACATCCTCACCATCTTCACAAGCTCACATGAAAAGGATCGGGCTCCTCTCCGACACCCACGGCTGGCTCGATCCACGCATCCGTGAACACTTCGCTGAATGCGACGAGATCTGGCATGCGGGCGATATCGGCGGCTTGCACGTGACCGATGAACTGGAGAAATGGAAACCACTGCGCGCCGTATGGGGCAATATCGACGACGCAAAGGCCCGCGCGACCTTCCCGGAACACCAGCGCTTCGCTGTTGAAGGGGTGAAGGTGTGGATGACCCACATCGGCGGCCGGCCACCGGGATACAACAGGGAGGTGATCCAGGAACTGCGGGCTTCCCCTCCCACCCTCTTCATCTGCGGCCACTCGCACCTGTGCATGGTGAAATACGACGAGCGCTTGAAACTCCTTTACATGAACCCTGGTGCTTGCGGCCGGCATGGCTTCCACCACGTACGCACGATCCTGCGCTTCGCCATCGATGGCGCGCAGCTGAAGGACCTTGAGGTGATCGAGCTTGGCAACCGTGGATCAGCAACCGGGAATGAAGGATGAGGAATTCCTGATCCTTCACCGCAAGCGATCCGCACTTTTCACCAGGGCCTCATCCGCCTTGATGGCACGCACCGCCAGAAAGACGAGCACCAGTGCAACGAGCGGCAGGAAATACGAAAGGCCATAGCTGCCTGGCGCCCCGCCCTTGCGGTCCATCAGTTCCTGCATACTGTGCTCGCTCATGAACACGGCGGCGAACAGACCGAGCAGGAGCATATAGCCGAGGTTGACGAACCGCACCTGGCGCATGCGCTGCTTGAAGAGGAAGATGACACCGACCAACAGCGCGATGCCGATCCCGCCGAGGATGTGCAAGGGAACGATCGGGTTCGGGGCGAACAGTGCCGGTTGCCCGCCTACCGTGGTACCCAGCATACCGAAAACCACTTGCTCCGTTTGGTCAGGAAGGTCGTAAGTGGCGATGGGGAAGAAGAACATGAGCCCGATACACAAGGCCGCCAAGGCCAGGAAGAGGGATTGTTTGCGCTGGATCATCGGTTGCTTCTCCGTCCCGACCTGTCGGGGCCATGTGGAACAGGGTGCGAAGATGTGGTGCGGGTGGCGCGATCCGCATTTCCCTTATCATTGCCCCGACTTCCAGCAGCACCCGGTTCCGGGCCGCAGCTTTCTCCCCCCGACCACGAACGTTTCTTTCCGCTGACCTGATACGGTTTTCACGGTGCCATCCGCACCGATCCCTCACACCCGACATCCCGACGCATGCACGACGCGAACGCGCTGAACGACATGAAGCTGCCCGAGCTACGCGAAGTGGCCAAACAGCTCGACATCAAGAAAGCCGACACCCTCCGCAAACCGGACCTCATCGCCAAGATCCTGGAGGCCCAGGCACCGGGCACCCGGCCGGAACCCGCGGGACCGAAGACCGCGGCCGAGGACCCACTTGCGCTGGAGGGGATCTCGGACGACGAACCCCCTCCTGTGGAAGATCCCGAACCGGAAGAAGATGAAGACGAAGGGGACGACGACGATGATGAGGACGGGGATGACGACGGCGCCGAAGAAGGCGGGGATGGTGAGAACGGCGGTGAGGGTGATGGGGATCGCAAAAGAGGAATTGAAGCTGGCAGCGGAACAAGCACCGTAGCCGGGGACCATCCCCAAACCACCGGTGAACGGCCGGATCCCATCGAAGAACGCAAACAACGCGAGCGGGAATTCCGCGAACGCCGAGAGCGTGAAGCGCAGCGCGACCCCCAAACCGCAAAGCTGGAAGGAAGCGGAGGTGATCGATCTCAGGAGGGCGGGCAGCGCAATGACGGAGGACGCAACGACCGCCGTGACCGCCACCGCGATCGTCCTCAGGGCGATCAGCAACCGGGCGGCCAACAGCAGCAAGGCGGACAGCCACAAGGTGACCGCCAGCAGGACCGCCCGCGCCATGAGCGCCCGCAGGGGGATCGGCAACCACAAGGCGATCGCCAACCCAATGACCAACGCGGCGGCGATCAACCGCGCAACGATCAACGTCCCGACAACCGGCCGCACCGCGAACCACCACCGCAGTTCGATGCGTTCGTGGAGACCGATGGCGTGCTGGAGATCATGCCCGATGGCTATGGCTTCCTGCGCAGCAGCGATTACCACTACCTGGCCTCACCCGATGATGTGTACGTGAGCCAGCAACAGATCAAGAACCACAGCCTGAAGACCGGCGACACCGTTACCGGCTACGTGCGCCCACCGCGCGATGGCGACAAGTTCTTCCCGCTGGTGAAGGTGGACCGCATCAACGGCCGCGATCCGGAATGGGTGCGCGACCGCGTCCCGTTCAAGTTCCTGACGCCGTTGTTCCCCGACGAGAAATTCGACCTGACCACCAAGGGCGGTAACCTGAGCACACGCGTGCTCGACCTGTTCTCGCCGATCGGCAAAGGGCAGCGCGGCTTGATCGTGGCGCAACCGAAAACCGGTAAGACGATCCTGCTGAAGGATGTGGCGAACGCGATAGCGGCGAACCATCCGGAGGTATACCTGATCGTGCTGCTCATCGATGAGCGGCCGGAAGAAGTCACCGATATGGCGCGCAGCGTACGTGCCGAAGTGGTTGCCAGCACGTTCGATGAACCCGCCACGCGTCACGTTCAAGTGGCCAGCATGGTGCTGGAGAAAGCCAAGGCCATGGTGGAATGCGGTCACGACGTGGTGATCCTGCTCGATTCGATCACGCGTTTGGCACGGGCTTACAACACGGTGCAGCCTGCCAGCGGTAAGATCCTCAGCGGTGGTGTCGATGCCAACGCATTGCACAAGCCCAAACGCTTCTTCGGTGCTGCCAGGAAGATCGAGAACGGTGGAAGTCTTACGATCCTCGCTACCGCCCTCACCGAGACCGGCAGCAAAATGGACGAAGTGATCTTTGAAGAATTCAAAGGCACCGGCAACATGGAATTGCAGTTGGACAGGAAGATCAGCAACCGCCGCATCTTCCCAGCCATCGACATCCTTGGAAGCGGCACCCGCCGCGACGATCTGCTGCACCACAAGGATGTGCTGCAGCGCACCTGGGTTTTGCGCAAACACCTTGCTGACATGAACCCGGTGGAGGCCATGGAATTCGTGAAGACCCGGATGGAGGGCACCAAGAGCAACGAGGAGTTCCTCGTGTCCATGAACGGTTGATGCGGACCACGCTGCTCATCGCCTTCGCCGCCATCATGCTGCGGTGGTTGCTGCACGCGGACAAGGCCATCACCGATGGCCACACCTTCTCGCCCGTTCACCTGCTGGCGCTCCTGCTCGTGGTCTTCTTCGCGCAGCGCGGAGCAATGCTTGCCGATCGCGACATCACGTTCCCGATGCTCGTGCGCACCGGTTTCCGCAATGCAGCGGTGTATGCGCTCTTGATCGCCGCGTTCGCGTTCGCGCTTTACGTGTGGATCGATCCGTTGTACTTCCCTATCCACATCAACGAACGTGTGGACATTGCCGTGGCCGACGGCATTCCTGAAGCGGACGCACGCGAGCGCTTCGAGGCGATGTTCTCCCCGTTCAACTATGCTACGCTCACCCTTGTGGCGTTCATGGGCGCGGGTATCGTTTATGCGCTGCTGGTCGGTGCGTTGCACCACAAAGTGCTACGGAAACTCTGACCTCACCCTGCCCTCTCCAAGGGAGAGGGTCAGAGCGCAGGGACCGAAGTAGTGTATCCAACCAAGGGTGAGGTCAAGCAATGAACGCCTCAGCGAGTGCCTGCTGATCGAGACCACCGAAGTTGCCGCTGCTCATCATAAGCAGCACCGCCTTATCCGCAGTGCCTTCACGCACACCACCCATTACCTCGATGGGATCGGTCAGGACACGCAGATCATCGCGGCCGAACGCACGCTTGATACGTTCCAATGGTATCGGCGGAAGTCGTTTCAACTCCACTGCGTGCGGATCATAGAACACGATAGCGTTGTCAGCCTGATCCATGGTGCCCGAGTACTGATCCAGGAATCCTTCGCTCAAGCTGCTGTATGTGTGCAGCTCCATGCAGGCCGTGAGCTTACGATCGGGGAATTGTTCACGCACGGCTAGCACTGTGGCTGTGAGCTTGCTCGGTGAATGCGCGAAATCCTTGAAGACAACGCGCGCACCGTGCTCCGCCAGTTTCTCCAATCGTTTCGCTGCACCGTGGAAAGTCGCGATGGCCGCATGGAACTCCTTGTCGCCGATGCCCAGTTGGTGGCACACATGGCGCGCACCTTCCATGTTCTGGAGGTTGTGCCTGCCGAAGACCTGCAGTTGCACATCTCCTTGTGAAGTCTCAAGGACGGTGACGCCATCAACGATCCGGTGCTTGGGGATACCGTACGACACCTTCACGTCCTTCACTTCCGGTTCCTCAGCGAGTTTGCGGACTTCCGGATCCTCGGCACAGTAGATCAACTTGCCGCCAGGCTCAATGCACTGGATGAAGATCCTGAACTGATCCACGTAGCTCTCGAAGGTCTTGAACACATTGATGTGGTCCCAAGCGATACCGCTGATGAGCGCGATGTCGGGCTTGTACAGATGGAACTTCGGAACGGGTTGCAAGGTGCTCGCCAGATACTCGTCGCCTTCGATCACGGCCACCCTGCTCGTTGGGCTCAGGCGCACCATGCAATCGAAGCCGTCAAGCTGCGCTCCAACGAGGTAGTCGAACTCCACACCGCACGTACGCAATACATGCACGATCATGCTCGTGATCGTCGTCTTGCCATGGCTTCCGCCGATGACCACCCGGGTCTTGTCCTTTGTCTGCTCGTAGAAGAAGGCAGGGTAGCTGAAGACAGGGATCCCCAATTCCTGTGCACGTTTCAATTCCGGATTGTCGGCACGAGCATGCATGCCGAGGATCACAGCCTCGATCCCGGTCGTGATATCCTCCGGATGCCAGCCCAAACGATCGGGCAGAAGACCCAGCCGGTCCAAGCGGCTGCGGCTAGGTTCGAAGATCTCGTCATCGCTCCCGGAAACCACGCAGCCTTTCTGGTGAAGAGCAATGGCCAGGTTGTGCATGGCGCTGCCGCCGATGGCAATGAAGTGGACGCGGGTGAAGGACATGTGAATGTGAAGATGGACGAGAAATACAAATGTGGTGGTCGTTCAAGCCGGTCATCCGGCAGTCCGTTGCCACATGTCCACGCATGGATGTGCGCCGATCATTTCCGGCCGCATCTTCACATCCTCCGATCCCCACATCTTCACAACCATGGATCTCTATCCCATCGAAACCGGCTTCTTCAAATTGGACGGCGGCGCCATGTTCGGCGTGGTGCCCAAACCGCTTTGGAGCAAGATGCATCCCCCGGATGAGCGCAACGCCTGCACCTGGGCCATGCGTTGTTTGTTGGTGGAGACAGGAGGTCATCTCATCCTCATCGACAACGGCATCGGCGACAAGCAGGAGGCCAAGTTCTTCAGTCACTATGATCTGCACGGCGACGACACGCTGGACAAGTCACTGGCGAAACATGGCTTCACCCGCAACGACATCACGGATGTGTTCCTGAGCCACCTGCACTTCGATCACTGCGGGGGCAGCATCCGTTGGAACAGCAAGCGCGATGGCTTTGAACCCGCCTTCCCGAAGGCCACTTATTGGAGCAATGAGCACCACTGGCAATGGGCCACCAAACCCAACGCACGGGAAAAGGCGAGCTTCCTGATGGAGAACATCCTTCCGATCAAGGAGAGCGGGCAGTTGAAATTCGTTGACCTCACCCCATCCCCCTCCCAAGGAGAGGGAGCCATAAAGGGACGCTCTGGTTATTTGAAGGAGGTCTTCCCCGGCTTCGATGTGCTGTTGGTGAACGGACACACCGATGCCATGATGATCCCGCACTTGCAGTACAAGGGTCGGACCGTGGCGTACATGGCCGACCTCCTGCCCAGCGTGCATCACGTTCCCGTGGCGTGGGTGATGGCTTATGACACGCGCCCGTTGTTGACGTTGGATGAGAAGGCAGCCTTCCTGAACAAAGCCGCAGCGGGTAGCTACGTTCTCTTCCTGGAGCACGATCCGAACAACCAATGCTGCACGGTGCACGCCACGGAAAAAGGTGTGCGGCTCGACCGCACCCTTCGCCTGGATGAACTGTAAGTCCTAGCGCTGCACTACGAAGCGCGCGCTGATGGATGCCCCGGCATCCATCGTCTTCAAGACATAGGTGCCAGCAGCCAATCGGCTCACATCCAACCGGAGCAATTCACTCGAAGGAGCGTTGACCTCGGTGATGATCCGACCCGCTAGGTCGGTGATGAGCAGCATGTCAGTCGACTTGGATAGGCCGGTGACGAAGAGTTCATCGGATGCGGGGAGCGGATGGATGTGAACGCCCCGTGACGTGCTTTCCACGATGGCATCGGGAATAGCGGCTTCATCGCAAATGGTGAAGTCGCCGGCCTCGGAGCCACCACCGTTCCAGATACGCACGAGGTAATCGGAGTTGAGGGCCAGGTTATTGAAGTTGAACGTACCAATGCTATCGGTGAAACAGTCGATGTACTGTGGTTCTGAACACGCCGAGTAAAGCGCGATGCTCAGCGTGGCCGCATCGCCCAACGTGGTGATGATCGTGTGGTCCGCTTCATCACCAGTGTTGAACATGAACCAGGCATCGTTCACGTTCTCGTAAGGATCGCAACCGGGATTGGGCAATGGGGAAGCGTATGCGCAAACCAGCGTGGCCACCGTGGGGTTGCATTGGCCGAGCGGTTGCGTGGTGAGCAAGGTGGCCGCGTCGCAATCGTCGTTCGCCAAACCCGGAGCGCACGGGGCCCCGCAGGACATCACCAAGGTGAAATCGCCCGTTGCTCCATCGTAGCCGTGCACCAGCACGAGGTAGTCGATACCGGCTTCACCCACGAACGTGGTGAGCGAGGTAACCCCCGGACAGTTGGGACCATCATCATTCCCGGCAACGCAGTTCAACGCGGTGCAAGGGCCGCTGAACACACTGATCTTGGTATCGTACGTAGCGGTTCCACAGGTACTGAGCGTCACCTCCTGACCCGTTCCGGTGAAGGTGTACCACACCCCTTCGGTGTTCACATTGGCCGAGCCACAGGCAGGTGCAGCGCTATAAATGGAACCGGTGGTGGTTCCTTCCAATGAATCGCCGCAGATGATCGGCAGCGCATCAGCGCAGAACGCGTTCGCCGGAGGCGGATCCGCCAGGGTGGTGAACCCATAGGCACCGCTCGCCAAGCTCATATTGCCCCCGCCGCAATCGAGCGTGATGTAGTAGTCATAATCCGTGTCGGCCGCCAACCCATTGATGTTCACGGGTGGGCCGTCCACGCCGATCGTTCCGGAGATCACCGTGCCACTTCCGAGCGCAAATCCATCAGGGCCGTATTCAACCGTGAAGTCACCGGGCAGAAGTGAGTTCCAGAAGACATAGGCTTGCACATCGCTTGGTGTGGTGAAGACATCCTGGGCAACCGGACAGTCGGTGCAGTTCAGCGTCAACGTGAAGTCACCCGTCTCTCCGTCGTAACCCTGCACAAGGATGTAGTAGGTGGTGCCGGACGCGGTCAAGAACGTTACCGTGCTGGCAAGATCGCAGAGCGGCCCATCGTCGTTCCCGCCCACACAGTCGAGACTTCCACATGAACCGGAATACACGTTCAAACGCGTATCGTAGCTCGCGGCATTGCATGTGGTGGCGTTCATGTAGCCGCCAGTTCCGGTGAAGGTGTACCAGATGCCTGGGGCCTGGATACTGGTTCCGCAGAACCCGGGAATGGTGTCAGCGGTTGCCGCATCGGTGTTGCCCGCAACGCTCTGGCCACAGGTCATGAGGATGGCATCGGCGCAAGCGTCGTTCTGGGCAATGCTCGCCAGCGGCAGTGAGCAAAGGGCGAGGGCAATAAGGTGGTGTGAAGTTCTCATGGTGCGCAACAATGGCCGCCGAAGATATCCGAGCGGACCGAGGGTCCACCGAACGCGCAATATCCGGATCGAGGATCGGGGTCAGTTCTTCTTCCTTCTCCCCCGTTTGTCAGGGTCCTCGTGGAAGAAATACCGCACATCGAAGGTGAGATAGGTGCCCACGATGCCGTCGCGCAGGGAATACTCAAAGGCATTGGCCCGCCAGGTGTGCTCGGCTATCGCCATATCACCGAACGGCCTGTGATAGGAGGCGCCGAGGTAGAAGTAGCCGCTCTTGAGCGTTCGGTATTCGAAGCCGATGTTCGCCACCACTCCGGCCTGGAGCCAGCTCTTGCGATACCAGTATGTACGCGTATCCTCGAAGGTCTCGACAACGTCGCTCGGGTACATGTCGGCGCTGAAACCGATGGCATTGTTCATCCAGGAACGTTCGCCGAGGCGCACATAAACGAGAACCTGTACGGGCACTTCATAGCCGACCCAACGAACGGAACCCTTGCCGGCAATGGTGCTCGTGTCGTTCGAAACGGACCAGTCATACCGTCGCTGGATCTGGTTGATGCCAACTTCCAACGAGAGGCTCTTCGTGAGCCCGGCGCGCACCAGGCCGCCGAAGGCGATGCCGCCGGTCAACTCAACCGTACCGTTCAAGGCACCATCCTCGAACGTTGTCAGGGGCTTGAAGAAACCGAGCGGGAACACCGGCTTCAGCTGGATGCCGAAGGTGGTGACCCGCTCTTGGGCGCGGAGTGAAAGCGTGGGACCGTTAAAGAGGGTAATGGCGAAGGCGATGGGCGCCCAACGCCTCATCGCGCGGCAATGAGCAACTGCTGGCCGACACGCAGCATGCTCCGTCGTGATATCCCGTTGAGTTCGCACAGTTCCTGGATGCCGATGCCGTAAAGGTCCGCGATGCTACTGAGATGATCGCCCTTGCGCACGGTATGGAACGTGGTCCCGAGCGGATACGCAGCGTAACTCCAACGTGTTTTCGCCAGCACCAGTGTATCTCCGAGCAGCTCGCCGTTCCTCAGATCAACGAATCGGCCGGCATCGATGGGCACACCCTTGAAACGCACTTCGAAGTGGAGGTGGCTGCCCGTACTATGACCGCTACTTCCACCGAGACCCACCAGATCACCTGCGTCCACCTGCTGGCCAGCGGTCACCTTCAACCGGTGCAAGTGGGCGTAAAAGGTTTCGAGCCCGTTGTAGTGGCGCACCACTACCAAGCGGCCGAATCCACCGTACGTGCCACTGAACCTCACCACTCCTGGGAACATCGTACGCACCGTGTCCCACACCTGCAGGTCGATATCCACGCCGTTGTGTGGGCGTCCATCGCGCCAACCGAAGCGGCTGGTCACCACTCCTTCAATAGGCATGCAGAAGCCGCAAAGGGCGTCCTCGTCGGTCAATTGCACAAGAACCACACTGTCCGCCCTGCTCAGTTCGGGCCCGTAAGCATTCGGGTTCGTACTGTTCCATGTGCCATAGATCTCATCCGCCGGGTGGGCCATGTCCTTGTACCATGGCAAGGCAAAGCCACCGGCGACCTCTGCCGCCGTAGGCATCTGGCTCGCGTATAGGTTGATCTCGTTCACTAGTGCATAGGGAACCGTGTCCAGTTCGAAGAGTGAGTCGATCATCGCCAGGATCGCGTCCTCATCGAGCGAGCGGATCCGCTTGAACAGTTCCAGTTCGCGGATCATATCCTCCGGGGCATCTGGCAAAGCACAAAGCGAATCGAGCAAATGGTCCAAGCGCTCATCCGTAAGCGCTTCTCCTCCCTCCAATAGCATTTCATCGCCATACCGCACCACTGCGGAAACGGTGTCGGCACCGCCCCCTGATGCACCCCTGCGGGCCATTGCATCCGCCGACCCCAAGAGCCCGATGGCCATGGTGGGGATCAGCAGGACGTTGCGGTTGATCATGCGTTATCCGGGCCCTTTTCCGGCCCAGCGGGCCGTAATACGGGAAAAAGGGGCGTGAAGATACCCGGAGGTCTGTCCCTTGGAATGCGATCCGACGAACGGGGTAACAGGACCGGCAGAAAGGGTAGCGAGCGCGGTGTCAGCAGGACCGGTCACGGATCACAAGCCTACGGATGCCAGCTGACGAACTGGTCCAATGGTTTGCGATAACCCTTAGGCCACTCCACGGAGGGGTATCCGATGTAGAACAGCCCCATGCACTTGTCCTTCTCCCCCATGCCGAGAAAGTCGCGCATGGCCTCACCGGTGATCACCGCGCCGGTGCTCCAGAAACCGCCAAGACCATAGGCTGTGCAGGTGAGGTACATGTTCTGCACGCCACAGGCCACCGCGAACATCTCTTCCAGTTCGCTGATCTTGCCGTTGGGGTCACGGGCCATGCCCAGCACGATCACCACGCTGCTCAGTAACGGGCGCTGGGTGAGGTTGTCCCTTTTGCGCTGGAGGAATTTCTCTACAGGGGTGATCCGGGTGTACTCTTCCCCCAGGAAAGCGCTCAACTTCTGCCGCCCCTCACCGGTGAAGACATGGTAACGCCATGGCTGCGTCATGCCATGGTTGGGTGCCCAAGTGCCGTTGGAAAGCACCCGTTCGATGATATCCCTGTGCACCACACGGTCGGTGTAGTCCTTGGGGAAGATCGTCCGCCGGTCACGGATGACCTCGGTGAGTTCGCTGACGCTGTATTTCATGGGGAGAGGTGCGGATCGGGAGATATGGAACCGGGATGGCTGGATCGCTCATAGGCGCTTCAACATGGCCAACAGGTTGCGCACATCCTGGGCGTGGGGCAACAAGTGCCGCCATCGGGCACCGGTGATGCGCAGAAAAACGGAACCTTGGTAAAGCGTATTGGCCGTGTACGCGATGGAGGCCGTTACCGCCGCACCGTGCAAGTGTTTTTCGGGGATGAGCAACGCGCCCACGGTCAGCGTCAGGGCCAAGGCGATCGCACTTCCGATGGCATTGTGCTGGTTGCGCCCCGTGCCGCTGAAGAACATGCTGAAAGCCTGTGAGGCCGCCATGGCCGCGATGCCCGGCGCCATGTAGAGGATGATGAAGGGGATGCCCATGACCTGCGGCCCGAATACGGCCTGGTAGATCGCTTCGGGCAGGAGCATAAGGACCAGCAACGTGAGCAACGCGAACGCCACCGCGGCCTTGAGCACCGTGAGCGTGGCCGTACGTTGATCGCCCATGTCGCTGGTGTTGCTGAGCCGGCCATACAGTACCGTGGCCAGTCCACGTGGGGCCAGCCATGCGCTTTCGGCCACCTGGGTGCCCACTGTGTACACACCCAACGACCCGATGCCCGTGATCCGGTCGATGAACCAATAGGAACAGCGGTACGTGAGCAGTTGCAAGGCATTGGCCAATTGCGTGAACCCGCCATGCTTGAACAGGCGCGGCCAAACGGGCGAGTCAATGGGTCCCATCGCGGGTTCATCCACGCGCAGCAACACCACGATCGAAGCCAGGAGCGTAGCACCGCTGGCCACGTAACCGGCCAGCACGTAGGCCATGGGATCGCGCCGCTCAACCTCGTTGGTGACCCACGTGAACACCACCAGGAGAACCACGCTCTGCAGGATCACGATCCAGTTGAATGCCTTGATCCGCTGGTGTCCGACGAGCAGGCCCGTGTGGCTGGTGAAAAGCACCGTGATCAACGACAACGCAGCCACGTGCACCACGTACGGCTCGGGTACGATACCCAGCACCCGGATGACCGCGAACGCCAGCAAGGATGAGCCCACGGCCCATACATAAGCCCGCCAAAGCAAGGCCCGCCGTGGAACGCGCGAGGCCAGGTACGTAAGTGCGGCCCCACATACCACGTTGCCCAAAAGCACGGACAGCGTGATGCCCAGTACGATCAGCCCCATGATGCCCAGTCCCTCGGCCCCCAGCCGATGTCCCGCCACGGCGAACAGCACCAGGTTGCTGATGGCCACCGCCACACGCGCCGCAATGGAACCGATCGCTGCCCGTACCATTACTCTTCGCGGCGTTTCAGCCGGTCGAATTTCCGTTTCAGTTCGCGCTTGCCTTGAGCGGAGGAGGCCTTGTAACGCTTCCCATCCACCAGGGTGATGTTGCCCACGGCGGCCAGCGTGTGTATGCCCTTGTTGAACGCGGTGCCGCGGAAGGGCTCCAACCATTTCTCCGTGACTTCCGCGAAAGCCTGCGGTGTGAGCACGGTCACGCGATTGAACGCGACACGACCGCCGTATGTGTACGTGCTGTCCTGCGCTGGGCGCCAGAGTTCATCCCCTCGCCGGAAGGGTGTGCCGGCAGGACGTGCACTGCGCACATCGTGTTTCACGGGGTTGAGGGCATGAGCGGTATACGGTCCCAAGAAGTCACGGCTCCAATAGATATGGAGCTCCACGTTCGTGAGCGGTGGTTTGGTGCCGAAGAGCCACCAGAGTCCATCGTTCTCGAACAAAGTGGGATCGACCAACGGTTCCTCCAGGAGCGTGCACACATGCTCCAACGAATCGTTGTTCGTATGCACCTTGTACAACTCCACCCTGCCCTCCGCAGCGCTTTCGGGCACACAGTACACGCCATCGCTCCGTTGCACGGTGTATGGATAACTGAGATGGGCGACCTTGGCAAGCATGATCCGGCTCCGCTTGAGCACGTTGTCCGCTTTCGGCCGCAAGCGCGCGATCTCACCCAAGCCGGTACGGTAATCGTATTTCTCATACAGCACGTTCAATTCCCCATCGCGCTCGTACCCGAACGGATCAGCGCGGAACTGGCCTTTCCCCGGCTCCGGCAACCAACGCGCGTTGAGGTTGGGTTTGTCCTCCAACAATGAGGTGATGGGCTGATTGAGGATGCCGATGTTCCACTGTTCGTGATGGTTCTGGCTTTTGCGATGGAACCGCAATTTGTTCGCGGCTTGCATCCAGAGGAATTGCAGGAAGGTGAAGTTGCGGGGGTACTTGAAGACCGGGGCTTCCGTCGCGCTTGGTACACCTTGCGCCGCCGCCATGTTCCCGGCAAGGATCTCCCTGCACAGCAGAGCCGGCCATTGGGCGCTTGTGCGTAACAGCGTATCCACTGTTTCCTGCAGGGAGTGATCCACGGTGGTGAACCAGCCCTTGCGCAACACGATACCGGCATCGAGCTTGTCGGTAAGGCGTTGCAGGATCGCGGCGGTTACCGGCTCCCCGTGCATGATCTCCCAGAATCCGGGCGGCCCGCCGCGGTATTTGAGCTCATCGCCATGATGGAAGCTCCATACGCCGTGGCGCGGCAGTTCAAGGATGGGACCCCGGATGATGTTGAACCCGAACCGTAGCAGCACATCGGGTGCATGGGCCCCGATGGCATCGAGATCCCGGGGTGCGAAGTATTCGCTGATGCCCTTGCGCTGTGGCTTACAACGGAGGCGGGGCACATCCCCCAGCGCTTCTGACAGGTCGACCGGACGCATCGCTTCGGGCTTGAAGAACCTTTGGCGGTACTGCAGGTACAACGCCATACGCCATGGATAGCGGAGCAGGCGTTTCAGGATCGGGGTCCGTTGGACCGCTCCTTCATCCTTTCCTGCTGCGTTCGCATTCTCCACCAGCAGCACGATGCTTGCGCCGGGCACGGCTTGCACCAAGCGGATCGCATCTGCTTCCCACTGCCGGAAGACGAGGCCGTTGCACAGGATCCCGATGCGGAGTTCCGATCCCACTTCAGGTGCGCTTGGCCAGCACGCGTTGGTAAATGTTGAAGATCTGTTTGCCGATGGCTTCTGCCGAATAGCGCTCATCCAATGTTGCACGGATCACCTCAGGATCATACGTCGCGTACGTCGCCACCACCTTCTTGATCGCTTCCGCAAGTGCGGCGGTATTGTCAACCGGGATCAATGTTCCGTTGCGCTGATCCACAAACGCCTCAGGCCCTCCACAGCGCGTAGCGATCACCGGCCTGCCTAACATCAAGGCCTCTCCCGTGACCACACTGAACGTTTCCGTACGACTGTTCACGATGAGGAAGCCGGAAGCCGCGATCTCCGCCAATGTTTGCTGGGGAGCCAACTGTCCGGTGAAGGTGACGCGATCATCGAGGTTGAAGCCCGTGCAGAGTTCGCGCAGCCTGCGTTCATCACTTCCACCGCCCACGATGGTGAGCCGCAGCTGTGGCAGGGTATCACGTAGCAACGCCATCGCCTCCAATACACCGCTGATGTTCTTCACACGATCCACAAGATCGGCCACTACGATTGCTTTGTGTGCCTCTCCGCGCCGGGCCACCTGCACCTGTTCCAACGGTAGCACGTTCGGAACTACTTCGTACAGGTCGACCAACCGTTGGTTCTCCAGAGCTTTCCCCAACCGTTGGGAGACCACCATAACAACACGTGCCTTTTTGAACGCCCTGCGCGTGAAGGACCTGTGCACGGCACCACGGAGTTGCCACCTACCATCCATGAACTCACTGCTGTGTTCGGTGATCAGGAACGGAATGCCTTCCCGCCGGCGTGTTCGCATGGCCAGCAAGGCAGGGCGGGTCAGCACGTGCACATGCACCAATTGCGGGGTGCCCCGTTCGTGGCGGAAGCGCCGCCAAGCCATCTTGGTTGCCCGCCAATAGCGCAGCAGGTTCTTCGGCGTTCGCCAAAGTCCGGGTCCCCTTTCCACCGGGCGGTAGTAAGCGCGCAATGTCCAAACCCCCTCATCGTCCACCACCTCTTCCTCGTATGGGACCAGCATCTCCGGATCCTTCAGCACGGCCACCACGCTCACCTGTGCAAGTGGCGCAAGCGCAAGAGCATGGCGCCGGATGAACTCACCCAGTTGGGGATCTCTGCGACCGGGATAATACTTGGGCAGGAAAACGACATGCATGGACAGGGCCCAAAGTAACCGGCCGGGTCCGCCGGAAGGCCGACTATATTCGCCGCCCCGTTCACCGTTGATGAGCGGACATGGTGGGTGTAGCTCAGTTGGTCAGAGCGCCGGATTGTGGTTCCGGAGGTCGTCGGTTCAAGCCCGATCATCCACCCCGAGCCCCCCGATATGTCGGGGGGCTTTTCGTTTCACATCGTCTTGATGCCATACAACTTGCAGAGCCAGCCGAGGTGACCGATGTGGCTGCCCTCGTGGCGTATGGCGTGCATCACGACGTGGCGCACCTGATCGCCCAAAGCCAGGCCGGTGATGTTGGGGCGTGAGAGCGCTTCATCGTCCAACTGGGCCACGTGTGCGATGGACTTTGTGTGCACCAGTTCGAACATGTCCAACACCTCGCTCAAAGGAGGGCACTCAGCAGGCGGAAGCCCTGCGCCCCCCAGGGTGAAGTTCTTCGCCCACGAGAATTTGATGAATTCACCGCCCGTGGCCCGGAGCAGCAAGCCGTTCTCGGTAGTGGCCAAATGTGCGATCAACCAGAACGCCGAATTCAATTCCTTCCCCTCGCATACGAAACGCCGGTGCAGGTCCTGGTCCTTCAACCGGTTGAAATAGCTGAGGGTGTACTCGCGCGTGTTGTCCATAACGCGGGCAAGCAATTGGGCTTCGGTGAGCATTTGGTCAGGTATAGTAGGTCGGGCGCAAGATGCGGACTGTGTCCGCCGAAGCCCAATGGCGTCCACCGCAAAAGGGCAGAACCCAGAACCGGTCCCGATCTGTCGGGACGAAGGCGGAGAGGGAGGGATTCGAACCCCCGGTACCCTTGCGGGCACATCTGTTTTCGAGACAGACCCGATCGACCACTCTGGCACCTCTCCTTTCCCGTTCACCATTGGTAATGTTCGCTGGTGACGACATCCGCTGGCAGAACCTGCCTGCGGAAGGGCGGCGAAGATAGCCGAGGCATCGCGCGGTGAAGGCCTTGGCCAACACGGGCCATTGCTCGTTGGTCGTGCCAACGTACCGGTTCATCGGCCTGGCGGCCAAAGACTGTGCGATCGTCCTTTCATTGGCGGTCGGAACAGATGCCATCTTCTCCTCCACTGACAGACAAGTAATGGGCTACCGCACCGTCTTTCTGGTTGGTGGTTGCCTTGCCATGCTGTTCTGTGCAGGTCAGGAGCCGGGGTTGTTGCGCGTTTCCCGGTCCGCCGTCAGCTTCATCAGCGATGCACCGATGGAGCGTATTGAAGCTAGGACCAGTGCGGCAAGCGGAGTGCTCGACGTGCGGGAACGATCGTTCGCGATACAGCTACCGGTGCGCGGTTTCGAGGGCTTCAACAGTCCCTTGCAGCGCGAACATTTCAACGAGAACTACATGCAGAGCGATGTCTTCCCGAACGCCGTGTTCAAGGGGAGGATCATTGAGGCAGCGGATCTGGCCCGGTTCGCCACGTATCGTGTGCGTGCCAAAGGCAGCTTGATCATCCATGGCGTTGAGCGCGAGCGCATCATCGAATGCCTGGTAATGGTTGGCGCTGAAGGGGTGAGGGTGACCTCCACGTTCGATATTGTCCTGTCGGAACATGACGTGCGGGTGCCGCGGGTGGTGCAACAGAAGATCAGCCCGCGCGCACAAGTGAACGTGGACGTGCTCTTCACCATGGGTGAACAACCCCGACGATGAAACGACCCATCCTCTGGTCGATCCTGGTGCTCGCCGCGATGAGTGCGGCCGCGCAGTATCCGGACACGCGGACCTTCGAATTGCGTGTCGGCCAGCAGCGTCCACACGTAACGTGCCTCGGGCAGGATGAACTGGGGCTGATCTGGGCCGGCAGCGATCTGGGGGTGATGCGCACGGATGGGGAGCGGACCGAACTCGTGTTCCGCACGGAAGGAAGTTCCACCACCAGCATCGCTCGGCAGGGCTCTTCGATGTTGGCGGCTTTGAGCGATGGCCGGATCGTTCGGTGCGACGGATTGAGCACCAGCCTGATCCGGAACGACACCCTCGCCGTGCGTAGTCCTGTACGCTGTATGTACGCGGCGGATGGAGACCGGCTTTGGTTGGGCCTGTATGGTGCCGGGGTACGCGTGATCCATGAAGGGAAGGAAGTGGCGATCACGAGCATCCAGGGACTACCGGATGATCACGTCCATGCCATTGCCCCGTATGGCATCGGTTCCGTTGCCGTTGCGACGGATCTCGGCATTGCAGTTTGTGATGCAACCGGCAAGGTGCTGCGAACGATCACGGAAAGCGAGGGGTTGGCGGATAATCTGGTAACCGCACTGCAGAGCGACCGCATGGGCGGGCTATGGGTGGGAACGGACCGGGGCGGCGTCATCCACATTGCATCGAACGGAAGGATGGACGGCCTTCACCCAGCGTGGCCGCATGGTCCGGTGAATTCGGTCGCGCTGGTGGACAGCATGCTGTTCGTGGCGACCGCCGATCATGGCGTCCTCGCCTTCGCCACGGGATATGGGTTGGCCACGTACGTTCCGCCGGCCCTGGTGCGCAACGGGGATGCACGCCCACAAGAACTCTTGCGCGCCCGGGATGGCAGCGCGTGGTGGTGCGATGGCAGCGACCGATTGTACCGCAGCGATCCCAGTGCCTTGATCGCCCCGGAACACGAAGGATTCGACCTCACGCACATCACCGCGCTGTGCAGCGATGGCGGGGATCGGATCCTGTTCGCAACGCCCGACGGATTGTTCGAGCACAAAGCCTCGTTCCCCGACGCGGAGAAATTCACGCGCATGGATGTCCCGTTGGAAATGCGCGCACCGATCGTATGCCTTCATGCCGATGCTTCAGGTGGTCTGTGGGCGGGAACGATGGGTATGGGTGTTTTCCATTTCCATCCCGGTTCACATGCCGTTCATCACTTCACCACCAAGGATGGATTGGTCAACGACAATGTCCTGGCCATAGGATCGCGGAACGTGGGAGGGCGTTCGGAAGTTTGGTTCGCGACGTTGGGCGGGGCCTGCGTGTACAGTTACAACACGGAACCACCGCATGCGGGCGGTTTCAAAGCTGTACGGATCCCCGGAAACGGCTTTCTGTACGACGTACTGCCCATGCCCGATGGTACGGTGTACCTGGCCACTGACGGCACTGGCGTGGTGCGGATCGCAAATGATGGAAGCATCGGAACATTCGGAACCGACAATTCGAGGACGTTCTACTCGCTCTGCGCCGCCACCGATGGCACCGTGTGGGCATGCGGCCCAGGCACGGGTTTGTGCAAACTGGAAGCGGGCGGTATCCGCAGCCTCGGTCGCAGGATCCCCCCGTTCGATGGGGATGTCTATGCCATCGCTTCCTACGCTGGTCGCATCCTTGCATTGGGCCAGAGCGGGCTTGCGGCGCTTGATGCCAACGGCTCGGCCATCGTGGATCTTGCGCATGAATACGGATTGGAAGGTGTACAGGCCGAACTGAACGCCACCTGCACCGATGGCAGCGGAGCGCTCTGGCTGGCCACCGACAGGGGTCTACTGCGCTTGCGGCCTGCGGCGGAAGTCTTGAACGCCGACGTGCCAACGGTCATCACCGCGTTGCGCTGGGGCAACGAACAACTGCCGTTGGCCAACTGCCCTGATCTGCGGCACGACCAGAATTTCATCACCATCCAGTTCACGGGGTTGCGGTACGCGGCTCCCGACCATATCCGGTTCGAATACCGATTGGCGGGCTTCGACGATGATGTACGCACCACACGCGACCGTGAAGTGACATGGAGCCGGCTTCCTCCGGGACAATACCGCTTCGACATGCGTGCCGCCTTGGGCAACAATCCCATGCCGGCGGATTGGACCTCATTGGCCTTCACGATCCTGCAACCATGGTGGTTGCAGTGGTGGGCCCTTGTCGGCTGGGCCCTGCTGACCGTGCTGGTGGTGGTGCTCATGGTGCGCGCCAGGGACAGCCGCCTGCGCTATCGGGACCGGATGGAGAAGGAAAAGGCGCGGTTCCATTTGGAAGCGCTGCGCAGCCAGGTGAACCCCCACTTCCTGTTCAACAGCTTCAACACATTGATCGGCCTCATCGAGGAGGACAAGGAGAAGGCAGTTGAGCACACCGAACAACTGAGCGACTTCTTCCGGAACATCCTTCAGGTGCGGGACAAGGACCTCATCCCCCTGCGCGAGGAACTCCCATTGCTGTACACGTATTTCAACTTGGAGAAGCGGCGGTTCGGCGATCGCATCGCGCTGCACATCCGCATTCCAGAGGAAGAACTGGACCGTTCGATCCCGCCCCTCACACTACAGTTGCTCGTGGAGAACGCGATCAAGCACAATGTTACCGATGCGGGCCAGCCGTTGGTGGTGGAGGTGATCGCCGAAGGCGGTGTGCTTCGGGTGCGCAATCCGTACAGACCGCGCGCAACAAGTACATCAGGCACCGGTTATGGACTGGAAAGCATCCGGCAGCGTTATGAACTGCTCACGGACCGCCCGGTACAACTGGAGGTGACGGAGAGCACCTTTGAGGTGCGCATACCCTTGATCGATAAGAGAACATGAACGTACTGATCGTTGAAGACGAACCGGCCGCGGTGAAACGCATGCAGAAACTGCTCGCCGAATTGGATCCCACCATACGGACCGTTGGGATCACCGACACGGTTGCCGGCACGGTGGATTGGCTGGGGAACAACGACACGCCCGACCTGGCCTTCTTCGATGTGCAACTGGCCGACGGCGACAGTTTCCAGGTGTTCGCCCGGACAACCGTGGAATGCCCGGTGATCTTCATTACGGCGTACGACGAACATGCGCTGAAGGCGTTCAAGGTGAACGCCCTGGACTACTTGTTGAAGCCGGTGAAAAAGGAGGATCTTTCCGAAGCGCTCAGGCGATTCAATGCCATGCATGCCGTGCGCGATCATAGCGCCCTGGCAGTGTCCGGAGCCGCAGGACGCACCACCCTGCCGGGCGCACCCATCAAACGGTTCTTGATCCGGTACGGCGATCACTTCAAGGTGGTGGAGCCGGATGGCATCGCTTATATCCACTCCCTGGAGAAGAACACCTTTTTGCGCACCAAGGAGGGCCGGGACCTCCCGCTGGACGAAAGTCTCGACCGCTTGGAGAAGCAGCTCGACCCGGAGAAGTTCTTCCGCATCAACCGCCAGGTGATCGTGCAGTTCCACAGCATCAAGGAACTGCTGGCCTACAGCAAGAGCCGCGTGAAAGTGATGATGGATCCTCCGTATGGCGAAGATGCCGTCGTCAGCAGCGAGCGTTCGGCCGAATTCAAGCGCTGGTTGGCCGGGTAGTCGCTGGCCCATATGGCGGTTTCATCACCCCCCCTGCCCGCCTCGTCCACTTCCACCGTGCGATCCGCAATGGCGTGCTGTTGTTTGGCGTTGTGAAAGAGAAGGTGGAGGGGGAACAAGCAACAGGTTGTCCTGGATCGCGCGGCGCGCAACGCTGTTGCGGTGCGCAGGGTGAACCAGACCCAACAACCGGTGGCCCATGGACGGTGGGGAAAAACGGGACATGGCCACGGAAGGAAGGCATGAAGGCGGACCGGTCAGCGGTCCAGGCAGCTGTTGCGTGCCGGATTTGAGTGAACGACGATCACGTGTGAACGATGGATGACCTGAAGGACAAGAACCGGAACAGCACACCGAAGGAACTGGTGCACATCGATCCGATGGACCTGCATGAACTCCTCTCCACGCGGCCGGAGCGTTTGCTCGGCCGCATCATCGAATTGAACCGCGGCGCACGTTATCACAATTCGCTCGATGCCATCAGCTTGATGCAGCGACTGCTGGAAGTGAAGGGCCGCACCACCCCGGCGTTGGTGCGCAAAGACTGAAGGACCGTTAAGTGGCCGTTCCATCGTAGTTCCTTACCGTTCCATCAACATCGAGCGCAACCGTGTGCGGTTGCCCCGATATCCTCGCGCCGAAGAAATGGATACAGCACAGCACATACGCCGCACTCGCGGTCGCGTCCGTCACAGGAGCGTTCCCGGTCCGATCCTGATGGCATCCACACTCTTCTTCCTTTCAGCCTGTATGCATGAGCCGCCATTGGCGCCGGAGCAGATCCTTGGCAGCGGTGGTGGCGGTGAAGGAAGCAACAACAACACCGGTGTTCCGTGCGACAGTAACGTGGTGTACTTCAACCAACAGGTGCTACCGATCCTATTGAGCAATTGCGCCGTCCCTGGTTGCCACAATGTTCCGACCGACGACAACGACCGCATCCAGATCACGAGCTACGCCACGTTGATGGGCAGCGACATCGTGGAGAACGGCGATCTGATGGAAGCGATAACGGAGGACGACGAGGATGACGTCATGCCACGTCCTCCGGCCGATCCCCTGCTCCCGGAAGAGATAGCATTGATCGCACTTTGGATCCAGCAAGGCGCGCAGAACATCGAATGCGATAGTTATGCCGGCGGTTGCGACACCAACAACGTGACCTACAGCGGCACTGTTGAACCTTTGTTGGCGCAGAAATGCCAAGGTTGCCACAGCGGTCCCGGTCCGCAGGGTGGTCTTACTTTCACCGCATGGAGCGTTGTGAACACGGTGGCCCTGGACGGCCGCCTGGAAGGTGCGATAAGACACCAGAGCGGATACACGGCCATGCCCCTGAACGGGGCCATGCTGCCGCAGTGCGAGATCGACATGATCAGCGCATGGATACAACAAGGAGCGCCCCAGAATTGATGACCAGGATGCGCACGATCATCGCCCTCACTTGTACCCTCTTGTTGGCCGGTTGCTACTACGATGCGGAGGAAATACTGTATCCCGGCAGCTTCTGCGATACAGCGAACGTGACCTACAGCGGCACGGTGAAAGGGATCATTGAAACGAATTGCGCGGTATCGGGGTGCCACATTGCCGGGGGCCAGGGTGTGGGTAATTTCCAGGTATACCAGGAAGTGAAGGACCGCGTGGACAATGGCCGTTTCCGGTCCTTCGTGCTCGTGGATCGCACCATGCCCCCGAACTACGACCTGAGCGATTGTGAACTGGAGCAGCTAACGGCTTGGGTGAACGCGGGCGGACCCGATAACTGAAGACATGAAGACCAGATCGACCCTCCTGCTTGCCGCAGCGGCACTTGCCGTAGGTGTGGGCATCTATGGCTACAGCGAGTACAACAGGGGTGTGGAGGACACTTCAGGCGAAAGCGCTGTGGCCACCCTGTCCGCGGTGCAGTTGGTGAACGAATTCGTTGCCGACGAAAATGCAGCCAACACCAAGTACACCGGCAAGGTGCTGGAAGTGAAAGGCGCGGTGAAGAGCATGGATGGGAATGCCGTCCTGCTCAGTGGTGGTACTGACGATTCCGAGGTGAGCTGCACCTTCGACAAAACACCCAAAGTGGCCCCGGCTGCGGTTGTGACGATCAAGGGGGAATGTGCAGGCTTCGATGGGTTGATCGTCGCCCAAGTGCAATTGGTGAGGTGCGCGATCGTGGAATGATGCTTGCAAACACATGAGTGGAACAACAGAACAACAGATGACGACGAGGAAATTCCTAATGACCGCGGCCATGGTGCTGCCGTTCGCCCTCAGTGCCCAGGAGCAGTGGATCACGCGCACTGGCACCGTGTCCTTTTTTGCTTCCACGGCAATGGAGAACATTGAAGCGAAGAACAATAGTGTGAGCAGCGTGTTCGATGCCACAACAGGCGAGGTCGTGTTCTCGGCGCTCATCAAGTCGTTCGAATTCAAGAAGGCCCTCATGCAGGAGCACTTCAATGAGAACTACATGGAGAGCACCAAATTCCCCAAGGCCTCCTTCAAGGGAAAGGTGGACGGGATCAAACCAGGCGATCTGCGCAAGCCGGGCACCTATGAGGTGACCGTCTCCGGGGAAATGACGATGCACGGTGTCACCAAACCGGTCAGCACCAAGGGAAGCTTCGTTGTAGCCCCGACAGGCAGTGTGAAAGCGAGCTGCGACTTCATCGTGATCCCGGAGGATTACGGCATCAAGATCCC
>JBATMK010000098.1:0-5681 GCA_049289815.1 Flavobacteriales bacterium
CTCCGGTCGATCGTCCACACCCTTTTCCAACATGCGCACCATGGCCTGCACTACGGATGGCGACATGGTCCCGCGGTAGGCCATCAGGACTTCTTCCTCGGCTATGATCCGTTGTATTTCGTCCGTCCCTCCGCTGTGGTCCTCCCTGCCCGCCTGGCCATTGGCTGCAATGCCCACCTGCAGGGTGAACGTGCTGGTGCGTTCATCGCGGCGGCTCACGGTGTATAGCAGTTCGCGCCCGCTGCGCCGCGCCATTTCGATGAGCCCGAGGCCGGCGCCGCCCCGCTCGCTCACCTTGTTCCCTTGGAGCCGTTGGAGGAAAAGCTCCTTCAATTGGTCCTTCGGCTTGCCGTGCAGGTCGGCGAGTATGCGCACCAGTTTGTCCTCATCCTCGTTGCGCATGGTGTTGGCAGTGGCCACGGTAAAGCCTGCAGCGCACGCGCGCAAGAGGATCATGGGGCGCTCCGGGCCAAGTGTTGTCGGTGCAACATCCACCTGCTGGCCCATGAAACCATGACGGATCACATTCTGGAACGCCTCCACCATGACGAACGCGAGACGATTACGGATGTCGCGGGAAACGCCGGTACGTTCAGCCACGGCTTCGCCCAATAGGATCAAGTCGGCGGTGTGCTCGTCGTGGAAGCGGCCGGCATGCACCCATGCGCATTGATCGGTCCCGAAGGCCTCGTACAGCGTATGGGCCGTGTTGATCCGCATTCCGACGCGGGTCGAATATACCCGCGTGCCCCGCGCACACGGATCCCGGGCGCAACATGCGGCGGATACCTTCGGCACCCTCCATGATCAACGAGGCGCTTTTACAGAAGGCCAGGCTCCATGTGCGCCGCTGGTTCGCGGAGCGAATGCCTTCGCACCTGGTGTTCCATGATCTGGAACACACCCTTACGGTCACGCGCACGGCCTTGGCCCTCGGGCGCTCCAGCGGGTTGAAGCGCCGCGAACTGCAATTGCTTGAACTGGCCGCGCTGTTCCACGATACTGGCTATGCCTTGAAACGCAAAGGCCACGAGAAGGAAAGCGCGCGCATCGCTTCTGCTTTCCTGGTAAAGCACGGCGTGGCCCATGCCGATCAACTGCGTGTGCATGCATTGATCATGGCCACCCGGCCCGCAGTGGAACCGCGGGGGATCCTTCAACGGGTATTGCGTGACGCGGACCAGGCGAAAGCGGGTCAGCCCGACTTCCTCGAAAAAAGCGAACGGTTGCGCGACGAGTTGGCCCATGTGCAGGCAAAACCACCCGGGCCCAAAGCATGGCTGCGGGCCAACATCCTTTACCTCCAAGGGCACCGGTTCCACACCACGCAAGCCTTGAAGCGCTACGGGGCCCAGAAGACGATCAACCTCAACGAGCTCATTAAACGCGAAGCGTCCCCCGCAAAAGCGGATGCGGTCGGCCGGTTGAAGGAGCGCTTCGTGGATCGTGATCTCAGTTGGTTGTCGTTCAACGAGCGGGTGCTCCAGGAAGCCCAGGACACACATGTTCCGCTGTTGGAGCGCGTGAAATTCCTAGGGATCTTCAGCAACAACCTCGACGAGTTCTACCGCGTGCGTGTGGCCGGTCTGCGCAGCCTGGCGAAGCTCAAGAAAGGGGAGCGGAGCGCGCTGGAAGTGCCGCCATCCAAGCGCGTTGAGCGCATCAACAGGAAAGCCCTGGGCCAGCAGCGCCGCTTCGGCGCGGTCTGGCGCCGCGCGTTGCTCCCAGCGTTGTCGCGCGCAGGTATCCGCTTTCTGCAGGAAGGGGAGATCACCGATGCGCAACGCCTCTTCGCCGAACAGTGGTTCCTTGCGCACATCGCCCCCTTGTTGCAAACCGCCGCTATGCGGGCGGGCAATGCCCCGTTCATAGAGGACCGCAAACTCTACCTCGCCTGCCGCGTGCGGCAAAAGGGAAAGGACCGCATGGTCCTGCTGAACGTTCCCAGCGATACGCTTGGGCGGTTCCTCGAACTGCCCGCACCCAAGGGACGCACACACTTGATGTTCCTGGACGATGTGATCCGCTTGAACCTGGACCACATTTTCATCGGACACAAAGTCATCGCATGCCACAGCATCAAGTTGTCACGGGATGCCGATCTATACCTCGATGAGGAGTTTGCCGAGACCGTGGTTGACCGGGTACGACGCAGCCTGAAGAAGCGGCGCACGGGCGTTCCCTCACGCTTCCTGTACGACAGCGAAATGCCAGCGGGCATGCTCAAGGGACTATCCCGTTTGCTCGGGTTGAACAAGGCCGACCTTGTCCCTGGTGGGCGCTACCATCATTTCAGCGATCTTCTTAAGCTCTCCCTACCGGGCCACGCACCCTTGAAGGACCGCCCCTTGCGGCCCGTACAGCATCCGGCACTACGCCGGGGGTCCAGCCTATTCGCAACACTCAGGGAACGCGACATGTTACTGCACTTCCCCTACCACGACTTCAGTATCGTTACCACTTGGCTTCAACGGGCGGCGCATGATCCCGCGGTGACACGCATCGCCATCACACTGTACCGCGTGGCCCATGGCAGTGAAGTGTGCAAGGCACTTCTCGTGGCCTTGCAACAGGGCAAACGCGTAACGGTTTTCGTGGAAGTGCAGGCTCGGTTCGATGAAGGCAGCAACCTGTACTGGGGGGATGTGCTGGAGAAGGCGGGCGCCACCGTGTTGTACAGCTATGCGCATTTGAAGGTGCATTGCAAGTTGCTCCTCGTTGAACGGCGTGAAGGCGGCAAGCGGAAACAGTATGCTTACTTGGGCACCGGCAACTTCAACGAGCGCACCTCGCGTATCTATTCCGACAGCGCGCTGCTCACCAGCAGGCCTGCGATCACCGATGATGTTGCCGCCGTGTTCCGGCACTTGGCCGACCGCCGGGTCTCCATCAAACCCCGTCACCTCCTCTTGGCTCCTGATGCATTGCGGCCCGGATTGGAGGCATTGATCGATACCGAGGCCGCCCTTGCCCGACGAGGTCAACCGGCCTCCATCCTATTGAAGTTGAACAGCTTGGAGGACAAGGCCCTTATCCGCAAACTGTACCATGCCGGGCGGGCGGGCGTCCGGATCCGGATCATTGTCCGGGGTATCTGCTGCCTGGTCCCTGGTGTGCCGGGGCTCAGCGAGAACATCGAGGCCATCAGTATCGTGGACAAATTCCTGGAGCACGCCCGCGCCTATGTGTTCCACAATGGGGGCGACCCGCTTGTGTACATGGCCAGCGCCGACTTCATGGAGCGCAACATGGACCGCCGCATCGAGGCGGCCTTTCCCCTGATCGATCCACGTACAAAACAAGAAGTGCTCGACATGCTGGAGCTGCAATGGAACGATACCGTGAAGGCCCGCGTGATCGACGAAGCCCAGACAAATCCCTACAAGAAGCGAAGGCGGGGAGCGGACATCATCCGGTCGCAACAAGCCACCGCGGAGTGGTTACGGCGCAAGGCCCGGACGAAATACAAGGGAGGCGGCCGATAGCGCGCGGATGGTGGGGAGGGCACGGCTTACCTAACCCTATGAGACGATGATCCTTGCAGGTCCCTGAATCCTGCAACCGGCCCTCCCCATGTACTATCCGCTAAATGCAAGAACGTGTCCCCTTCAACTGCGTCCCGTCTTCGCTTCGCTCTGTCAACCCTGGCGCAGTCGAGGGGCGCCTTCTTTCGCCGACAAAGATCGAACCGCGAACAGCAGGGCTTATTGCTGCATTAACAAAGATCGGCGCCACACTCCCAGCATATCGTGGAGACCTACGGTGGTTTTCCACCGGTCCATCAACCGGCAGGAAAGCAGAACCCCCCGGCCTTGGCCGGGGGGTTCAACGAACAAGGTGCGATGATCAATTGCGCACAACGGTATGGCGCTCACGAACGCCACCATCCATCAACTCCATGGTATAAGCCCCGGGGGCCAAACCGGTGATATCCACTTCGCTCGTGCTGCCAGGGACAACCATGGCGGAGGAAGTCATCACTTCGCGGCCACTCATGTCCATCATGCGCCACTGCGCCGCGTTGTTGCCGCTGTTGTTAGCGATGGTGATGGCATCGTTGGAAGGAACCGGGTATACGCTGAAGGCGTTGGCCAAGGCGTTCTCCCCGATGCCGATAGTTGAGATGTGGAGGTAAGAAACATCATCCACGTAATACTCCCCGATCGTGGGCGCACCACCACCATACGAGTAGAAGTCGATCGCGCCCAACTGGTTCGGACCCGCGGCCCCATCCGTTTCCGTGTCGAACGGCCATGTGGCGATCGGCGTAAGATCGATCAGGAACGAAGCCGTCACATTGTCCAGGTCGATGAACAAGTTGACCTGGAACCAGGTGTCCTGGGGATAGGTGCCAGCCAAGGCAACGTTGTTCGCCATGCCGCTGATAGCCCCACCATCCTCAAGGATGACCTCCGCCGCGAAAGACGGCGTGGTCACATCCTGGGTATGCTGGATGTTGAAATATCCGCCTTTGCCAGCGGGGATGTACATCCACCATGAAAGCAGATGGCTTCCTGCTGTCTTATCACCGAGCAGGAGCAGCAGATCGCCCGGGCCCCCACCGACCACCGTGGAAACACAGCCCATGCTGTTCGCCCCGGAGTGCGCATATGTGGTTGAGATCACTTGGTCGCCACCACCGGGCCATACCGACCAGTTGACCGGGTTGGCTACGGAAACGTCGGCACCGGCCGTGTAGCCATCGAAGTTGTCCGAATACAACGTCGTTTGCGCAGAGGCTGCGATCACAAGGGCAACAGAAGAAAGAAGGAGTAGGGTTCGTTTCATGACGAATAGGTTTTGGTGGGATGAAGGTATATGCGAAATGGTATGAATGGTGGGTCGGTCGGTGTGGTTGGCCGTTAGCGCCCAACAGCTTCTTAGGGCCCCTTTCGGTGCACGGAAGCGCTTTCGGGCTCCAGCTATCTTCGCCGACCTTTTTCAAGGTCCGCGATGGACAAGCGTTTCCCACAGTACGATGAACTCGACCTGCCTAAGGTTGCGGCCGACGTTCTGAAGCAATGGGATGCGGAGGACACCTTCGGTAAGAGCCTCGAACTGCGGAAGGATGCGCCCCCCTTCGTGTTCTACGAGGGGCCGCCAAGCGCCAATGGCCTGCCGGGTATCCACCACGTGATGGCGCGGGCGATCAAGGACATCTTTTGCCGGTACCAGACCCAGAAAGGAAAACGCGTTGAGCGCAAAGCCGGATGGGACACCCATGGCTTGCCCATCGAATTGGGTGTGGAGAAAGAACTGGGCATCACCAAGGAGGATATCGGCAAGACCATCAGCATCGAAGACTACAATGCCGCTTGCAAGAAGGCGGTGATGCGTTACACCGATGTGTGGAACGATATGACACGGCGCATCGGCTTTTGGCTCGACCTGAAACACCCGTACGTCACGTACCAAACCAAGTACATCGAAAGTGTTTGGTGGTTGCTGAAGAAACTCTACGACGACGATCTGCTTTACAAGGGCTACACCATCCAGCCCTATTCGCCTGCCGCCGGCACCGGCCTCAGCTCCCACGAACTGAACCAACCGGGCGCCTACAAGCCTGTGAAGGACACCAGTGTGGTAGCCATGTTCAAGTTGAACAAGGATCACGCTTCGGAGTTCTTGTTCAAGGATGCGTTCGGCGATGTGTTCATCCTGGCCTGGACCACCACCCCGTG
>JBATMK010000099.1:0-8753 GCA_049289815.1 Flavobacteriales bacterium
GTGAACGTGGCCGTGCTGCCGGATCCTTTGCGTTGGATCACCACGCCTTGGAACTGCTGTATGCGCTCCTTGTTGCCCTCGGTGATCTTGTAGTGCACGGTCACCGTGTCGCCGGCTTTGAATTCAGGGTACTCGCGTACCGGGGCGATCTGCTTCTCGAGTTGCTTGATGATGTCCATGGCGCTCAGGATGTTGCGCGGTGAGGGTGCGCGAATCGGGCTGCAAGTTTAAGGATCTTTCCCGTCCGGGCAACGTCCCCTTAACCGTCCCCGAATGGAGTTTCGGGTCCGCCCTCCTGCCGATCGAGCAGGTCCGGGCGTCGCTGGCGGGTGCGCTCCAGAGCTTGTTGGTGCCGCCAGGCATCGATGTTGGCCTGATGTCCGCTCAACAAGACATCAGGGATCTTCCAGCCATTGTACTCGGCTGGACGGCTATAGGCAGGGGGAGCTACAAGACCGTCCTGGAAGCTGTCGCTGAGCGCACTGGTCTCGTCGTTGAGCACGCCGGGCAGCAAACGGATGATGGCGTCGCAGAGGGCAGCAGCCGGGATCTCGCCACCGCTCAATACGTAATCGCCAATGCTCACCTCCCTCGTCACCAAATGCTCGCGCACCCGCTCATCCACGCCCTTGTAGTGACCGCAGAGAATGATGAGGTTGCCTTTCAGGCTGAGTTCGTTGGCTAATGGTTGGTCCAAGAGGTCACCATCGGGGCTCATGTAGATCACTTCATCGTAGTCCCGCGCCGACTTCAACTCAGATATGGCCCGATGAATGGGTTCGACCTGAAGCACCATGCCAGCGCCACCACCAAAGGCGTAGTCATCGATGCGTTTGTGCTTGTCCACGCTCCACTGCCGCAGATCGTGCACGTGCACTTCCACCAAGCCTTTCTGTTGGGCGCGCTCCAGGATGCTGTCCCCGAACCAGCTGTCGAGCAGTCGGGGCAGGGCGGTGAGGATGTCGACGCGCATGAGTTCGGGAGCAGGGCCGACGAAACTAAGATCCGCGCCAACGTTGCCCCTGTTCCTGCTCCTGCCCCTGATAATTCTACCTTCGGCATCGTTCTTGGAAACCGGCCCCCGACCCCCAGAAACCCAACGCATGAAACGCATTCTTACCCTGTCGTTCTTAGCCCTCACCGTGGCTCCGTCCTTCGCCCAGAAGCACGTCTATGAGGACCTGCTGGCGGCCTTCGTGGACGAGAACTACGAGAAGTGCCTCTTCAAGGCAATAGGCTACACGGAGAGCGACGCCACCAAGAAGGACCCCATGCCGTACCTGTACGCCAGCATGAGCTACTTCGAGATGAGCAAGATCGAGAAGTTCACCGCGATGGAAGAGTACAAGAAGGCCGATCGTGAGGCATTGAAGTATGCCGAGAAGTACCGCAAGAAGGACAAGGACAAGGAGTTCTTCGGCAACTACGACGACTACTGGACCGACCTGAACACCATGGCCCAGGAGAAGGGCATCAACCACTTCGATGCGAAGGAGTACAGCAAGGCCAAGCAGTTGTTCGATGCCATGACGAGCTACTATCCGGAGAACGCTGGTGCCTGGGTGATGCTGGCCCTCTGCCAGTACAACAGCAACCTGCCCAAGGAGGGCGACCTGTCGATCAAGGAATACGACAAGGCCATGGCAGGCATCGGTGACATCGGTTCACTGCCGGAGGACCAGAAGAAGTTGTTGCGGATCGCACAGATACAGTACAGCATGTATTTGAAGGCGAAAGGGATGCGGGACGAGGCGCGCAGTGTGATGGACAAGGGCAAGGACCACTTCATGGAAGATCCCGAGTTCAAGCTGCAGTACGAGGAGGTGCAATAGCCTCGCCTGCCTCACCCTGCCCTCTCCGGTGGAGAGGGTCACAAAGGGAGAAGAGAAGAGAATGACATGAAGCGGGGCGATCAGCCCCGCTTCCTCTTTTTGGACTTCGCCGCGGAACGGGAAACCACGTAACCGGCAAGGAGCAGAGCGCCGATCATGAGCACCAACCAGAGGAGTCGCATGTTGCTGGGCTTTGCCCGAAAGTAGCCTAAGCCGGTGTCGGCCGGCGCTTCATGAAGAGCATCACCAGCACGGGCAGCAGGAACAGTTCGGCGAGCAAGGCCACGGCCAGGGTGATGCTGATGAGCAGGCCCATGTAGTACACGCTGCCGAAATCGGATGCGATGAGCGTTACGAAGCCAGCGCACAGCATGATGCTCATTACGATGACCGCCTTGCCACCGCTCAGGTAGGTGCGCTTCATGGCGTAGGCCAGCGACTTTCCCTTGTTCAGTTCGATGCGAAGCTTGCCAAGCAGATGGATCGTGTCGTCCACGGCGATGCCGAAGGCGTTGCTGAAGATGATCGCCGTGCTCACCTTCAGGTCGATGCCCACCAAGCCCATGAACCCGGCGATGAAGAACATGGGCACCACGTTCGGGATCAACGCGATCAAGACCATGCGTGGTTCGCGGAACAACCAGGTCATGATGCCGGCGATGAGCAGGAAGCTGATGCCCAAGCTCAAGATCATGGACCAGCTCAGCCGCTCGTTGTTGCGGTCGATGAGGTAAGCCATGCCAGTTTGCTTGAAGCCGACAAGACCGCCGTTGGTGTGATGATCAAGGAAGGCCTTCAGCACTGCGTTCTTGCGCTTGTGCACCCAGCCGCCTTCATCCACCATGCGGCCGGTCAGCCGCGCGTGCTTGCCATCGGCGCTGACGATCGAACTCAATCCATCGCGCCCGCCGAAGAGCTTGGCCCGTCGTGCGAGTTTGTGCGCCGTGGCATCATCATCGGGCAATCGGTCGAAGACCGGGGATCCGCCATTGTCCGCCTTGTTCAGCGCGCACATGATCGAAACTGGGCTGATGATCGCACCCACGCCGTAGGCTTCATCCGTGAAGCGCTGCACCTTTTCCAGTTCCTTCAGGACATCGAGGTCCCACACGTTCCGTGTGCTATCCTTCACATCGATCTCCAGTTCAAAAGAGCGTACACCACCGAAGTCCCGTTCGAACCACAGGAAGTCCTGCTTGTTCGGGTCGTTGGTGGGCAGGTCTTCCAGGAGGAAGTTGTTCACCTTGATGCGCGGAATGAAGACCGCGCTCACGATGGTGACGCCCAAGCATGCGATCAGGATCGCCCGTCTGTTGCTGAGCGTGAAACGCAGCAACCCGTGCACCTTCCGATCCCACAACGAAGCGCGCACGGCTTGCTCAGCGCGCACCGGCGTTGGTACCAGCAATAACACAGCAGGCAGCAGGGTGAAGGCCAACGCATAGGCGAGGAAGACGCCGATGGACGTGAACAGCCCGAATTCGCTCATGGGTTGGATGCCGCTGGTGACCAACGTGGCGTAACCGATCGCGGTGGTGATCATGGTGATGAAGGTGCTCAGCCCGGTTTCCGCGAACGTGATCGCCAGCGCCCGTTCCTTGCGGTGCCCTTCACGCAGTGCTTCGATATACCGTTCGATGATGTGCACGGCATCGCTCATGCCCACCACGAAGAGAATGGTGGGCAACAGCATGGTGAGGATGCTCAGCGGTCTGCCCAAGGCGGTCATCAGCGCCACTTGCCACAACACGGTCAATCCAACAACGGCAATGGGCGCGCCTACGCCCCAGCCGGTACGGAACGCAACGAACAGGAAGATGACCAACAGCACCACTGAGCTGAGGAAGAACGTGACGAGTTCGCGCTCCATCATCGCGATGTAGTGCTGCTGGCCGGGCACCCGCCCGGCGCGCTTCACGTCGGGTAAACCCACGCTTGCGACCACTTCATCGATGCGCACAAGCACATTATCACTTCGCGCCTTGCTCAATCCCGGTGCGGTGGTGATGAGCACCATCGTCGCGCTGGCACCGGCGTTGAAGAAGTGCTCGCGTATGCGCTGGTCCTGCCAGATGCGTGCGCTGTCCGCAGCAAGCGTGCTGTCGCTTTCAAGCCGCAGCCATGGGACTTGGAACACCCCTGTGGGCGTTATGCGCGGCTCGTTCAACCGCGTGGGTGAGGCCACCGCGATCACATCAGGAACGCGGGCCAACCGGGCGGCCATGGAATCAACGCGTACCAGGAAGGGGCGATCGAAGACGGTGGGACTGTTCGGAAGCCCGAACAGCACGTAATCGTTGTCGTTGCCGAAGCGCGCACGGAAGTCGAGGTAATGATCAAGTTCGGGATCATCCTCCGGGAAGAACTTCTCGAAATCGTGATCGAGGCGCAGATCGCGCAATGCGAACAACGCGGGCACCGTGATGATGGCCAGCACGGCCAGCATGCGCCATGCGTTGCGCCGGGTAAGCAGGCGTTCAATGCGGGCGATGCGTTCCTCCATCAACACGAGCCGGTCGGCAGCGAGGCGCAAAGGTGCAGCGCAGTGGGCGACCGTGGCCGGTAGTTTCGCCCCCCGATGAAGAGGATCGTTCAGTTGGTGCTGTGCATGGCTCTGGCAAGTGTCTGCCATGGGCAAGGCAAACTGAAGAAAGGGTTCGCCGCGCTTGCGATCCAGGACTACTTCAAGGCGCGGACCTTTTTCCAGGCCCAGACCCGCAAGCACCCGAGCGCTGCGTGGTACGGTCTGAGCGTGATCTCCGGAAGGGCGGACAATCCCTTCTACCAACTCGATTCGTCCTATGCGTTCATCCAGAAAGCCGATGCCGCCTTCACCGGCGCACCGGACAAGGAACGCTTCCGTGTGAAGCGTTTCGGCGTGGACCACGACGCCATCACCGCACAGAAGAACCTGGTTGGCGATCAGGCGTGGGAGCAAACCACCAAGGTGAACACCATCACGGCGTACGACAGGTACATGAGCACCTTCGTTTTCAGCGCGCATGTGGCCGAGGCGAAATTGGTGCGCGATCACCTGGCTTTTGAGGAAGCGCGCGCGGCGAACAGCAGCGAGGCCTATTCCGCCTTCATCGATGCACACCCGGATGCCAGGCAGGTGCATGAAGCGCGCAGCCGCTTGCAGGAAGCCGTGTTCCGCGAGCACACCGTCGACGGTAGCATCGCTTCATACGAGCAGTTCATCGCCGAGCATCCCGAAAGCCCGTACGTGAAGAACGCCGAGGATGAGATCTTCCACCTGAGCACACCCCACACCACGGCCGAAGAGTATCACGCGTTCATCAAGCGCTACCCGATGAACCAGCGCGTGCCGGATGCCTGGCGCAGCATCTACGAGATCAGCACTCGGGACCTGTCAGCGGCTTCCATCACCGGATTCCTGAAGACCTACCCCGATTACCCGTTCATCGAAGAACTGGCGCTCGACTATCAGACGGCGAGCATGCGGTTGCTGCCTTTCCGCAAGGACAGCCTGTGGGGCTTCATCGATGACGGCGGCATTGAACGCATCAAGGCCGTATACGCCTGGGTCGAGCCTTTCGTGAAGGACCAGGCGTTGGTTGAAATCGGTGGTCGGGTGGGCAGTATCAACAAGCAAGGAGCCGCGGTCGTGCAGGCCCAATACGACGATGTGCAGGAAGCGGGACCGGGGCTGTACGTGGTGGAGCGCGATGAGAGAGTGGGCGTCTGCGACCGCAAGGGCAACCTGTTGGTCCCGTTGGAATACGATGAGATCGGCGAGTTCGTGGACGGTATAGCCTTCGCTGCAAAGGACGACAGCTACGGATACTTGAACACGGATGGTAGTGTAGCGGTGCCTTTCCGCTACGACAACGCCGCGACGTTCCAAGGAGGGTTGGCAGTTGTTCAACGCAACGGCCGAGCCGGGGCGATCAATGCTAAAGGTGACAGCGTGGTGCCATGCCAGTATGATTGGGTGGAGGGATTCGCCGATGGGGTGAGCCGTGTGCGGCAGGAAGGGAAATTGGGTTTGATCGGTCCTTTCGGCGATGTGCTGTTGGCCGTGGAGTACGATCACCTCGGCTCGTTCCGCAGCGGATTGGCGCTTGTGGTGGATGGGGCCAAGTGCGGCTATGTGGACCGCAAGGGCCACTTCGTGATCGCACAGCAGTACGATGCCACGGAAGGCGTGAACACCTGGGGCGAATTCAAGAACGACCACGCCGAGGTGAGCGTGAAGGGCAAACACGGCATCATCGGTACGGACGGACGCGTAGTACTGCCCCCTGAGCATACGGATGTGGGTGCTTACACGCCGTGGGGCGTTGCGGTGAAAAAGAAGAGCAAGTGGGGATACGTGGATGCGAAGGGCAGGACGATCACGGAAGCCAAGTACGATCAAGTGTGGGACTTCGAGAACGGCGTTGCGCGAGTGAAGCGCGGTGAACTCTTCTTCCTGGTGGATAGCACCGGAAAGGAGTTGATGAAGACCGGTTACAAGGAGTTGGCACCCGCTGAGCATGGATACTTCCCCGTAACCGACGCGAACGGCTCAGGATTGCTCGATGCAGCAGGTACAGTGCATGTGGACCTGACGTACACAGCGGTGCAGGTCTTGGAAGAGGATATCGTCAAAGTTGAGCGCAACGGACGCATCGCCTATCTGCGCCTACCGTCAGCAAAGACGATCTGGAAAGAAGAAGGCTTCGACGCGCCGTAGTAAAGCTCATCGTAACAGGGTCACGTGCCCGATCAAGCGTTCCTGCTTGATGCCCGAAGGAGTGGTTGCCTTGTACTGGATCGTCCATACGTAGACACCGTCCGGTGCGGGTGATCCACCATGGTTGCCGCTCCATGATGCACCCGTATCGCTCGTTTCCCAGATCGCTTCACCCCAGCGATCGAACACGGTGAGGGTGTATCTGATGAAGTCGCCGGTGACCACCGCCGCGAATGTTTCGTTCCAACCATCGCCGTCAGGCGTGAAGGTGTTCGGTACGAAAACCGAGAGCCCACACTCATCAGGACTGATCACGATCGAGTCAATGGCACTGATGCACGATCCCGAGACTTCAACCCAGTAGATGCCCGGTTCCGTTATGGTGATGGTGGGCGAGACCTGACCAGTGCTCCAATCATAGGTGGCGCCGGTTGTAGATGCATCCAATTGCAATGGCTCTCCCGCACAGTGCAATACATCCGGGCCGATATCCACGGTATTGATCACCGGAACGAAGACCACCGCCACTTCGTCGGAGGCCGAGCAGCCGTTCTCCGTAAGCAGCACACTCACGGTTCCACTGGTAGTTGCCATCGTTGAAGTACTTGTGCTGCCATCGCTCCAAAGGACGTTCGCTCCGCTGGGGCTCACGTTCAGGACAACCGTGTCGCCAAGACATGCCGTCACATCAGGGCCAAGGTTCGGCTGTGGGAGTTGTGCAACGGAGATCTCCACGGTATCGCTCGCCATGCAACCCGTGATACCCGCTTCAAGCCAATAGGTACCCGCCAATGAAGTGGTGATCGTAGCCGCTGTACTGCCAGTGCTCCAGGTGTACTGCGCCCCTGGCAAAGTGTTGCCCAATGTGATCGACGACCCAGGACAGATCGCAGAGTCGGGACCGAGATCCACGGCAGCGAGCGAGAGGAAAACGACGCTGACGGAATCGCTGGCGGTACAGCCGTTCAGATCCACTTCGACCCATGCATCAACGGTGGCTGAAGTGGAGAAGGTGGCCGACGTGGATCCATCCTGCCAGAGATAGGTTGCTACGGTCTGCGCCGCCGAAACTGTGATCGAACTGCCTGTGCAAAGGGTGGTGTCGTTGCCGAGTTCAACGATCGGGGCCGGAAGCGCGGCAATGGCGATGTCGTAGTTCCACGTGCAGCCGTTCACCGTCACATCTACGTAGCCGCCCGGTGGGTAGGCCGCCAGTGTGGCGGTAGTTGCGCCGGTGTTCCAGAGATAGCTGGCGCCGGGCCAGGTGGCATCCAGGAGCAGGGTGGTACCAGCGCAGATCGACGTGTCCGCGCCGAGATCGATGGGCAATGGTTCTTCCACCACCACGTTGATGCTATCGTAATACGGGCATTGGCCGTACATCGCTTCCACCCAATACGCTCCTGTTTGATCCACCAGGAAAGTCGGCCCCGTACTGCCGTCCTGCCACAGATAGCTGTCGGCTGGTGAAGGGGTTGCCAAGCCCAAGGTGCCCGGATAACAGAATGCGGTGTCGTTGCCGAAAGCGCTGCTTACAGGAACGGGGGCTACTTGCACTTGAATGGTATCCTGAACAGCACATGCGCCCACTTGAACGTTCACCGAAAATGTACCCGCTGATCCGACCAGGATGCTTGAGGATGTTGCACCTGTGCTCCACTGGTACGTGGCTCCGGGCAACATTGCGTCCAGAAGGATCTGATCGCCTTGGCAGATCGTGGTGTCGTTGCCGATGCTGATCGCACCCGCGCTCGCGTAATTCACCGTGATCGCATCGCTGTCCGCGCATCCGTTCGCACTGCTAACCGTAACGGAGTAGTTGCCAGTTGCACTCACCAGGAAGGTGCTGTTCGAGCTACCGTCCTGCCACACGTACGTGACACCGGGTATAGTGGCATCCAGCAGCAGTGTTGCTCCGCCGCAAAGGGTCGTGTCATTCGGCAAAGCAACGTTGGGAACAGGATCCACGGTGATAGCGATCGTGTCGCTCACAGCGCAGTTGCCTTGCAACGCTTCAACCCAATACGTGCCCGATGTGCTCGCCGTGATAGCCGCGCTTGTCGCCCCGGTGCTCCACGTGTACGTGCTGCCTGCGAGGGTCGCATCCAACAGCACGCTGCCGCCTGAGCAGAAACTCGTGTCGTTGCCGAGCGCGATGCTCCCTGCGCCGGCATAGTTCACGATCATTGCATCGCTGTCTGTGCAGCCGCTAGCGGTTATGA
>JBATMK010000100.1:0-1887 GCA_049289815.1 Flavobacteriales bacterium
GGAGTGGGTTGATACAGGTTGTACCGGCTGGATGCAAAGACAGTGTCGGCCAGGATCCGCTGGCCCACCATGTCGCCGGTGCCGTTGAACTTGAAAATAACCGCGGCGTACGTGGGATAGAAAGAGAGGGAAGCATCAATGGCCGATGCCGGCGCGGTGTAGACCAGGTAGCTGTACCCTCCACCCTCAGCGATCCCCGAAACGAACATGTTGGGCACGGGTGCCGTGAGCTTGCGTGCCCATTGGATGTTGAACGCTTGGTCCACCTTGATCAGGGCACTGCCCAGCATCAGGTATCCACCGTCAGCGCATAGGATCACATTGGTGATGCTACCCGGGATCCGGTACGCCACCTGCGGTTCCCCGTCGGCATCCGTTCCGATCATGGTGCTCCCAACGACAGCAGCATCGGGTTGCTGGGTGGTAATGAGATATCCATCCGCCGCTCCCTTGAGAAACCTCCATTGATAGGTGCTGTCCAGGGTAGGAAGGGAAATGAGCTTCACCGGTTGCTGACAGCGTACTTGTCCGCAGAACAGCGCAATGAGCACAAGGAGGGTCGTTCGCATCATTGGTTGAGAGGATGGGGAGTATCCTAACTCCGATGGACAGGACGCGGTGGTCGATCGTCAGTTGCCGATGCGGACGTGGTCCTTGCCTTCGGGGGCTGGTGCGTGGGGCCAGGAGATGGTCTTCTTTGACATGCATCGAAGATAGACGGCACGGCGCGTCGCAAAAGGAGCACTACTGCTTCACGAAGCGCGCTGCACGGCGATCGGAAGCGCTGCTGACCTGCACCGAGTAGCTGCCCGCAGGCAAGGCGGAGACATCGATGCTCCCGCGCATCGGCATAGAGAGATGGATGACCACCCGACCGGTCGCGTCGAGGACGAGCACGTGCCCACTTTTCACGGCACCACCGGCAATGAAGAGTTCATCCATGCAGGGGTTCGGGTACACCCCTATCCGCCCAACAGCAGATCCCACAACAGCGGTGCTTAGGTCGTTGAACGTGTCGTGGATCTTGGCGACGAACAGGTTCGGGTCCAGGCAACAGGACACGTAGTTCCAATTGAGCCAGGGCGTTGAACCCCATGTGGTGCCGGTAAGGAAGAACGTGCTGTCGTTGGCGAGCGCGAGACCTGAGCCGACATCATCGGAACCGCCGCCCATGCGTTCCGCGTAAGTGATCTGGCCGTTCGCGTCGTAACGCGCGATGAAGCAATGACTGCTCTGGCTGACGATGTCCACCTGAATGCCATCGAAGTCAGCGAACGTGATGTTGCCTCCGAGGAATCCGGTGATCACCGTGTTGCCCTGCGCATCGGCGATGATGTCCAACGCCTCGTCGTTGCGGATGCTGCCGCCGCGCTTCAACCATTGCGGTGTGCCACCGGTGCCGTACTTCACCACGAACACCTCATCATCGAACTCCGAGTTCCCGATGAAACTGTGCGGACCGAAGCTCACCACATCACCGCTCGCGTTCCCGGTGATGTAACTGTTCTCCGCCGCATCGATCGCCAGTCCGCGCGGGTAGGAGCCGTATGTGTTGCCATTGCCACCGCCGTAGCTCAGCCACTGGCAGGTGAGCGCATCATCCAGTTTCAACACGAAGACGCTGAACGGGACCGCGCTTGCGCCGAAGCCGTTCAGCGAGATGCTGTCGAAGAAGGCACCGCTCACATAGATGTTCCCGGATCCCGGCGCGACTTCCACTGCGGTGGCTTCCTGATGCACCGCACTGATGTCGTTCAATTGGACGAGGTCCGTAAGCGTGCCATCGGGCAGGTAGCGCGCCAGTATTCCGCCATCGAAGGTCAGCATCTGGCCGTCGAAGTCGTTGGTGCCATCGGCCGTGCCGACCGCGACGATGCGGCCTTGGTC
>JBATMK010000101.1:0-29460 GCA_049289815.1 Flavobacteriales bacterium
TTCGGCGATGGCAGCACGCATACCGGCAGCCACTTGGACCCGCGCAACAAGGATGCGGCCGGCAACATCCTGTTCCCGTTAAGGCATCCTCCCTTCATGGTGTCCGACAAGGAACGCGACCTGGAGTATTTCGAGCGGTACATCGAACCCAGCACCCTGCGCCGTTTCAAGAACCGGTTGAAGAAGGTGCTGCCCAAGGAATTCGACAGGGCCATAACACCGCTGCTCGGAAGGCTCCAACGCAAGCTGGGCATCAATTGACCTGATCAGGAGCGCGGTTGTCGGGTTCCACGGACTGACAACGGAGAACTGACAACCGGCATGGTCGGTCGGGCAGAGGTCCTTCGCCTACGGATACCTTGGCGCACCGTCAGCCTACGCCGTGATCAGCAAGAGGAAGCTCATTAATTTCCTGTTCCTCATCGCCTTGCCCGTTTACGGCATCGGCTGCTGGCTGATCGTGAAGAAGAGCCCGACGGTCGGGTACGTGACCGCTTCGCTGGGCTACCTGTCCATCATCGTGTTCTGGCTCATCGACCGCATGTACCAGCGGACGTTGCGGCCCATGACCAATCGCGTGTTCTGGATCGGCATGCTGTACATCGCTTCGTTGGTGATGATGTACTGGATCGGATTGCTGGTGCATCATATCGCGATCCTCACCCTACCGAATACCATCGGCCAATCGTTGCTCGTGCTGGTCCCGTTCCCGGCAGTGGTGATCGTGATGATCTACAACCGCGAGGCCGACGACTTCGATTTCGCCGAACTCTTCCTGCGCAGTTTGCTTGTGTTGCTTATCCTCAACTACATCGGTTTTGCAGGTGGTTTACACAACCTCATGCACACCTTTCCGGGCCGCGTAAGCTTTCCCTTCGGCACGGGTATCTACGACGGGTCGCACCTCGTGGCCATCGTCAACATGATGCTGCTTTTCCGCATCAAGTTCTCCGAGCTTTCCAGCCGGCCGATCCGCTTTTCCTTCTACACGGGGGTCTATCTCTTGAACCTCGGTGCGATGCTCAGCATCAACAGCCGACTCTCCTCCATGATCTTCCTGTTGTTCACGCTGCTCTTCCTGTTCAAGGTGATGAAGGCGGCGCGCGTGTACCTCCTTTCCCTCTTCACCATGCCGCTGATGATGAGCTTCGCCATGCTCATATACGCGGTGGTCAGCCTGCCCTTCTTCACCAGCATCCTCGGCCGGGTGAGCAAGGAGGATGTCACCACATTCAATGGCCGAACCTACATCTGGGAGGCGGTGGCCGATTGGGCCGTTCATGATCGCCGTGGCCTGGTGCAGGGGCTGAGCTACCACGGTCATTACAAGATCGGCATGCTGGACGAGGTGGCGCGTTTGTGGGGCGTACGGAACGCGTACAACCTGCATACGCACAGTACGTTCTTGGAGATCCTCACCAGTCAGGGCATCATCGCGTTGGGCGTCTTCTATTGGTTGATGTGGCAGGCTTACAAGTACTACAGGCAGCGTTACCTCAATGGTTTCAGCGAGGCGCCGATCTACGCGGCGTTCATCTACATCCTGTTCGTTTACCAGATCGACATCTTCGCGCATGGCATTTTCCTCGGCCACATGGTGTTCTTCACCATGCTCGCGTATCTCGCCGTGGACAAGCGTTTCGTTGTGCGCCCCGATCGCCTGCTGAACGGGGAACTTGTAACACGGGACGAGGAATGACCGGTGGAACGCGCGCACGGGGGAAGTCACGTACCGGCTCAACGGATGTCCCGTTGGTGAGCATCGTAACGGTGGTGTACAACGGCGCAGCCACATTGGAGCGGACGATCCTGAGCGTCCTTGTACAAGGTTATCCGAACATCGAATACATCGTGGTGGATGGCGGCAGCAAGGATGGGACGGTGGACCTGTTGAAGCAGTACGATGACCGGATCGATCATTGGGTGAGCGAGCGCGATGCGGGGATCTATGACGCGATGAACAAGGGCGTGGCGCTCTGCACAGGAGAGTGGATCGCCCTGATCAATGCCGATGACTGGTACGAACCCGATACGGTGGAGCGCGTGATCGACGCAGTGCGTGACAAGCCTTCGGTGAACATCGTTCACGGGGATATCTGGATCCACTACGAAGGCGGTGGGCGCAAGATGAAGTTTGCCAAACGCAATGGGTTCCTGTTGAAGTATTGGGAGATGGTGCTGAACCACCCCAGCTTTTTCGTGCGCCGTTCATTCTACAGGGACCGGCCCTTCCGTACCGACCTCCGGATAGGTGGTGATCATCACTGGACGTTACGCGCATGGATGGAGAACAGCGCCGGGTTCCTATACCTGCCCGGGGCCTTGGCCAACTTCAGTGCTGGAGGTGCCAGCATGAGCATACCGCTCGGAAAGACCTTGGACGAACGACGGAAGTTGAGCGCTGCCGTGGGGATGAACGGGCTTCAGTCGCTCCTCGCCCAAGGGGTCACCATCGCCCTGCATCTTCCCAAGCTGTTGAAGTTGATGTTCAACCGCAGCGTGTCATCTTCGCCAGCGCAGCACTGAACGCGTTCGACAAGATCAGGGCAAACCATGGCAGGCATGTGGAACATCGCACAGGACTGGAAGGCCAACGCGCACAACCCGAAGGGCAGGCTCGTGATGCTGTGGTTCCGGACGCTGCACCTGCTCCGCCAGAGCATCGTGTCCTTCATCCTTTTCCTGCCCTTGTTCATCCTCTATCGCATTTCGGTGGAATGGTTCCTATGCATCGAACTCCCTTGGAAAACGAGGATCGGCGCTGGCTTTCGGATCGACCATGGCCAAGCGTTGGTGGTCAACGATGGTACCGTGTTCGGTGCTGGCTGCACGGTCCGCAACAGCACCACCATCGGCAACCGGAAGTTGAAGGATGGCACATACAGCCGGAGCCCGCGTTTCGGCGATCGGGTGGACATCGGTGCGAATGCGGTGATCATCGGCCCCATCACAATCGGTGACGATGTGGCGATCGGTGCTGGCGCGGTGGTGTTGAAGGATGTTCCCGCGAGGCACATAGCCGTCGGCAATCCGGCGCGGATACTGCCGCGTCCGATAACACCCTGAAAGGTCCGTTCATCGAACGAGAAGCCCCGACTTGTCGGGGCTTCTCGTTCGGATGGAAGGTGATCTACTGCACCACTAACCGGTCATGCTTGCTGCTGTTGGCAGTGGTAAGCAGCAAGGAATAAGCGCCACGGGCAACGCTGTTGTCAATTTCCATTTCCTGGGTTCCAGGCTCAAGGCTCTCGCTCAACACCACGCGGCCCTGGGCATCGAACAGTTGGAAGGTGGTTACTTGCGCCAGCGGCAGCGTGAAGTGCACGGCGCTACCTGACGTGACAGGGTTGGGGAAGATCCGCACATCGGTCGAAGTGCCGCTCGCCTCCTGATCCACTCCGGTGCTCAGGCCGCATGCGATGTCCGCCTGGCGCACCAGCACCACGCCTTGGAAAGCGCCGAGGGTGATCGAACCACTGTGCAGGCTGCCGTCCACTTCGGCCCAGCAACCGGTCAGGGGGAAGTCCTGCGATGTGCCTTGGGTGTTGTAGAGCAGCACGTGATCCACGTACGGGTCCACCAACTGCACGTTCACACGCTCCACCTGAACGTTATCCAACCAGTACACGGGTTCCTGCCAGATGTTGTCGAAGCGGCTGTAACCGGGTTCCGTCTGGGTGCATTGGAAGATCATTTCCACATCGCGGCGCGCAGGACCGAAGGGGATGAACTTGTCGCCGTACATCTCGGGGCCCACTTCCTGGCTCAGCGTTTTGAAACCTGCCTTCACCTCACCGTGGGCGTTGCTCTGCAGGCTGAACTTCATGCGGTACCAGTTGCCGTTGGTGATGTTGATGGTGTTCGTGTGACGAAGGCCGAACGTGGGGTAGAGGCTGCCATCGGGGAAGTTGATCTTGCACGCCCCGTTATCCAGGTACGTGTAGTCGTGCGAGAGCTGTGCATTGGTGGGCCAGCCGCCCCAGCCGTTCACGTTGCTGTCGAAATCGCCGTTCGGCGTCAGGTTGTTGCCGATCACGCTGGTCACCTCGTATTTGTTCAGGTGCAGCGGACTGATGGTGCTGCCTGTGTCTTCACCGCGTTCAGCCTGCCAGCGGTCCAGACTGAACCTTTTGTGCCATCCGCTGTAGGTGTTGTGGATGACGATCGCCATCTCATCCCAAGGATTGAAGTAGCGGTTGTTGGTGAACGTGCCGAAGTCCACGGGGCCGGCGGCGTGCGTGTTGTACATCCACATGCAGAGCTGCTCATCCTTCAGGCAGTACATGATGTTGCCACTGTAGATATCGTTGAAGTTGGGTACGTAATACGGGGGCGTTGCACCGGCACTGTTGTAGTTGCTCGCATCGCTGATGCTCATCTGGATCTCGTTGTCGTAGAGCACGTTGTCACGCACCTCGTTGTTCACGCTCAACATGGTATGGTCCACATGGATGCCGCTGCCCGCACAGTGCGCCACGGTGTTGCGGCGTACAATGGTGTTCTTGATCGAGGTATTCCCGAAGTAGATGCCATGGTTGATGGGCACGTAGTTCTCGAAGTCCGGTGCGCTGCTCTCCAGGTTGCCGATCAGGTCGGTAACGATGTTGTCCTGGATGATGAGCCCATCGGCATTGTCGAAGGCGATACCCCCACCATCGTTCAGCGTTGCCATGGCCCCGCTCACGAAATTCTTCTCAACCACACCGCCGCCTTCGGGTGCGATGGCGATATACCCGATGTTGTTGAAGGTGTTGTTGGAGACGGTGTAGCCCTGCCCGTTCACGCGCAGTCCCATGTATCCCCATGTGGTTTCACCAAGGCCGGGCCGCAAGGCGATGTCCTGGAACGTGTTGTTGGAGAACGTGGCGTCATCCTCCATGATGTGGGCGGCGGTGCCGAACGTTTTGGTGATCGTGTTACCCGTGAAGGAGCCATGGTGCCCGTAGCTGTGGATGGCCTTGTAAGTATCGGAGAAGGAGCAATCCTCCACGGTAACGTTGTAGCCTCCGCTGTTCATCACGCTGGCTTCCGTCTGGTAGCGGAAGTCAAGATCCTGGATCTTGATGTGGTGTACGTTCCAGTGCACATAGATGCCATGGGTTTTAACTGCTGCTTGTACGTTGAGGCTGTTCGGGTCGGCATTGTTCGGTGCCCGGAAATAGAGTTGGTCGTCCGCGGGATTGTAGAACCACTCTCCTGGGGTATCCAATTCGCTGAGTTTGTTCTGGATGAAGTAGCCCCAATCGTATTGGGCCAGGTTGCTGAACACGGTCGGGAAGGTGATGGTGGTGCCGGTGTGGCCACTGATGATGGGCGTATCGTAGCTCCAATTGCTGCTGCGCACAACCAATTGCGCGCCCACCCAATAGCCGTCGGGTTGGGTCAACGCCGCATCCGTGATGTGGGTGGCGTCGCCGTTGTCGTTGCGCAGCCAGCCGGTGTTGGGGTAACGAGCCAGGGTTTGCAATTGGCCACCGCTGAAGAGGAACTTGACATCCTCGGTCACGGTTGCCTTCCAGATGTTCCCTTGATACACCGTCCAGTTGGTCACAACCACACCACCACTGATGATCGGTGTATTGCCCGACCCGAAGGCACCGATGGTGATGGGCTGTGATGCTGTGCCGCTGAGGGGGATCTCCAACCGGCCGGAATAGGTGCCACTGCGCTTGAAGAGGATCTGGTCACCCGGTTGAAGGCTGAAAATGCTCTGGGTCATGCGACCGATGGTCTTCCATGCCTGGGCTTGGCTGGTGCCGGTGTTGGCATCGTTGCCATCGCTGCTGATGTAGTAGGTGGTGGCGGAAGAGGTAAGCGAAGCGGCCCAAGTGAGGCTTGCCACCAGGATCGTGCGGGTCGTGTTCAGGAGCATGTGCTTGTGCGTATGGGGCCTTCAACCCCACGCGCAAGCCCCCGGTTCAACATTCTCGACGAACGCCCTTGGGGCGTCGATGGGCAGGGCTTTGCCTTGGAGGGGTGCTGGCCGCTCTCCACACCCCGGCGTTGGTCCAAGGAGCCATTCCCTCAGGAAGTCAGAGGGTGTGCGCGGGTAGTTTCGGCCCGTGGCCTCAACTCTGTTGCGCGTGCTGGTGGTAGGACAAACGCCGCCCCCCTTCGGGGGACAGGCGGTGATGATCGAGAAGCTCTTGGAGGGTCGCTTCCAGCGTATTGAGCTGTTCCATGTGCGGCTGGCCTTCAGCGACGACATGGAGAGCGTGGGGAAGTTCGGCTTGAAAAAGGTCCGGGTCCTGTTCGCCACCATCTGGAAGGTGTGGGTGGCCCGGGTACGGTACGCCACCCCGGTGCTCTATTACCCCCCGGCCGGCCCCAACATGGTTCCCGTCCTGCGCGACATCGTTCTGCTTTGCGCCACCCGTTGGATGTTCAGTCACACGGTCTTCCATTACCATGCGAGCGGGGTCAGCACGTACAGAACACGGCTCCCCAAGTTGATCAGACCGTTGTTCGATCTGGCTTACCGCCATGCCTCGCTCGCGATCCGCACCAGCGATCTCAATCCGGACGACGGTGCTGCGCTTGATGCGCGCCGGAGCATCGTGGTACCCAACGGCATCGACGATATGCGCGGCAGGGTGCAGGAACGCACCGCCGCTCCTGGCGAACCGTTGCGCATACTGTTCACGGGTGTATTGATCCCATCCAAGGGCGTGCGCGTTCTGCTTGAAGCATTTGCCCAAGTGATCCAGGAAGAACCTTCCGTGATGCTGGAGATGATGGGGAAGTGGGGCGAAGAATCCTTCCAGGCCGATTGTATGCGCTTCGTCGAAGAGCATGGTTTGACCGGTCGCGTCGAATTCCTGGGTGTGAAGAGCGGTAAGGACAAGTGGAACTACTTCGCGGCGTGCGACATTTTCTGCTTCCCCAGCAACTTCGAGGCGGAGAGCTTCGGACTGGTGGTTGCCGAGGCCATGCAGTTCGGGAAACCTGTTGTGAGCACACAATGGCGTGGCATTCCAGGTGTCGTAAGGGATGGGGCCAGCGGCTTCCTTGTGCCGGTACAGGATCCCCGGGCCACGGCCCAGAGGCTGTTGCTGTTGATCCGTGACCCGGGGCTTCGGGCGCGCATGGGCGAGGAAGGACGACGCATCTTCGGCGAGCGCTTCACGTTAGAGGCCTTTCATCGCCACATGGAAGAGGCTCTTGCGAGCGTCCGTGGGCACGATCGGAAATGAACATGCGCTTAGTCGTCACCGGTGGTTCGGGCTTTATCGGCACCAACCTGGTAGAGCATTTCAAACAGCTCGGGACGCCCTTGCTGAACCTTGATTGGAACAAGCCGCTCGATCCCGCGCACAACCCCTTCTGGCATTTGTGCGACATCATGGATAGCGATGCTGTGCGCGCCATCTTCAAGGAATTCCAGCCAACCCATGTGGTGCATTTGGCCGCACGTGCGGATACGGACGAGCCGAACGACATCGCCGCTTACCAACAGAACCACTCCGGTACGAAGCTTCTCCTGGAGGTCGTCAAGGAGTTCGCATCTGTCCAGCGCATCATTATCACAAGCACACAGTTCGTGTGCGAGGCCGGGTACCAGCCCAAGCACGACCTCGATTTCAAGCCTTTCACCCTCTACGGGGAAACGAAGCGGCTCACGGAGATGCACACGCGGGAAGCAGGGCTGTCCTGTGCGTGGACCATTATCCGGCCCACCACCATCTGGGGCCCATGGAGCCTGCGCTATCGCGATGTGATGTTCAAGGTCATGCGCAAAGGCCTGTACTTCCACCCGAGCAAGAAGAAGGTGGTGCGCAGCTACGGCTATGTGGGCAACGTTGTCTGGCAGATCGAGCAGATGCTGACCGCACCGGTGGAAAAGGTGAACGGCCAGGTTTTCTATGTCGGCGATCAACCGATGGACCTGCGTCTATGGGTGGACGCGATCAGCCGGAAGTTGGTCGGCAGACCCGTGCGCTACATCCCTACCTGGTTGGTGCGCACCGTGGCCTTCGGGGGCGATGTGTTGAAGATCTTCCACATCCCGTTCCCCATTACCACGGGCCGGTTCCGGAGCATGACCAGCGACTACGTAACACCCATGGACAAAACCATCAGCACATTCGGCCAAGCGCCATGGAGTTTGGAACAAGGGGTGGATGCGATGGTGAAGTGGTATGACAACGGCAGTGAACGGATCGTGGCGCACACGCTGAAGGATGTACGCCGGAAACCCGCCGATCATAAGGGCTGAAGCATGTTGGCGAAGCGGCGCGTGATCAACGTGGACATTTCCAACGGCAGCTTCGCCGAGCACGTGCAAGCGATCTGTGCTTTGGGCAAAGCACACCGGAGCAGCTACGTGTGCTGTGTGAACGTGCACATGGCCGTTGAGGCTCGTGATCCATCGTTCAATGCGGTCGTCAACGATGCGGATCTCGCCACAGCCGATGGCATGCCCATCCTCTACAGCATGAGGTTGCTGGCCAAAGTGGAGCAGGAGCGGGTGGCCGGTAACGATCTGATGCCTGGCCTCTTGTTGGAGGCGGAGCGACAGGGCTTGGCTGTGTTCTTGTATGGGGGCAAGCAGGACGTCCTGGACACCATCATTGCCCGTTCGACTAAAGAACAGTCTCCTTCACCGATCGTCGGACACGAGTCTCCACCGTTCAGGGAGCTCACCAATACCGAAATGGACGAAGCTGCAGCGCGTATCAATGCCAGCGGGGCGCATGTGATCCTGGTCGCCCTAGGCTGCCCGAAGCAGGAAAGGTGGATGTCCCGGATGCGGGGCAAGGTGAACGGTGTCATGATCGGCGTTGGCGGTGCGTTCCTCCTGTATGCCGGTGTGGACACGCGTGCACCCAAGTGGATGCGCGATCTCAGCTTGGAGTGGTTGTACAGATTGGCGCTCGAACCACGACGGCTCTTCAAGCGCTACTTCATCACCAACAGCATCTTTCTGGGCATGTTCGCCAAAGCGTTGTTAAAAAGGGCATGAGTTTCCCATGAAAGTGTGACCCACTAGGGTTGATCGTGTCCATATGGTTCCCATCGCATGACCTTTCGACGAACACTTGAAATATTACGACGAATCTTGACTTCGCCTTACGACCCCTCTACATTCGCCCTCGCTCTTCCGAAAGGACACTGACCCCGATCCCCACCCATCCCCTTCCGGAAAAATGCTCTCCACCGACGACAAGACAGGAATGGGCAGCGCGCCACGAGAACGCTCCATCCTGCAAACGGCCAGTACCGAATTGGGCACGGCGCTGCGCAACGGACGTAGGCCCCTATTGCAAGTGCAGAACGGCTTGGTGAAGGTGCTGCAACTGGATCCGCTCACCGCTGTCAAGGACTTGGTGATCGTGGGCGAGGGTCCAGCCGCCGAAGAGATCCATCGGTATTGCGAAGATCAGACCGTAAGGGGCTATCGCTTCCGCGGCATTTTCAGTGACCTTCCTTTGAACGGGGAACTGAAAACCAAGCGCATGGGCGAGGTTTCCGATGCGAAGAAGTTCATCCTGCGCAACCGTATCGATATCGTTTACTGCGCACTCCCGGGTACACAGAAGGACGAGATCACCGACTTGATGGAGTTCTGCGAAAGCCACACCATCCGTTTCCGTGTGATCCCGAGCGCCGAGAGCTTCATCCCTGTGGTGAAGACGACCAGCCTTGAGTTCCATGGGGCTGTCCCGACCGGGAAACTGCGTCGCGAGCCACTTGATGTAGCACGTAACCGGTATATCAAGCGCGCCTTCGACATCGTGTTCTCTTTCCTGGTGATCACCTTGGTTTTCACCTGGTTGTTCCCCTTGCTGGCGATCATGGTGAAGCTCAGCAGTCGTGGCCCCGTGTTCTTCACCCAGAAACGGCTCGGTCGCAACAATCGCCCCTTCGTATGCTGGAAGTTCCGCAGCATGCACATGAACAAGGAGGCTGACAGCAAACAGGCCACCAAGAACGACCCGCGCATCACCCGCGTTGGTGCGTTCCTGCGCAAGAGCAACCTGGACGAGATGCCGCAGTTCTTCAATGTGTTCATGGGCCAGATGAGCGTTGTGGGTCCTCGCCCGCACCCGGTCCGCCTCAATGACCAATACCGCGATGTCGTGGACAAGTACATGGTCCGCCACTTTGTACGCCCCGGTATAACAGGTTGGGCGCAGGTGAACGGCTATCGTGGAGAGACCAATGCCCCTGAATTGATGGAGAAGCGTATTGAACTGGATGTGTGGTACCTCGAGAACTGGAGCTTCAAATTGGATCTCCAATGCGTGGGTAAGACCGTGACCAATATGCTTGGGCGCAAGGAGGAGTTCGCTTACTGATCGACTTTCGGACAGTGGTTAAGGGAAGTCCCGGGTAACCGGGACTTTTCTTTGGCGGCTGTTAGAGGTGGGTAGAGGGCTGGGATCTATATTCGCGGCCCATTTCGACAGAAAGGCCATGGCCAACCACAAATCAGCCCTCAAGCGCGTACGCCAGACGGAAACCCGTAACGAGCGTAACCGCTACCAGCACAAGACCACCCGCAATGCTGTGCGGGACCTTCGCGCCAGCACGGATAAGAAGGAAGCGGCCAAACTGTTGCCCGAAGTGAGCAGCATGCTGGACAAGCTGGCCAAGACCAAGGTGATCCATAAGAACAAGGCGGCCAACCTCAAGAGCAGCCTCACCAAGCACGTGGCTGGGTTGAAGTAAGGCCCGGAACCTCTGAACTTGAACAGGTCCTCCGCAACGGGGACCTGTTTCTTTTGCAGCCGATGGATCCCGAACCAGAGGGCTTTCGCCCCACGATCCGCGAGTGGGCCAAGGACGAACGTCCCAGGGAACGGCTCATGGCGCAAGGGCCACAGGCGCTCAGCGATGCCGAGTTGTTGGCCATACTGATCCGAACCGGTACACCGCAGTTGAATGCCTTGGAGATGGGAAGGGAGATCCTGCGTACTGCCGGTAACGATCTGGGCCGTTTGGGCCGCATGAGCGTAGCCGATCTGATGAAGACCCACGGTATGGGGGAAGCCAAGGCCATCACTATTGCAGCAGCATTGGAACTCGGCCGGCGAAGGCGGGAGGACCGCGGGCCGGAGCGCCGAAGGATCGCAACGAGCACTGATGCATACGATGAACTGCGGCCCGTATTGGCCGACCTGCCGCACGAGCAGTTCTGGTTGCTCGTATTGGACCGGGGCAACCGCGTCACGGATAAGTGCATGGTGAGCGATGGTGGGATGCATGGTACCGTGGCCGACCCCAAGCGCATTTTCAAGGAAGCACTGGACCGCAGGGCCGCGGGCATCGTGTTGGCCCACAATCATCCCAGTGGGCAGTTGAAGCCCAGTGCGGAGGATATCGCACTGACGAGAAAACTTGTTGAAGGTGCGCGATTGCTGGACATTGCCGTTCAAGACCATGTGATCGTCACGGACAACGGCTACTTCAGCTTCGCGGATAACGGCATGCTCTGATCCCAGCCGATCGGGATGAGACAGACGAAACACATGGCAACGCCCATCAAGATCCTGACAGTTGTCGGTGCTCGGCCGCAGATCATCAAGGCCGCTGCGATCAGCCGCGCCATGGAGGAGGGCTTCGCAACAGCCATGGATGAGACCATCCTGCACACGGGTCAGCACTACGATGAGAACATGAGCCGGGTGTTCTTCCAGGAGCTGGGTGTTCCGGAAGCCGACGTGCAGTTGAACGTGGGCTCCGGCAGCCACGGGGCCCAGACCGCACGTATGATGGAGGGCATCGAGGTGCAGCTGCTGAAAGCCCGGCCCGATGTCGTACTCCTTTATGGGGACACGAACAGCACCCTCGCCGGAGCTGTGGCTGCGGCCAAGCTGCACATCCCCGTGGCCCACGTGGAAGCAGGGTTGCGTTCATGGAACAAGGCCATGCCCGAGGAGATCAATCGCATCACCTGCGACCACTGCAGCACGTGGTTGTTCTGCCCAACGCAGACGGCCGTGAGCAACCTGGAGCGCGAAGGATTTTCCACAACACCTCCCGCAAAGCCCAGCGCCAATGCACCGGCCGTGCACATGAACGGCGATGTGATGTTCGACAACAGCATGCACTTCTCCATGCTCGCGGAGCAACGCAGCACAATACTCCGCGACCTCGGTCTTTCATCGGAAGGCTATGCTTTGGTCACCGTTCATCGCGATCACAACACCGATATCCCGGACCACCTGAACGGGATCTTCGAGGCGCTATTGGAAATTGTCAACGCACACCGCTTACCGATGGTATTGCCGGTGCATCCGCGACTGCGCAAATGCATGGCCACGGTATTGGACCCCCGGCTTCGTGCCGCAGTCGGGTCTTCGAAGGACATGCACCTGATCCCTCCGGCTGGCTTCCTGGACATGATCCAATTGGAACGCAATGCCCAGCTGGTGCTTACCGATAGCGGCGGTGTTCAGAAGGAGGCCTTCTTTTTCGGCAAGCCTTGCGTGATCTTGCGACCCGAAACGGAGTGGGTTGAACTGGTGCAACATGGCCAAGCCGTTCTTGCAGGGGCCGATCGCGATCGCATCATTACATCCGCGGCGCATTTTCTGTCGGTGGGGGTACCGGCCTGTTCACCATTGTTCGGGGACGGGCACGCAGCGCAAAGCGTCTGTGAAGTGTTGGTGAAGGACCTTGGTTGACGCACGCCAGTGGCGTGGGGCTTCGTTAACATTGTCCAAGTCCGCTCGCCCGCTCGATAGGGACCAACAAGCCTGCAGCCCGTCTTCGTACATATCGAACAACCCACGGCGCGTGCGCGCTATGTGATCGGTCATGTGCTGGAACGTATGCTGGGTTGGCGCGTGGAATGGATGGAAGACCTCGAAGCCTTGCGCGCGTCGGACGGCCCCCGGTTGCTCTATGGTAGAACGGCAGAGCAGGATGTACTCCGGGTTCATCCTGAAGGATTGCTGCAAGAGGCACAAGTGCGCACCGGCGACCCTGCAACTTCAAGGGTGCAAGGGATCACAGCCCTTTTCCCGACCGCGCAAGGGAGCACATCGTTCGACGTTTTCGCTGCGACGTTCTGGATGCTCGCACGAATGGAGGAGTATTCGCTCGGCGGAACCGATGAGCACGGACGGGTGCGCACCGCTGAACTGTTCGCGGCGCAGAACGGCTTTCTGGACTCAGCCGTCGTGGATGAGTGGGCGTTGTGGCTGGCGCGCAAGTGGCGTGAGCAGGATGAACGCGTGCCTATGCCCAACAGGAGGTACCGGCACCTCTTCACGATGGATGTCGACAATGGTTTCGCGTACCTCGGCCGGCCGTGGTGGCGCGTTGCAGGAGCGCATTTGCGGGCGGTCGCACAGAACCGCGTGGGAGAGATGCGCGCAAGGCGCGAAGTGCTTTCGGGCAGGACAGGTGACCCGTTCGATGTGTATGCCGATGTTGAACACTTGACCGAGGGGCTTGCCGATCGGCGCATTGTTTTCTGGTTGATCGCCAAGCGCACCGTACATGACCATGCGGTCCCGATCTCGTTCCCGCTTCTTTCAGAACGCATCAAGGAGACCGCACGTTGGGCGGAGATCGGGATCCACCCCTCCTACGATAGTCTCACGCAGCAAGCCCTTATTGCACTGCAGCGCGAACAACTGGGTGCCATGACCGGAAGGCCCGTTTCCGCTTCGCGCCAACATTTCCTTCGTATTCATCAAGGCGAGCCATACGCCGAGCTGGAACGCATCGGAGTGGCCGAGGACCACAGCATGGGACTTCACGATGCGTTGGGTTTCCGAGCTGGCACGTGTACACCCTTCCGGTGGTATGACCTGCGCAAAGAAAGGGAGACCGAACTGGACATCTGGCCCCACACGGTGATGGACAACACCCTGCGCAACAAGCTCGGCCTCTCCCCGGATGAGGGCGCCCAAGCGGCCAAGCGCATGGTGGATAAGGTGCGAGGCGTGCAAGGCACGTTCATCGGCCTGTGGCATGAGAGCTTCCTGAGCGACCATCTGGAAGCAAAGGGCTGGCGCGATGCGATCATGGACATCACCCGCTACGCCAAAGCATGATCCGCTACGTCCACCATGCGGATATCGACAAAGCGGAATGGGACCGCCGGCTTCTGTCGTGCAGCAATATGCTGTGGTATGCCCAGAGTTACGTGCTCGATATTGCCAGCCCCGATTGGGAAGCGCTGGTGGATGATAGCACCGGAGCCATGATGCCGCTCACGTGGAGGAAAAAGTTCGGCGTGCGTTACTTGTTCCAACCCTTCGGCCTCCAGCAACTCGGTGTGTTCGCGCCCGCAACGATCACCCAGGAAGTCGCTTCCGCGTTCATCAGGAGCATCCCGGATCATTTCAGACTTGCCCAGATCAGCATCAACCAAAGCATGCCGGCACCTGCGGTGGAAGGCTGGCATGCGACCGAGCATACCAACCAGGTCCTTGACCTGTCAGGCGGCATCGAACGCGTGCGCACGAACTACTCCAAGGGCCACGAACGGAAATTGCGCAAGGGGTTGGATGTGGAAGGCTTGCTGGCGCAACCCATGGATGGGCATGCTTTTTCCGAACTCTTTCAACGCACCACGGCACAGCGTTTCGCGGGTATTGATGTGCGGGGTCTCCGCTCATTGCCCGTGCTATTGCAAGCAGGTATCGATCGCGGAGACGTGGACATTCTTGGCGTTCGCGGTGCGGCAGGTGTATGGGGGGGCGGCATTGCCTTCGCGCACTGGTGCGGTCGCAGCATCCTGCTGAAATCCGCTGTGGACGAAGCCGGACGTGAGATGAACGCCATGTTCCACTTGGTGGATGCAGGGGCCGAACACGCCTGTGGCCGCTCCTCGATCCTGGACTTCGCGGGCAGTGAGCATCCCGGGACCGCCCGGTTCTACGAGGGATTCGGCGCGCGGTCCACGGTATATTTACGCCTGACCATGAACGACCTTCCGTTCTGGCTCAAGCCCTTCAAGCGCTGAACCATGGTGGTTGAACTCTCCCGCACGCAAAGCATCGCCAACCATTTCCTGGCCGAGTTGCGCGATGAGCATGTGCAGAAGGACAGCATGCGGTTCCGGCGCAATCTTGAGCGCATTGGCGAGTGCCTCGCCTTCGAACTGAGCAAGACCCTCGATTTCGAAGAACAGGAAGTCACCTCCCCGTTGGGTGTTGCGCGTACGGTCCTGTTGACAGAACAACCGGTGATCGCCACCATCCTCCGTGCCGGGTTGCCGCTGCACCAAGGGATGCTCAACTACTTCGATCGCGCCGACAGCGCCTTCGTGAGCGCCTACCGGAAACACCGCAAAGGCGAGGATGGGTTCGATGTGGAGGTGGAATACTTGAGCAGTCCGTCCATCGAAGGGCGCACGCTTATCATCACCGACCCGATGCTTGCGACAGGTCGCAGCATGGTACTGGTGTACCGCGCTTTGCTGCGACTGGGGCAACCCAAGGCGTTGCACATCGTGTCGGCCATCGCCAGCGCCGAGGGCATGGAATACCTGAAAGCCCATTTGCCGGCCGGAACGCACTTGTGGACCGGCGCCGTGGATGAAGAGATGACCGCACAGGCTTACATCGTGCCCGGCCTTGGCGATGCCGGGGATCTGGCCTACGGCACCAAACTCTGATCGACCATGCTGAGCCCGCTCGAAATACTCGTGGTCGTGGGCAGTGGTATGGTGAAGATCCTCTTCACGCCCTGGATCGCCTTCAGCCTGGGGGGCAAATTCGGTGGCGCACTGCTCTGGACCTTTGTCGGTGGATGTCTGGGCACGATGCTCTTTTACCGTATCAGCGCATGGCTCATCGAACGCGCCAGGTTGCGCGCGGTGCGGAGGCGGCTCGAAAAGGGCGCCCCGGCCAAGGTGTTCACGCGGTTCAACAAATTCGTTGTGCGGGTGAAACGCATGCATGGGCTGGTGGGCATCGCAGCTGTTCTCCCGTTCATATCGATACCCGTGTGCTCGGTGCTGGCTGCCAAATACTTCAAGCACGATCGCCGCACCCTGCCCACGTTGTTGGGTTCCGTGGCGGTATGGAGCATACTGCTCAGCGTGTTCTGGACGATCGGCCAGTGAAGCGGTACGCCCACATCTTTTTCGATCTCGATCACACTTTGTGGGATTTCCGCGCGAACTCGCGCGCTACGCTTAACGAGCTGTTCTTGGAACTGGATCTGCCGGGATCGGGCATAGTTGATGCGGAAGACTTCATAACGGTATATGAGGGCATCAACGCAGCCCTTTGGGCGCGGTACTCTTCAGGAAGCGTGGACAAGGACGTGTTACGCGTGCTGCGTTTCCGGAACACGCTGCTGCAGTTCGGCGTGAAGGACGATAAGCTTGCGCGCAGCTTGGGTCATTTGTACATCGAGCGTTGCCCACGCAGGACGGCTTTGGTGCCGGGTGCGCTGGATCTGTTGGATCATCTACGCGGCAGGAGTGCCTTGCACATCATCACCAATGGGTTCCAGGAAACACAGCACACCAAGCTGGCGTGCAGCGGACTGGTGGATCATTTCGATGCCATCGTGACCTCCGAGAGGGCCGGAGCGCGCAAGCCGGATGAACGGATCTTCCGTTACGCGCTCAACAAAGCAGGCGCAAGAGCGGAGGACAGCCTGATGATCGGCGACGATGTCGAGGCGGATATCGTTGGCGCCCGGAGCGCGGGACTCCACCAAGTGCTCTTCGACCCCGAGAACAGGCATGGGGAGGTTGAAGCCACCCACACCATTGCACATCTCAGCGAATTACTTCCCCTGCTCGGCTGAGACTTCCGTTCCGTCGGCTTCAAAGATGTAAGGGATGAGCTTCTTGCGGCCGTTCACCTTGCTCTCCTTCAGCACGCTGAGCCGTTCAGCTCCTTCGATCCTCGCGCGATAAATGATGTAGCCTTTGGGCCCATGGGCGGTCATGAACAAACTGTCGCCGCTCCATTTCACGGGTATGTTGTAGAGGCCGATGCTGGGTTGGGTGAGGACCGAGGGCCGCAGCATGGTGCGCAACGAACCGTTGTCTTTCCCCTCCGGCCCACCCACCATGGCCACGTGGCCGGCGGGGTAGAACCGCATGTAGTAGTGCAGATCGGAAAGCCGGGCATGGTAGACCCCATCGAAGCGAAGGCCGCTGTTCTCCAACCGGTCGCCCATGATCAGGTCGGATGGTGGAGCGTTCTTGTCCCTGACGGTGGGTACCGCGGCGGGCAGCTTGCTCTCGGCGGTGGGCTTCAACAGCGAGTTGAGCCCGAAGGCCAAGGCTCCCACAATGAACAAGGTGACGAGGACAGTGATGACTTTCTTCATGAGGTTCATGTGAATCGTGCAATGATCGTGGTGGCCCCGCTGACCTTGTCGCCAAGCTTCACCATCACTTCGGCATCCAACGGTAACAGCACGTCCACACGGCTGCCGAACTTGATGAAACCGAATTCCTTGCCCAACTCCGCGGTCGATCCTTCGCGAGCATAGGTGCAGATGCGGCGCGCCAACGCACCGGCGATCTGGCGCAAGAGCACTTTGCCATGGCGCGCATGTTCGATCACGACCGTGCTGCGCTCGTTCTCGGTGCTGCTCTTCGGGTGCCAAGCCACCAGGTATTTGCCGGGATGATACTTGTAGTACACGGTGGTCCCGGTGAACGGATACCAGTTCACGTGCACGTTGAGCGGGCTCATGAAGATGCTCACCTGGCGGCGCCTGTCACCCAGCACCTCGCTTTCCATCACCTCTTCAATGGCCACGACCTTGCCATCGGCCGGTGCATGGATCGAACGATCATCGTCGCTGACGGTTCGATGCGGGACCCGGAAGAACCACAGGATGATCAAGTAGAGGGTCACGATGACCGCGGTGATGAACACATTGACCGGGAAGGGCAGGAGCGGCCAGTTCCACACGGCGAACAACAGGAAGCACGAAAGCGCAAGGCCGATCAGCAAGGTGGGGGTCCCTTCGCGGTGCAGATGCATGGTTCCGTGAGCTATCGCCGGGGGAAAAGGACGCTTCAGCGGCTCAAGGGCAGGCGAAGATAGACGCAGCCATGGAGCGGTATCAGAACACCAGGAGGAGGTAGGCCCAAACGCCGGGCGCCACCAGCAAGAGGCCATCGAACCGATCGAGAATGCCCCCGTGGCCCGGCAGGATGTTGCCGGCGTCCTTCACGCCGCGTGCACGCTTCAGGGCGCTTTCCAGCAGATCGCCCACGGTGCTCAACACCGCCACCAACACAGCGATCGTGAGCCAATGCCGCAGTTCGACGAACGGCCAGGCCATATGGAGCAACCATGCGAAGAGCAGCGTGAAGAATACACCGCCGATCAGCCCCTCCCAGGTTTTCTTCGGGCTGATGACGGGCATCATCTTGTGTTTGCCGAGGAACTTACCGCTGAGGTACGCGCCTGTTTCGTTCGTCCACAACAGGATCATGATACCGATCATCACACGGTGATCGATGGCGACAAGATGCGCAAGCAGGGCGAACGGCACGGCGATCAGGACGATCATCAGCAGGTCGGCACCGAGTGCACGGCCTGGATCGTTCCCATTGGCGAAGAGCAGTAGTACCACGCGGACGAAGACCAGCAGCAGCAGGCCCACGGCCACGAACGCCGGCGTTATGTGGAACGGTGCCACTGCGTTCGCCGAGACGATCGCATAGGCGATACCGGCGACGGTCATACAGCCCGTGCGACCATCGTCGGGTGACGTATGCAGTAAGTTGTGCAGTTCGCCCGCCGCGATAGCACACACCGGAAGGAAAAGGATGAGCGTTGGCAACGGCCCAGCCCATGCGGCGAGCAACGTAAGGCCAACGTATACCGCGCCGGTTGCAGCGCGGATCCCGATCTCCTTCATGGTCTGCCCGCCGGAGCTAGATGCACAATCGTGGATCGATCAACAGCTCAAGCCGTTGGTTCACTCGTGGCCGGTGCCGGTGCAGGCGACGGATCGTTGGGCTGCGCTGCGGTTTTGGGTGCACCGTTGGTCGGCACCGCCTCCTCACGTTCCCATGCCCGCTTACCGAAAACGGTCTCCAGGTCTTCCTTGAAGATCACTTCCTTCTCCAGCAGTTGATCGGCCAATGCGGTCAGCTTGTCCTTGTTCTCGCTCAGGATCCGCTTGGCCCTTGTGTACTGTTGCTCCACGATCTTGCTCACTTCCTGATCGATGGTCTGGGCGGTCTGCTCGCTGTACGGTTTACCGAAATTGTATTCACCCTGGCCGCTGCTGTCGTAGTAGCTGATGTTTCCGATGCGGTCGTTGAGACCGTAGATGCTGACCATGGCCATGGCCTGTTTGGTCACTTTCTCCAGATCGCTCAGCGCACCGGTGCTCACCTTGCCGAACATGATGAACTCCGCAGCACGGCCACCGAGTGCGGCGCAGATCTCATCGAGCATCTGCTCCGTGGTGGTGAGGTGCCGTTCTTCGGGCAGGTACCAGGCTGCGCCGAGCGAGTTGCCCCGGGGCACGATGGTGACTTTCACCAGCGGTGAGGCGTGCTCGATCAGCCAGCTCACCGTTGCATGGCCGGCCTCGTGGAAAGCGATGGAGCGCTTCTCATCCTGTGTGATGATCTTGTTCTTCTTCTCCAATCCACCGATCACGCGGTCCACGGCATCCAGGAAATCCTGCTTGTCGATCACCTTCTTCTTGCGCCGCGCAGCGATGAGCGCACCCTCATTGCAGATGTTGGCAATGTCGGCACCGCTGAATCCGGGCGTCTGCTTGGCCAGGAATTCCACATCCACGGACAGGTCCAGTTTCAATGGTTTCAGGTGCACGCGGAAGATCGCGACGCGCTCGTTGAGATCGGGCATGTCCACATAGATCTGCCGATCGAAACGGCCCGGACGCATCAATGCACGGTCCAGCACGTCGGCGCGGTTGGTGGCACCCAGCAGGATCACCCCGCTGTTGGTGCCGAAACCGTCCATCTCCGTGAGGAGCTGGTTGAGGGTGTTCTCGCGCTCGTCGTTGGCACCCATGCTGGCGCTGCGGCCACGTGCACGTCCGATCGCATCGATCTCGTCGATGAAGATGATGGCCGGAGCTTTTTCCTTGGCTTGCTTGAAGAGGTCGCGCACGCGGCTGGCGCCAACGCCCACGAACATCTCCACGAAATCCGATCCGCTCAACGAGAAGAACGGCACTTCGGCCTCGCCGGCAACGGCTTTCGCCAACAGGGTTTTGCCCGTACCCGGCGGGCCAACGAGCAAGGCCCCTTTGGGGATCTTCGCACCCAGATCCGTGTACTTCTTGGGCGACTTCAGGAAATCCACGATCTCCTCCAGTTCTTCCTTGGCCTCGTCCAAGCCAGCAACATCATTGAATGTGGTATTGGTGGTCTTGCTCCCTTCGAAGACCTGCGCGCGGCTCTTGCCAATGTTGAAGATCTGCCCACCGGGTCCACCGGCCCCACCCATGCGCCGCATGATGAACAGCCATACGAGAATGAGCACGCCCAAAGGCAGGATCCAACTCAAGAGATCACGTCCCCAGGTCTCCTGCTGGCGATAATTGTAACGGACCTTGTTATCGTCCATCAGCTTCTCCATCTCGGCCACACGCGCGTCGGAGCCGCCCATGTTGAAGAAGTATTGCGGGCCCTCCGCCCCGATCTTCCCGTCCTTCAGCTGTTGAGCGTGCGGTCCGGTGGACAAGCTGTCCTTCTTGATGAAGACCGTGGCTTGTTTCACACCTTCATTGGTGATGATCACCACGCGCTCCACATCACCGGCCATGATGTAGGTCTTGAACTCGTTGAAGGTGATCTCCGTGCTCTTCCCACCGAACGAGAACAACTGCAGGCTGAGGATGATCACGATGACCACCCCGTAGATCCAGTACAGGTTGAAGACGCGGCGAGGCTTCTCCTTGCCGGGCTTCTCCGGTTTGTTGCCGTTCTCGGTCTTCTGCGGTTCGCTGTTCTTCACGCTACGTTCGGATAGGTACGCCGTGCGGCATCGGCCCAAAGTTCCTCCAGTTCATAGAAGGCCCGCTTGTTCTTGTGGAAGATGTGTACCACCACGTTCACGTAGTCCATCAGGATCCACTCGGCATTGCGCTCGCCTTCCACATGCCAGGGCTTCTCCTTCATGCGTGCCCGGGCGAACTTGTCCACGCTCTGTGCGATCGCTTCCACTTGCGTGTTGCTGTCGCCATGGCAGATCACGAAATGTTCGGTCATGCTGTTGGGTACGTTGCGCAGATCGAGGGTCACGATATCGCGCCCCTTCACTTCCTGGATACCGAGCACGATGGCTTCGGTCAAAAGGACGCTCTGGTCGGCGTCCATGGCTTTCTTCATCCCGTGTAACTTGGGCCGTTCAAAGGTAGGCGTTCATTTTGGGCGCACGGAGCAGGGGTACTGCAGCACTGAGACCATGGGAGGGAAGGTGATCGGCAAGGAACTCATCGAACTGGGTTCGGTGGATTCCACCAACAAAGAGGCGGCCGAACTGCTGGCGCTGTCACAAGCGGTGCATGGCACTGTCATCCTGGCCCACCGGCAGACCGACGGACGGGGCCAGCGCGGGAGGAGTTGGACCAGCAGCGCCGGTCTTGACCTTACGCTGAGCATCGTGCTGATGCCACGCAAGTTGAAGGCTTCGGAACAGTTCGGGCTGGCCAAGGTGGCGGCTCTCGCGGTGCAGGAGGTCGTACAGGCCCGGGTGCGCAACGAAACACGCATCAAATGGCCCAACGACGTATTGGTGGATCGGCGCAAGATCGCAGGCATCCTCATCAAGAACGAAGTGCTGGGTGGTTTGGTGCAGAACGCCATCGTGGGCATCGGGCTCAACGTGAACAGCAAGGAACTGGACGAGGCCTATCTGCCTACCAGCCTGCTGCTGGAAACCGGGAAGGAGCACGACCGAAAGGCACTATTGGACGTGCTGCTGGAAACCTTCGAACGCCGGTGGGAACAATGGGAACAGGGCGACCCGGCCATAGCGACCGACTACTCGGCGCTGCTGTGGGCCAAAGGCCGTTGGAGCCCCTTCGAACTCGATGGAAAGCCCATCACGGCGCGGCCCGTGGACGTGGATGCCGATGGCCGGTTGATCGTTGAGACCCAGGACGGGGTTGTGGCGGCCTATGGCCTGGAACGGCTGCGTTCCGCGGCGCGTTGATCGGCATTTGGAGGCGAAGCCGATCCGGTTACATTTGCGGCCCCTTCGCTGGAAGCATCGCGGAGGCAACAGTATCGATCGGCCATGAAACGCACCTACCAGCCCAGCAAGCGCAAACGCACCAACAAGCACGGTTTCCGCAAGCGCATGAAGACCGCGGGTGGCCGCGCAGTCCTCAGCAGCCGCCGCGCGCAAGGCCGGCACAAGCTCAGCACCAGCGACGAGAAGCACGCGAAGTAGGCACTCGCCGTCGTTCCAGATCATCCGGACAGGGGCCCAACGGCCCCTGTTCTCATTTCCAGAGCCTGGGGTGGGCCGCCAGCGTAGCCATCAGCCCGGCGGTGCGCACTTGATGACCTGTTTCCAGGACAGTGAGGTGGATGTGTTCCGGGTCCCGTCGCTGGAAACGCTGACCCCAAGGCAGCTTGATGACAGAGTCGAACCGCCCCATGTACAGGTGGGCGTGCAGATCGTACTGCCTCAGGTTATTGACCACCACAGTAAGATCCGGCTCCAATAGCCGAAGGCTGAGCCAGACGTCGTGAACGAGTTGACGTTTGGCCTTGTTCTCGGTGTGGAAGCGCAAGAAGCTGTGGCGCTTGTCGGTCACGAGTTTCAGTCGGTGCAGGGCATCCACCGTGCGGAACCAGCCTTCAGGTTTTTCCTGGAACGTCCGATAGAGTGCACGGCCCCACGTATAGCGGCTCAGGGCGCGGTACCACGGGTTGCGCACCAATCCGTCCGGGGCGAGCAGTAGCATGCCGCGCGAACGTTCGGGTAGCCGTTCCATAAGGCTCATGGCGGGGCGCCCACCGAGGCTGAAGCCCATGTACAGCGCGCGATCCATGCCGTGGGCATCCATGTAGGCGCGCACGAGGTCGGTCAATTCCTCGGGCCGCAACGGATCGCTGATGGGCCGATCCGGCGGCCACACGCTCGCTCCGTTGAACCAGATGTCGAAGGCGTGGATGGTACACTTCGTAGCCAGCGCGGTTTCGAACGGAGCGAAATCACTGGTACTGCCCCCGTAACCATGGAAGCCGATCACAGGCACCGGCCCATGGCCGAACGTTCGGTAGGCGATCGTGAGGCCGCTGTGGGTGAATGTGTGATCGGACAATGAGAAGATCAGACGACCGGATGATCGAATGCCGTCAAAGATCGTCGTGAAGACCGCGTCAGGGAACTTGTTGCGTTCGGGTAGCGAGCGGTATCTGGCCGGGCAGGTTCTGCAGGATCGGGTCGCGGTCGTTGGCCAAGCCCACATACCGCACGATGCCGTCCATGTTGACGTCCTCAGGCAGATAGCCGACCACTGTGTTCAGGGGGTTCAGGCCGCCGATGGCCAGCAGTATGGCGTCGCGGTCGTTGTTCACCCCGGCGTACTTCAATTGGCCGTTCCCTGTTGCATCGCCTTCCCACAATAGTGCGCGTGCGCCATCGATCCTCTGTGCCGAAGTGCCGTACGTGGGAGTGCCCGGTTGAGTGAAGTCCACATGCGTCGGCATATCGTCGAGCGCAAGGGCCGCTGCGGTCATCACGCCGAGATGATTCCGATGATGCACGGCAACGAAGTAATCCCCATGCGGTACATCGAAAACCAGGTTCTTCAGGAACCGTGTGGAGAGCACCTGGCCATCGCGCCGCAGCAAAGCGCTTTGGGTCGCTACTACGATCGAAGGGTTCACCTCATCGCGCAGTTCCACCACCACCCAATCGGTGATCACCATGGGGTTGCCGGGCCACACGTTGACCAACTCGCCGCCGCCGCCGATATGCGGATAGCCGAACCCTGAATACGGCTCCGTCAAAGGCAGCAAACCCTGATTGAGAAGCGCGGAACTCATCTGAAATCCGGCGAACGCTCCACCCAACAGCAACTTCACCTGCACGGTGGTCTTGTCGGAATGCCCCCCGTGTATGCGCGCGATGCGGTTGCGGCCCGTGCCGTCGTATGCGGTGAACGCGCCGCAGATCAGGTAGGTGGTGTCGGATTGTACGATCGCTTCGCCCAGTTGCCCATTGGAACCGGTGCCTATGTCGAAGGTTGCGTCGACCGTGCCGTCCATGTTCACGCGGAGCAAGCCACCGGGAAGGGATGCAACACCGAGGAGGATCTTCCCGATCGTATCGTGCGTTAGCGCCATGTAACCGTCGCCGATGAAGACCGTCGACTCGCTCACGAAGGAACTGTCCACGCTGCCATCGTCGTGCAGTAACACAAGCGCAGTGGAATTGAAGCCATTGTATGAACTGAAGTATCCGGCCACCAGGACCCGGCCATCGGGCAGCACTTCCACGTCGTACCCATTGTGATTGAAGCCCGTGCCGATGTGGAACGAGGTATCCAGCGCACCGTCGGGCATCAGCCGGCAGATGCGGTTCATCGGGGTACCGTTGTACTCGGTGAATTTCCCGGTGACCACGATGCGCCCATCGGGCTGGAGCGCCATACGTTGCGAGCCGGCGGTATAGGGGAAGCCCGTACCGACCACGAAGGATCCATCCACGGTGCCGTCGTTGTTCAATCGGACGATGCCGGGAGAAGAGATGCCCGCGAAGCCTTGCAGGTTCCCGCTCAGAAGGATCTTCCCGTCGGGCTGCACTTTGATGTCGTTGATCAAGTTGTTGCCGGCGAGCGGTCCGTTGGGGAAAGACGCGTCGAGGCTGCCGTCGGGGTTCAGGCGCGTGATCCGGAAACTACCCGTGAGGATCTTACCGTCGGGCTGGATGGCCTGCGCGCCCCGCAGCACCGTTTCACCGTATGGCGTGAAGTTCACGGTGTCAAGAACGCCGCTGGGGGTGAGGCGCACCGTGCTTGAATTGAAGATGGTGTTCAAGCTATTGGTGGGTACACCGTCGAACCCGTTGAACATGCCCGTCACGATCACCGAGCCGTCGTTGAGCAGCGATGCGCAGAAGGCGGGGGAGTTGAAGCCATGGGCGATGTTGAAGGTGTCGTCGTAGCTGCCATCCGCGTTCAACAGGGCGAAATGGTTCGCCGACTTTCCGTTGACACTCACGAAGGTGCCCCCAATGAAAACCCGCCCGTCGGGCCGGTCGTACATGACTTCGATCGCTCGACCGTAGCTAGGCTGGTAGTTCAGTGCCGGGGACTGGAATGTGGTATCCAACGAACCATCGGACAGGAGGCGCTTTGCACTGTAGTTCACCGAAACGAGAACGCGCTGGTCCGTCTGCTCGTGCACGCGCCGGATGGTGTAGTTCACCACACCCGCAGGAACGGAGAAGGTCGGGTCATGGTCGCCACTGCTGGTAAGGCGGCAGAGGTTCGGGGCGTACACGCCGTCTGCGTAGTAGAAGGGTCCCGCGATCAACAGGGTGCCATCGTTGCGTAGGTGCACGTCCAGGATCTCATAGTCCGCGCCCGGGCTGGCCTGGAAGGCGCCGTCCAGCGTTCCGTTCGCGTTCAACCGCACGATGTGACCGACGCTTCCCCAGCAATTGGTGAAGCGGCCGACCACAACGATCTTCCCATCGGGCTGCACCACCATGTCGAGGACCTCGCCGTTGAGGCCGTTGCCGACTTGGAAGGTCGCGTCAAGCGTTCCGTTCGCGTTCAACCGTGCGAGGTTGATCACCGGCGAGCCGTTGAAGCTGGTGAAACGGCCGCCCACCAGGATCTTGCCATCGGGCTGCAAGGCCAGCGCCAGGGCTTCCGGCTGGGTCGCTCCCTCGAATCCCAAGCCCGTGATGAAAGTGCTGTCCACCTCACCGCTCACCAGCATACGGTGCACGCAACGGTTGAAACGGCCCGCGACCAGCAGCATGCCATCGGGCTGCAGCGCCATGCGGTACACGCCCTTGGGCTGCCAGTTGCTCGGAAGGTCGGTGGGCAGGAAGGTGGTGTCCAGGGTGCCGTCGGTGTTGAGGGCGCCGAGCATGCGCTGGTAGCCGCCGTTCACATGCTCGAACTCCCCGCCGATCAAGATCCGCCCGTCGGGCCGCAGCAGGCTGCTGAACACCGTCCGGTCCGCGCCGTCACCGAGTGCGGAACCCGCGTCGCCGGAGCGGTAGGTGGTGTCCAACGCGCCGGGGTATTGTCCGAAGCACAGAGCGGTTACGCCCAGACACAGGAAGAAGCTGAGCGATCGCATGGAAACAACGTTACACACATCCGCTGGACGAATGCGAACGCGAAGGGTTGGCTGCGGCGCGCAAGACCTCACCCTGCCCTCTCCCAAGGAGAGGGTGGGAGAGGGAGAAGCGATTCTGGCAACTATCCGCATTGATCCTGGCATTCGCATTTCATCCACGATCCACCCTCATTATCCACATCCGCTCATCGCCACATCATCCCCGAATAGCTTCGCAGCCCGGTAAATACCGGACATGCCCAAAGACTCTTCCATCCGCTCCGTCCTCCTGATCGGGAGTGGACCCATCATCATCGGCCAGGCTTGCGAATTCGATTACAGCGGCAGCCAGGCATCCCGCTCTCTTCGTGGTGAAGGCATCGAGGTAACGCTGATCAACAGCAACCCGGCCACGATCATGACCGATCCGGTGACAGCGGACAACGTTTACCTGTTGCCGCTCACCACCGAGAGCATCGAGACGATCCTCAAGAAGCACAAGATCGATGCGGTGCTGCCCACCATGGGCGGGCAGACGGCATTGAACCTCGCCATCGAATGCGAGAAGCTCGGTCTGTGGAAACAGTACGGTGTGCGGATGATCGGCGTGGACACCGCCGCGATCGACATCACGGAGAACCGCGAACACTTCCGCGCCCTCATGGAACGCATCGGGGTCCCGATGGCCGAGAGCAAGACCGTGACCAGTTACCTCGAAGGCAAGAAGGTTGCGCAGGAATTCGGTTTCCCATTGGTGATCCGCGCGAGCTACACGTTGGGCGGCAGCGGCGCGGCCTTCGTGCACAAACAGGAAGACTTCGATAAGTTGTTGAAACACGGTTTGCAGGTAAGCCCCATCCACGAAGTGCTCATCGACAAGGCGCTGCTGGGTTGGAAAGAGTACGAGTTGGAACTGCTGCGCGATAAGGACGACAACGTGGCCATCATCTGCAGCATCGAGAACTTCGATCCGATGGGCATCCATACGGGCGACAGCATCACCGTGGCGCCCGCGATGACACTCAGCGACCGCACCTACCAGAAGATGCGCACGCTCGCCATCAAGATGATGCGCAGCATCGGCGACTTCGCCGGTGGTTGCAACGTGCAGTTCGCCGTGAGCCCTGATGAACGCGAGGACATCTACGCCATCGAGATCAATCCGCGGGTGAGCCGCAGCAGCGCGCTGGCATCGAAGGCCACGGGTTATCCCATTGCCAAGATCGCGAGCAAGCTGGCCATCGGTTACCGCCTCGATGAACTGGAGAACCCGATCACGGGGACCAGCGCGTTTTTTGAACCCACGCTGGACTACGTGATCGTAAAAGTGCCTCGCTGGAACTTCGATAAGTTCGAAGGCAGCGACCGCCGCCTCGGTGTGCAGATGAAGAGCGTCGGCGAGGTGATGGGCATCGGCCGCAGCTTCCAGGAAGCGTTGCAGAAAGCCTGTCAGAGTTTGGAGATCAAGCGCAATGGCCTCGGTGCCGATGGCCGCGAGGTAACGGACGCGAACGTGCTGCTGGAAAGTCTCGCGAATCCCAGCTGGCACCGGCTCTTCCACGTGTACGATGCGATCAAGCTCGGTATCCCCTTCAAGAAGATCCAGGACATCACCCGCATCGACATCTGGTTCCTGAAGCAGATCGAGGACATGATCCTCACCGAGAAGGAAGTGGAGAAGTACACGCTCGCCACCATCCCCGATGCGCTGCTCTTCGAGGCCAAGCAGAAAGGGTATGCCGACCGGCAGGTGGCCCATCTGCTCGACTGTCTGGAGAGCGAGGTGTACAAGAAGCGCAACGATCTCGGCATCAAGCGCGTGTACAAATTGGTGGACACCTGCGCCGGTGAGTTCACGGCGAAGACGCCATACTACTACAGCACCTTCGAAGAAGAGAACGAGAGCATCCGCAGCGATCGCCCCAAGATCGTGGTGCTGGGCAGCGGCCCCAACCGCATCGGCCAGGGCATCGAGTTCGACTACAGTTGTGTGCATGGCGTGCTCGCGGCCAAGGAGTGCGGCTACGAGACCATCATGATCAACTGCAACCCGGAGACGGTGAGCACCGACTTCGACACCGCCGACAAACTCTACTTCGAGCCGGTGTTCTGGGAGCACATCTACGACATCATCCAGCACGAGCAGCCCGAAGGCGTCATCGTGCAACTAGGAGGACAGACCGCGTTGAAGCTCGCCGAGAAGATGCAGCGTTACGGCATCAAGATCATGGGCACGCAGTACGAAGCGCTGGACATGGCCGAGGACCGCGAGCGCTTCAGCAGCTTGCTGCGCGACCTCAAGATCCCCTACCCGAAGTTCGCGGGTGTCAACACCGCCGAGGAAGCGATCCTCACTTCACGCGAGCTCGGCTTCCCGCTGTTGGTGCGACCCAGCTACGTGTTGGGCGGGCAGAAGATGAAGATCGTGATCAACGAGGACGAGCTGGAAGCGCAGGTGCTCGACATCCTGCACAACATGCCGGACAATCGCATCCTCATCGATCACTTCCTCGACGGCGCGATCGAAGCGGAGAGCGATTCCATCTGCGACGGCGAAGAGGTGCGCATCATCGGCATCATGGAGCACATCGAGCCGGCCGGCATCCACAGCGGCGACAGCAACGCCGTGCTGCCGCCCTTCGACCTGAGCCCGCACGTGATGGAGCAGATCGAGAACCACACGAAAAAGATCGCGCTGGCGCTGAAGACCAAGGGCTTGGTGAACATCCAGTTCGCCATCAAGGACGAAGTGGTCTACGTGATCGAAGCCAACCCGCGCGCCAGCCGCACCGTGCCCTTCATCGCGAAGGCCTACGGCGAACCCTATGTGAACTGGGCGACGAAAGTCATGCTCGGCAAAGCCAAGGTGAAGGACTTCCCCTTCAGGCCGAAGCTCGATGGCTACGCCATCAAGGTGCCTGTCTTCAGCTTCGACAAGTTCCCCGATGTGGACAAGAGCCTCGGGCCCGAAATGAAGAGCACCGGCGAAGCCATCCACTTCATTAAGGACCTGAAGGATCCGTTCTTCAGGGAGGTGTACGCTGAACGGTCGATGTATCTGAGCCGTTGAGGAAATGTCTTCGGAAAGCGCAGGCAACATTCTCCTTCGTGCCGAGCAGGGCGATTTGAGCTTTACCATTGAAACAGAAGGACCAGATGTTCCTTGGTACTACCTCTGGACAAAACGCTTGGATGGGACCGACATTGACGAACTAACCGGAGATACGATTGAGCTATGCAAGACTCTCGCCCTCGAGAAGTATGGCGTACCCTTGGAT
>JBATMK010000102.1:0-2755 GCA_049289815.1 Flavobacteriales bacterium
CTCGACAATAGACCAACCGCATTCGATCATGGCTGAATACAAACGACCCACGACCGAGGCTGAGTTCGCCAAGAACTTCCATCCGAAGAAGCCTTTGATGAGCGACACGGAGGCCTATTACGAGAGCTCCCGTTGCCTCTACTGCTATGATGCGCCATGCATCAACGCGTGTCCCACGGGGATCGACATCCCGAACTTCATCCGGCAGATCAACGATGGGAACAAGGACGGAGCCGCGAAAACGATCTACGAGAGCAATTGGTTCGGGCATGCCTGCGGCAACGTGTGCCCCACTGAGGAGCTGTGCGAAGGCGCCTGCGTGTACAACCACCAGGATGTGAAGCCGATCGAGATCGGGCGTTTGCAGGCACACGCCACGGAGAAGGTGATCCGCGCGAAGAAGAAGCTCTTCATCACGGGCAAGGCGACGGGCAAGAGGGTGATGGTGATCGGCGCTGGGCCAGCGGGCGTGTCGTGCGCATGCGAACTGCGGATGCTCGGGCATGCAGTGGACATCTTCGAGGCGCGCGCGAAGCCCAGTGGTCTCTGCGTGTACGGTGTTGCGCCTTACAAGCTCACGAACGAAGAGGCTGTGGATGAGATCACGTACCTGCAGGAGCAGTTCGGCTTCAACGTACACTACAACAAGCCTGTGACCGGTCGCGCTGACTTCGAGCGCTTGGAGAAGGACTACGACGCGGTTTTCATCGGCATCGGCCTAGGCGGAACGTCATCGCTGGGTATTCCGGGTGAGGACAAGAAGGGAGTGATGGGCGCGCTGGAGTTCGTGGAGGAACTGCGCAACAAGCATCAAGCGACGCCATTGGGTAACAAGGTGATCGTGCTCGGTGGCGGTAACACAGCCATGGACGCCGCGAGCGAAAGCTGCCGAATGGGTGCGGAGAGCGTGATCATCGCCTACCGTCGTGGGCCGGAGGAGATGGGTGCATACGGCTTCGAATTCGACCTGGCGAAGAAGAGCGGATCGAAGGCGTTGTTCAACGTGACCCCGGTGGAAGTCTTGGGGAATGGCTCTGTGACCGGAGTGAAATTCATCCGTAACAAAGCAGCGTACGGCAAGATCGAAGCGATCCCGGGTAGTGAGTTCGTGGAGCCGTGCGACATGGTGTTGCTCGGCACCGGACAAGGGAAGCAGGTGGAACTGCTGGAGCAGATCGCCGGTCTGGCGCTGGACAAGAAGGGCCGCATCCTCGACAACCGTGGTCGCATCGTGGTCAATGAGAACTACCAGACCAACAACCCGAAATATTTCGCCGCGGGTGATGCCGTGAACGGTGGTGTGGAAGTGGTGAACGCAGCGGCCGAAGCGAAGAAGGCGGCGCATGGGATCAACGCATACTTGAAGAAATAGGCCATGGCAGACCTGAGAACCAATCTCGCTGGCATCAAGAGCCCGAACCCCTTCTGGTTGGCTTCAGCACCCCCGACCAACTCGGGATACCAGATCATGAAGGCCTTCGACGCGGGCTGGGGTGGTGCCGTGTGGAAGACCCTCGGCGTGCCCGTGGTGAACGTGAGCAGCCGCTACGGCAGCGTGAACTATCGCGACAAGCGCATGGTGGGCTTCAATAACATCGAGCTGATCACCGACCGGCCGCTCAAGGACAATCTGCGCGAGATCAGCGAAGTGAAGAAGCGCTTCCCGGACAATGCGGTGATCGCCTCACTGATGGTGGAGACGAAGGAGGAGTGGCACCAGATCGTGCGTGACGTGGAGAACGCCGGTGCCGATGGCATCGAGCTGAACTTCGGTTGCCCGCATGGGATGTGCGAGCGCGGCATGGGTAGCGCAGTAGGGCAGGAGCCAAAGGTGTTGCAGATGATCGTGGAGTGGGTGAAGGAAGTTGCGAAGGTCCCGGTGATCACGAAGCTGACGCCGAACATCTCGGACATCACCCGTCCGGCGCGTGCGGCGAGAGCTGGTGGAAGCGACGCGATTTCGCTGATCAACACCATCCAGAGTATTGTTGGCGTGGACATCGACCAGTTCGTGCCATACCCGATCGTGGATGGCAAGAGCACCAACGGCGGCTACTGCGGCCCGGCCGTGAAGCCCATCGCGCTGAACATGGTGAAGAACTGCGCGCAGCACCCCGAGGTGAACCTCCCGATCAGTGGGATCGGCGGCGTGGAGAACTGGCGCGACGCGGTCGAGTTCATCCTGCTCGGCGCGACCACCGTGCAGGGGTGTACCGCTGTGATGCACTTCGGCTTCGGTATCATCCGCGAGATCCTGCCGGGCCTGGAGCGCTACATGGACGAAAAGGGCTTCAAGACGATCGAAGACTTCCGTGGAAAGGCCCTGCCGAACATCATGCATTGGGAAGACCTCAACCTCAAGTACAAGGTCGTTGCAAGCATCAACGGGGACAAGTGCATTGGCTGCCAGCTCTGCTACACCGCCTGCGAGGATGGAGCACACCAGGCGATCGCGCTATCCAGCGATCCCGCCAACCGCATCCCCAGCATCATCGATGAGAACTGCGTGGGCTGCAACCTCTGCTCGCTCGTGTGCCCTGTGGAAGAGTGCATCACCATGGAGCGCCGCGATGATGGCAAGCAGCACCTGACCTGGGGAGAGCGGACGGCTGCAGGCAACATCCCGACGACCTTCGATGATCCGCTTGCCGGTGGTCTGCACCATTGGGTGCCTGAGCCTGCGGAAGCGTTGGCGAAGAAGAAGCCGAGGCATTACAAAGGCTGATAACGAGAGCGGGATCGCGCGGCGCCAGCC
>JBATMK010000103.1:0-32409 GCA_049289815.1 Flavobacteriales bacterium
CCATGTCGCCCTCGGCGATGCCATGTTTGGCGGCGTCCTCGGGGTGGATCATCAGCACATCCTCGGTGAGGATCTCGCCGTTGCCGGTGCGCCGCGTCATGGCGCCGCAGTTGTAGTGCTCCAGCTCTCGATTCGTCGTGATGATATAGGGGAATTCCGCCTGGTTGGCCTTCACCTCGGGGCTCATCTGCCACGCATTGAAGTAGAAGTGGCCGAGCCCGCGCTTGAAGGTGTCCACGTGCAGGATCTTGGTATCGGTGCCGTCGGCGGCCACGGGCCATTGCTTGCCCTGCTCGCCGAGTTCATCCCACTTTACACCCTTGAAGAAGGGCGCGATGCGGCTGATCTCCTCGAGCACCCACTCGGGGTGGTAGGTCTTCTTCGCGTTGCCGCTCTTGCGACCGGTCTTGGCGGCATAGCGCTCCATGATGTCCACGATGATCTCGCCATCGCCCTTGGTCCCTTCCACCGGAGCCACCGCGGCGTTCACGCGTTGGATGCGGCGTTCGCCGTTGGTGAAGGTCCCGCTCTTCTCCAAAAAACTGGCGCCGGGCAATACGACGTGCGCGAGCTTGGCGGTCTCGGTCATGAAGAGCTCCTGCACCACGAAGAGGTCGAGCGCGCCGAGGGCCTTGCGCACATGGTTGGTGTTGGGATCCGTCTGGCCCATGTCCTCGCCGCAGACCCACATCGCTTTCAGGGTGCCGGCGAGTGCGGCATCGTACATCTGCGGGATCTTCTTGCCGACGATGTTCGGCACGTGCACGCCATAGAAGTCGTCGTAGAGCTTGCTGTACTCGGGCGTGTCCACGGCGAAATAGCCGGCGCCCTGGTGCGGCTGGCAACCCATGTCGGCCGCGCCCTGCACGTTGTTCTGTCCGCGCAGCGGGTTCACGCCCACGCCGCGACGACCGATGTTGCCGGTCATCATCGCGATGTCGGCGATCTGCATCACGGTAAAGGTGCCCTGGTAGTGCTCGGTGACGCCCAGACCGTGGAAGCTCATGGCGGCGGGTGAACTCGCGTAAGCGATCGCCGCTTTGCGCACCAGCTCGCGGTCCACGCCCGTGACCTTCTCCATCTCGGCGACGTCCACACTGAGCAGTTCCTTCTTGAAGTCTTCGTAGCCCTCCGTGCGCGTGTCGATGAACTCCTGCTTCACCAGGCCCTCGCTCACGATGTAGTACATGAACATGTTCAGCAGTGCCACGTTGGTCCCCGGGCGCAACTGCAGGTGGTACTTGGCGTAGCGGGCCAGCTCCGTGCGGCGCGGGTCGATCACGATGAGGGTCTTCCCCTTCATGATCTGCTGCTTCATCTTCGCTCCCGTCACCGGGTGCGCGTCCGTCGGGTTCGCACCGATGATCATGATCGTGTGCGTGTCCTTCAGGTCGTCGATGCTGTTGGTGGCCGCGCCGGTGCCGAAGGTCTTCTGCATGCCGAGCGCGGTAGGTGAGTGGCACACGCGCGCGCAGCTGTCGATGTTGTTGGTGCCCACCTGCACGCGGAAGAATTTCTGCATGAGGTAGTTCTCCTCGTTCGGGCAGCGCGCACTGCTCACGCCGGCCAATGCATCGGGGCCGTGCTTCTCCACGATATCCGCGAAACGGTCCACGATGTAGTCGTAGGCCTCGTCCCAGGTCGCGGGAACGAGTTCGCCGTTCTTCCTGATGAGCGGCGTACGCAGTCGCTCGGGGTGATCATAGAAGTGGAAGGCGTAGCGGCCTTTCAAGCACGTGTGCCCTTGGTTCGATTCCGCATCGTAGGGCGCGGTGATGGCGACGACCTTGTTGTCCTTCACCTTCACTTCGAGGTTGCAGCCCACGCCGCAATAGGTGCAGACGCTGCGGACCGTTGTATCGGCCTTGGTCTCCTTGCTCTTGAACACATCGGTGATGGCGCTCGTAGGGCAGGCCTGCGCACAGGCGCCGCAACTCACGCAATCGCTCTTGAAGAAGCTCTCGTCGGTGCCTTTGGCGATGTGACTGTCGAAACCGCGGCCGGCCATCGTGAGCACGAATTCGCCCTGCACCTCGTCGCAGGCGCGCACGCAGCGGTAGCAGCTGATGCACGCGCTGAGGTCGCTCACCATATAAGGATGGCTCGTGTCCATCGGCGTGTTCTGGTGCGTCTTGCCTTTCGGGTAGCGCACGCTGTCGATGTCGAAACCGATCTGCTGGACGACATTGTAGAGTTCGTTCGCGCCGTGGTCCTCTTTCTTCAGGCGCTCGGTATCGTAGTCGGTGAGCACCAGCTCGATGATGTTCTTCCGCAGCCGCTCCATGCGCGGGCTGTTGGTGGTGATGTACATGCCCTTGCCCACGGGCGAGTGGCAGGAGGCCATCACTTTCGAAGGACCATCCTCTTGAAGGGCGACTTCCACGGAACAAACACGGCACGAACCGAAAGGCTCCAGGTTCGGTGCATCGCAAAGAGTCGGAACAGGATTGGGACCGATGTGCCGGCGCATGAAGGCCAGCATCGTCTCGTTCTTGTTGATGGGGTACGCCTTGCCGTCGATGTAGGCGACGTCGACCTCGGTGGCGACGGTGTTGGAAGTGGCCGGTGCGCTTTGCGTACGCGCAACAGGAGCGGCTGACCTGCCGAACTTAGCTTGGGGCGAATTGCTCATTGCAGGGTGTGACGCACGAAGATAAAGGCGGGGTACCGTTCCATCTTCCTCCCTTTCAATGCCTCACCAGGCCGTTCCGGGTCCGGCCACCAACCCGTTCTGCCGGTCCGCCCATCAACGCGGACACAGGAAAAACGGCTTCAGCATCCTGAATGCCCGGTCCGTCGAACAAATGACTTGTCCCCCACCACGAGCGGGCCTAAGTGGTTACGTTCGTTGCACGTATGAAGAGCCTGGCCGCTTATGTATTGGTGCTCCAGGTGCTCTTGAGCACCTGGGCTCCTGGTGGGCTGGCCGAACTCTTCCGCCTGCCGTCCCTCGAGCACCATTACGAGCAGCACTTTGCGGAGAGTGGTGGTACCATGACCTGGGCCGAGTTCCTGTTGTTGCATTATACCGACCCCGAGCACGAACACCAAGACTCCAACAGGCACGGCGGACTGCCTTTCCACCACCCGGTGATGGCCTGTCAGTGCTTTCTTGCTCCCGTAGGATCCACCCTGGCGGTGAAATTGGAGGAGCTACCCATTGCCCGTACATGGATGCGCCTGGCCGAGGTGGGCGAATGGCCCGCTCGTTCGGTGTTCCATCCGCCTAAGGCTTGAACTTGTTGGCTGCGCGATCGCGCAGTTGAACGTCGGCCCTTGTGGTCGGCTCGTGTTCATCCATCAACAAATTCGTCATGGTCCATCATTCGCTCCTTTGGGTGCGGCTCTCATCCGCGTACGCGGGTGTGCGACAGGGTTGCACGGTACTCTGCCTTGTCACGTCCTTCGTTTCCCTTGCTGCGGCCGATGAGGCTGTGCGCGAACCCCTGCGCTTCACGGAGAATGTTGGCCAGGTGCGCAGCCCAGACGGAAGCCCTATGCCACAAGTGCTGTACAGCACTTCGCTGCCGGGTGCGAAGGTGTTCGTGACGACCTGGGGACTGAGCTACTTCTTTCTCAAACCGCTCGCTGATGGGATCCCTCTGCGCCCCGCACACACCCGTCGACCAGCCAACGGCACGGTGGAATGGGAGCGCGTGGACATGATCCTTGAGGACGTGACCATCACAAGGGCCCAATGCACTGCGGAAGGTCACTCCGACACCCCGGACCGGTTCTTGATCAACGGAAGCCCTATCGCGCTGGAAGCCTATGCCAGTGAACGGTTAACGGTGCGTGGTATCCTGCCGGGCATCGATTGGGTGCTGACGGCGGGCGCTCCCGGCGAAGAAGGTTTCAAACAGGAATTCGTGGTGGCCCCCGGTGCGGATGCATCGACCATCCGCATGCGGTACGCAGGCACGACCGCCATGCAGGCCGAAGTGGAACTCGGGCACTTGGTGGCTACATGCGGGTTGGGGAGCATCGATGACGGCGCGGTGAAGAGCTTCGTTGGCGACCGGGTGGTTCCGTCGCATTACACGACACTGGGCAAGAATGTCTTCGGCTTTTCCGCGGAGGATGGACCGGGCCGCACCGGGCCACTGGTGATCGACCCGAACATCATCGTGTGGTCCACTTACTACGGCGATGGTGATCACGAGATCAGCAATGCCATATTCAGTGATGGCACGTTCGTCTGGGCCTGCGGGCAGACCAGCAGCACGGCACTACCAGTATTGAATCCTGGCGGGGGCGCATACTACCAAGGGTTCCTGAACCTGGGCTCCGATGCGTACCTGTTGAAGTTCAGCACGACGGGTATCCGCGAGTGGGCCACTTACATCGGAGGCAACGGCGATGAAGGCGCGCACAGTGTGCACAGCGATGGCGCTAATGTGTGGCTCACCGGCTTCTCCAGCAGCACCGATCTGCCGACGTTGAACCCGGGCGGTGGTGCGTACTTCCAAGGGGTGAAGGGTGCCGGCTTCGATATGTTCCTCATGAAGTTCACTCCCGGGGGCACATTGGCGTGGTCCACATATTACGGAGGTGATGGAACGGATGCCGGCACCTGCGTGCGGAGCGTGGGCGGTAGCGTATATGTATGCGGGTATTCGCAAAGCAGCGACCTGCCGGTACAGAACGCCGGCGGCGGTGCATATTTCCAAGCCACCAATGGGGGCCTGCAGAACGCGGCACTGTTGAAGTTCAGCACTGCGGGAGTGCGCTCGTGGGCCACCTACTTCGGAGGCGACGATACCGACGATGCTGCCTCGCTCTCCGTGAACGGTACGGATCTCTTCGTGGTAGGGTCCGTCACCAGTACCAATTTCCCGGTGCTGGATGCCGGTAGCGGGGCGTACTACGATGCCATGCCCAACGGTCTGGACGCCTTCATCCTGCGGTGCAACACCTCCGGTGTCCGGCTCTGGTGCACCATCTACGGCGGCAACGACGACGAAGCGTTCCAGTCCGTATGTGCGGATGGCACGGCGGCGTGGGTGACGGGCTATGCCGTGAGCAACAACTTCCCCGTGTTCAACAGCGGTGGTGGTGCGTACTACCAGGCCGCACAGGCCGGCGATCAGAGCGCCGTGATCCTCAAGTTCACGAACGCCGGGGTACGCCTATGGTCCACGTTCTACGGGGGCAATGTCAACACCTTCGGCGCATCCATCTTCAGCGATGGTACTGACGTGTGGGTGGCAGGCGCCTCGGAGAGCAAGAACCTACCTGTGCAGGATCCCGGGGGCGGGGCTTTCTTCCAGGTGCACAACAGCGATCTCAGCTGGGTGATCAGCGAAAGCTGGGACATGATGCTGCTGCAGTTCAACACGTCGGGCGTGCGACAATGGGCGACATACTACGGTAAGGAGGAAGACGATTTCGGTTCGTGCGTGATGTTCGATGGCATCTATCTCTGGTATACCGGCACAACATCCTCCACGGACAACTACACGGTGGATCCCGGAGGTAGTGCGTGGTTCACCGGGACATGCCCGTTGTGCGGGACCTTCACTGACGCAGCGATCATCCAGTTCGGGGTGCCTATCGTGCTGCCCGTGGAGCTGCTCGGATTCGATGCGGGCTGTGCCGACGGGGCTGTGGCGGTGGAGTGGAGCACGGCCACGGAAACACGGAGCGATCACTTCACCGTGCAACGCAGTTCGGAGGGTGAGGCGTGGTCGGACATCGGTGTGGTGAGCGGCGCAGGGTGGTCGCAGACAGCGACCCACTACGCGTTCACCGATCGCGACCCAGCCTTGAGCGTTGCCTACTACCGGTTGGAACAAGCCGACATGAACGGCGAGGTGACCCTATCGCCTGTTGCGGCAGTGATGCCCTGCACAGGCGGAACGGTGCTTGATCAATGGCTCCTCGATGCACAAGGAAGGATCTGCGGAAAGTGGCCTGTAGCCGATGGATCGCTCGCTCAGGGTATCTACCTCGTGCGAAGGGAGTTCACCGACGGCTCCACCCGAACGACCAAAGTCGCGGTGCAACAACAGTAATGATCGTGCGACCCTTCACCCTGCCATTCCACCGCGCGCGCGGGTCGTCTTTGATCGGATCCGGTCCGGATGCGGTCGCACGCGTATGCATGATGGCCGTGCTGATGTTCTCGGGCCGCGTATCGGGGCAGAACCTGGTGAACAATCCAGGATTCGAAACCTACACTACACCACCGAACAACTACTCGCAGATCTGCCGGGCCACCGGGTGGAGTTCACCCAGCGGGATCTGCTCATTGGTCGTGGGCACCGGAAGTCCGGAGTTCTACCACACGGCGGGGTCGGGTGGTGCGCGGCCACCAGCCACCTATTGGGCCAACCTGATGCCACATACCGGTGGAGGCATGAGCGCCATCTGCCCATGGTATTGGACCAACACCAATTTCAGGGAGTACATCCAGACCTTCCTCACCTCTCCGTTGGTGGTTGGGCAGACCTACGAAGTGAGTTTCTGGCTGACGAACGGCGTAAGCAGCATTCATCCTTATGGTGTGGACCATATCGGTGTGGCGTTCAGCATGGCGCCGTTGGTGCAGGTGCTCGGGAACCAGATCGTATACACCCCGCAAGTGGAACTCCCCGGTGTGGTCTACTCCACGACCTGGCAGTACCACAGCATGACGTTCGTTGCCACGCAACCCTACCAGTACGTGTGCTTCGGAAGCTTCGTGCCATGGGCCGCGCACACCTACCAATACCTGGGTGCAAGCGGCAATTCCGGATCGCTCTACTACATCGACGACATCAGCGTGCAGGACGTTACCGCATTACCGATCGAACTGATCGACTTCCGCGCGACATGCGAGAACGATGCGGTGGTACTGCGCTGGAGCACCGCAACGGAAACGAACAATGATCACTTCACCATTGAACGCAGCGGTGACGGCCGCGCATGGGAAGCCATCGGATCGGTAGCTGGTGCGGGCAATTCGCAGCAGACGATCCAGTACTCGTTCACCGATCCGGAAATACAGAGCGACACACGGTACTACAGGTTGATGCAAACAGACTTCGACGGTGCGCACTCGTTCTCGACGGTCGAGGCCCTGCAGGCATGCGCTGACAAGGAAATTCTGCGGCAGTGGTTGATCGATGCAAGCGGAAGGATAGCCGGTCATTGGCCACCGGCCCCGGGTTCGCTGGCACCGGGCATCTACCTGGTGCGGACGGAATACAGCGACGGTAACTCGGAAACCAGGAAAGTCCCGGTGACCCAACCCTGACCGAGTGCGGAACTGCCCTATCCGATCAGAATGCCCTGCGCGGCCTGTGCGGGACGGGGTCGCTGCGTCCGGTTCCCGGACCAAAAACAAGTGCTTCGCTTGCGCAATGATCCTCTTGGCCTTCACCACCAACGCGCAAAACCTTGTCCCCAACGGAAGCTTCGAAACCTACACCACCCTGCCGAACGGATATGCGCAGTTGTGCAAGGCTACAGGGTGGACCTCGACGAGCGGTGCCTGCACGTTGGTACCCGGCTGCGGCCATCCGGACTTTATGCACACGGCAGGCTCGGGTGGGGTGCAGGCGCCGAACACCACCTTCGGCACCACTATGCCGCACACCGGCAATGGCATGATAGGGTTCACCGATTGGTACCTGGTAGGCGTAACCAACTTCCGTGAGTATCCACGTATCGCGCTCACCTCCGCCTTGGTGCCCGGTCAGGCATACACCGTCTCCTTCTGGACCACGAACGGTACGAACCCATACTCCGGTTGGGGAGCGAACAATCTTGGCGTTGCATTCACGATGGCACCGGTGAACCAGGCCTGTAGCACGCCGCTAACAGGTATCACACCGCAGATCGAGATCCCCACGATCGTGCATAGCACTACCTGGCAACTCCATTCATTCACGTTCACTCCTGCTCAGCCGTTCCAATACATGTGTATCGGCAACTTCCACACCGATGCGGGAACCACTGCTGCGCAAATGTCAGCAACAGGCGGCGTGGGTGCGTACTACTTTCTCGATGATGTTTCCGTAGTGCCAGCCGTTGTTCTTCCCATTGAACTGATCGACTTCAACGCGGAATGCGAGAACGATGCAGTGTTACTCAATTGGAGCACCGCCACGGAAACGGAAAACGATCACTTCACGGTGGAGCGCAGTGCGGATGGAGATATCTGGGAAGCGATCGGGACAGTATCCGGTGCGGGAAATTCCCAGCAGGTCGTGGAGTACATCTTCCGCGATCCGGGGTCAACGTCCTCGGTGGGCTACTACCGTCTGGGCCAAACCGAGTTCGACGGCTCCCTCACCTACTCACACGTCGTGGCCCGCCCGTCATGTGTGGACAAGGAGATGGTGCGACAAGTGCTGATCGATGCCAGCGGACGGACCTGCGGTGCGTGGCCAACAGCACGAGGGGTGCTCAGCACCGGCATCTACTTGGTGCGGACGGAATTCAGCGATGGCAGTTCGACGACGAAAAAGGTATACGTGATCCCCCAATGATGAGCAGCACCTCGATCCTTGCAGCAACGCGCCAAGGCGATCATTCCGATCCACTCGACGAATTCCCGCCAACAATGACCATGAACGAACCCACCTTGCACCACGACCGATCGTACGGGGGTTCATCGTATGAACAGCGCCGAACGCGCTCGCCGTTGGGCATCGCGCTCGGAGCGAAAGCAACTACCAGCCTGACAGGGCAGCCATGACGCGGACCACACATACCCTCTTCATCGGAACCATGTCGGCCATTGTCGTCGTGGTGACAGCTTACCTCACCTATGTCGGCTGGTCGTACTACCAGCTCCCGCTCGAGGAGCGTTTCTATCATCCACAACACAACTGGTTCAAGCCGAGCGGCGCGTACGGCCATGGCATCGGCATCCTGGGCACCTTCCTCATCCTGTTCGGCGTGGTGATCTACATCGCCCGCAAGCGGTACAACTTCATGACGAAGCAGCTACGGTTGAAATACCTGCTGGAGTTCCACATCTTCCTCTGCACGTTGGGGCCGATCCTCATCCTGTTCCACACCGCATTCAAATTCGGCGGACTGGTCTCGGTGGCCTTCTGGAGCATGGTGGCGGTCGTGGCCAGCGGCGTCATCGGTCGCTTCATCTACATCCAGATACCGCGCACCGTGGAAGGTCGCGAACTCAGCCTGAACGAAGTGAAGGGCATGCGGTCCCAACTGGTAGAGAACCTGAAGCAGAGCGTTGGCCTGGACGAGCAACTGATCCCGTTGATCGTCGGCACAGCGGAGGGCGAAGGGGCTGCCGAAAAGCGCAGGTCTTTCATTGCCCGGTACCTCAATGAGCGCAAGGCCGTCGGTGTGATCCGTTCTTCGCTGAAGTCGAAGAACATGGCGCGTGAGGAACAAGCCTCGATCATCCGCATGGTGAAGGAGGAGTTCGCGCTGTCCCACCGGATCGGTCGATTGCTGCTCATGCAGAAACTGTTCAAGTACTGGCACGTGGCGCACCTGCCCTTCGCGTTGATCATGCTGATCGTACTGATCATCCATGTGGCCGTTACGCTGTCCTTCGGATACAAGTGGATCTTCTGATGGAAGTACTGATCGAACAAATAGCGATCTACGGTTCGGTGATCCTGCTCTGCGGGCTCACCATCTTCTTGTACATGCGCAGCCTCAAGAAGAAGTCCGCGATCGTGGAGAAGAAGGTGGCCAAGGCGAAGGAGGAAGGCATGTTCGAGCCGGTGTCGTTGCATCCGTACATCGACCTGAGCACCTGTATCGGGAGCGCCGCGTGCGTGGCCGATTGCCCCGAGAAGGACATCCTCGGCATCGTGGATGGCAAAGCAACCGTGATCCTCGCCAGCAACTGCGTGGGCCATGGCGCCTGTTTCCATGCGTGCCCCGTGCAGGCCATTTCCCTGCGCATCGGCACCGAAACGCGCGGCATCGATCTGCCGCATGTGGATCAGACCTTCGAGACGAACATCAAGGGGATCTACATCGCCGGAGAGCTCGGTGGCATGGGCTTGATCCGGAACGGCGTGGAACAGGGCAAGCAAGCCATGGAGAACATCGCAAGCGCCAAAAAGCCCAAGGCCGAAGGTGTGCTCGATGTGGTGATCATCGGCGCCGGACCGGCCGGTATCTCGGCCACGTTGGAAGCAAAGAAGCAAGGCTTGACCAGCGCCACCTTGGAACAGGATTCACTGGGTGGTACCGTGTACACGTTCCCAAGGGCGAAACTCGTGATGACCTCACCGATGGACCTGCCGTTGCACGGCAAGGTGAAGTTGTTCGACACTTCGAAGGATGAGCTGCTACAGCTTTGGCGGAAGGTGATCAGTGAGCACAAGATCGAGATCACCGAGAACACGAAGGTGGATGCGATCGTGCCGCAAAAGGACGGCACCTTCAAGCTGTCCACCAACGTCGGCAAGGACTACATCTGCAACAATGTGTTGTTGGCCATCGGCCGTAGGGGAACACCAAGGAAATTGGGTATCCCCGGCGAAGAGTCGACCAAGGTGGCTTATCGGCTATTGGAGCCCGAGAACATCTCCGGCAAAAAGGTGGTCGTGGTAGGCGGTGGCGATGCCGGTGTGGAATCGGCCATGCTGTTGATGAACGACAACGAGGTGCTCCTCGTCAATCGCAACGAGAATTTCGCAGGCATAAAACCCAAGAACCGTGAGGCAGTGACCGCAGCCATCGATGCCGGGAAGATGAAAGCCGTCTACAAGTCGAACCTGGTTTCCATAGCACCTGACAGCGTACTGTGCAAAGTCGGCGAAGACACGCAGCAACTGCCGAACGACCTCGTGTACATTTTCGCTGGTGGTGAACTCCCTACCGGCTTCTTGCAGAAGGCCGGCATTGAGATCACCAAACGGTTCGGACACATCGTGAAGAAGCACACGTGAGATCCCGCGCGACATATCTGTTCGTTCTGCTTTCGCTGGTGGCAGCGACAAGTCGCGCGCAATTGTCGCCGGGGGATCTGACCACTGCGCATGCCAACCTGGAGGGCATGAGCAATTGCACACAATGCCACGACCTGGGTAACAAGGTGACGAACGCCAAGTGCTTGGAGTGCCACAAGGAGATCAAGTCGCTCATCACGCAGAAGAAGGGCTACCACGCCAGCAAGGACGTGAAGGCGAAGGATTGCTTCACCTGCCACAGCGAGCACCACGGACGGAAGTTCGAGATGGTGCGCTTCGATGAAAAGGCGTTCGACCACGGGCTCACGGGCTACAAGCTGGAAGGAGCACACAAGCCCGTTGATTGCCGCGAATGCCATCTGCCGGACAACATCGCTGACAAGGAGTTGAAGAAGCGGGACAAGACATTCCTCGGCATGGACCAGAAGTGCCTTTCCTGCCACGACGACTTCCACCAGAACACGATGGACAAGGATTGCCTGAAGTGCCATAGCATGACGGCATGGAAACCGGCCAGCGTGTTCGATCACAACAAGACCGACTTCCCGCTGAAGGGGAAACACGTGCCCGTGGACTGCAAGGAATGCCACGCCATCACCACCAAGAACGGCAAGCAGTTCCAAGCGTTCGGCGATGTGCCACACACGGATTGCAAGGCCTGCCATGAGGATCCGCACAACGCACATTTCACCAACGCGTGCGCCCAGTGCCACACGGAGACCGCCTTCTCAACATTCGCCGGAAAGGATCGCTTCGATCACAACACCACGCCGTTCAAGTTGAACGGCAAGCACAAGACCACGGATTGCTTCGAATGCCACAAGCGCACAAGCGACCCCTTGAAAGTGTTCGAGGACCGGGCCGGCGTGGCCATGAACCAATGTGCCACGTGCCACAAGGACCAGCACGACGGGAAGTTCGGCACCGATTGCGCGAAGTGCCACCAGGAAAAGGGCTGGGTGGCCGTGAAGTCGATGGACTTCTTCGATCACAATGTCACCGACTTTCCGCTGCAAGGAAAGCACGTGGATGTTGATTGCAAGAAGTGCCATAAGGAGCGGTACACCGATCCGATCGTGTTCGTGGCGTGCAATAGTTGTCACGAGGACTATCACAAAGGCGAGTTCGCCAAGAACGGCGCGTCACCGGATTGTGTGGAATGCCACTTCCTCACCGACGGGTTCGATGTGAGCCTGTTCTCCTTGGAGCAGCACGCCGCAACACAGTTCCCGCTGGACGGTGCGCATGTGGCCACGGCATGCTCCGAATGCCATCTGAACGAGAAGTGGAAAAAAGGTGCCGAGAAGACCACCGGAGAGAAGTGGAAATTCCGTGAACTGGCCATGGCCTGCGCCGATTGCCACGACAACGTGCACGGTGAAGAGTTCGCGCAAGCGGGCGTTACGGATTGCAAGCGCTGCCATGTTACCGGCGACTGGTACCCCAGCCTGTTCGATCACACCAAGACCGCCTTCCCGCTGGATGGGGAACACAAGAACGTGGAGTGCCGTGAGTGCCATAAGAACCCTGCGGAGGGCGACAAGAAGCTGGGGTCGTTCAAGATCGAGAAGTATCAATGCATCGACTGTCACAAATAGCCATCCTCATCCTGGTCGCTGTGCGGTTGAACGCACAGTCGCCACACGGCGAAGCCATGAAGATGGATTGTGCCCAGTGCCATGTGCCAGCGGATTGGACGAGCATTTCTGACAGCATCCCGTTCGATCACGACCTGACGCGCTACCCGCTCGCGGGAGCTCATGCGCAGGTGGACTGCAAGTCGTGCCACGCCTCGCTGGTGTTCAACGAGGCACCGGGCCAGTGCAATGCCTGCCATGCCGATATCCACAGCTTGTCCGTCGGGGATGATTGCGCGCGCTGTCACACCCCCAAGAGCTGGGTCGTTGATGGTATCCCGGAATTGCATGAGGAGAACGGTTTCCCATTGGTCGGCGCACATGGGAATTTGAGTTGTGTGGATTGCCATGCCTCAGAGGCGGCCTTGCAGTTCGGACGCAACGGAAATGATTGTCTCAGTTGTCACCAAAGCGATTTCAGTAACACGCGGAACCCGGACCATACAGGTGCCGGGTTCTCGACGGACTGCATCCGGTGTCACGACCCGTTGAGCACCGGATGGGATACGGAGATCGTTGATCACGATTTCTTCCCGCTCACGCAAGGGCATGCCATTTCGAATTGCAGCCAGTGCCATACGGGCGGGTCGTTCACCACGGCATCCCCGGAGTGCATCAGTTGCCACCAAGATGACTACGCGGCCACAATGAACCCCGGCCATAGCGCTGCTGGTTTCTCAACGGATTGCGCGACCTGCCACACGACAAGTCCCGGTTGGGCGCCAGCTACCTACGATCACGACATATACCCCTTGGTGGGTTCGCATGCCACGACCAGTTGCGCGCAATGCCACAACGGCAACTACACGAATACACCGAACACCTGCGCCGGCTGCCACTTGCCGGACTATACCGCCGCCACCAACCCGAACCACACGGCGGCCGGGTTCGCAACCGATTGCGCAACCTGCCACAACGAAACGGCTTGGTCCCCGAGCAGCTACGATCACAGCAGCTATCCCCTCGTTGGATCCCATGCGACGGTGAGCTGCAACCAGTGCCACAACGGCGATTACAATAACACACCGAACACCTGCGCCGGTTGCCACTTGCCGGACTACAACGCCACCACCAACCCGAACCACACGACAGCCGGGTTCGCAACCGATTGCGCAACCTGCCACAACGAAACGGCATGGTCCCCGAGCAGCTACGATCACAGCAGCTATCCCCTCGTTGGATCCCATGCGACGGTGAGTTGCAACCAGTGCCACAACGGCGATTACAACAACACACCGAACACCTGCAATGGTTGCCACTTGCCGGACTACAACGCCGCAACCAACCCGAACCACATTGCCGCACAGTTCCCGACCGACTGTGCACAATGCCACGACGAGACGGCCTGGACACCGTCTTCGTACGACCATAACACCACCGGATTCCCACTTACCGGCGGGCATACCGGTGTTGATTGCCTGCAATGCCATTCCAACGGCTACCAAGGCACGCCAACCAATTGCGATGCCTGCCATATGCCGGAATACAACGCTACCACGAACCCGAACCACGCAGCGGCGCAATTCCCAACCGATTGCGCGTTGTGCCATGATGAATCGGCGTGGGGCAACTCAACGTTCGATCATAACAACACCAACTTCCCCTTGACCGGTGGCCATACCGGGGTCAATTGCATTGCCTGCCATTCCAATGGGTACCAAGGCACACCGACCAATTGCGATGCGTGCCACATGCCCGACTACAACGGCACCATTAATCCGAACCACACGGCTGCGCAGTTCGCCACGAACTGCACGCAATGCCATGATGAAACGGCGTGGGCGCCTTCCTCTTACAACCACAACACCACGGGGTTCCCTTTGACCGGGGGGCACAACGGTGTTGACTGCCTGCAATGCCACGCCAACGGCTATCAAGGCACACCTTCCACCTGCGATGCCTGCCACATGCCGGATTACAACGGCACCACCAACCCGAACCACGCCGCAGCGCAATTCCCCACGGATTGTGCCCAATGCCATACTGAAACAGCCTGGTCGCCCAGCAGCTACGACCATAGTGGCTATCCCCTCGTTGGGTCACACGCCACCGTGAACTGCAACCAGTGCCACAACGGCAACTACAACAACACACCGAACACCTGCGCAGGCTGCCACTTGCCCGATTACAACGGCACCACCAACCCGAACCACGCGGCGGCCCAGTTCCCCACGGATTGCGCGATATGCCATGGGGAAACATCCTGGGTCCCTTCCACGTATGACCATAATGCGACCGGGTTCCCGCTCACCGGCGGTCATGCCGGGGTCAATTGCCTGCAATGCCACTCCAATGGCTACCAAGGCACGCCCACCGATTGTGATGCCTGCCATATGGCGGATTACAATGGCACGAACAACCCCGACCACCAATCGGCCCAGTTCCCGACTGACTGTTCTCAGTGTCATGGCATCACGGCCTGGGTACCTTCAACGTTCGATCACGACGCCATGTACTTCCCCATCTACAACGGAACCCACGATGGCGATTGGAACACATGCGCGGATTGCCATACGAACCCGAATGATTACGGTGTGTTCAGCTGCATCATCTGCCACGACAACCAAGGCCAGCTCGCCAACGACCACAGCGGGGAGAACGGGTATGCCTACAATAGCGCCGCGTGCTTCAATTGCCATCCCAATGGGAACTGAGCGCAGGCGCGCGGTCGCGACTTTCACCCTGCGCGTGCGACATCTCCTTGCGATCCCGGTATTGGCCGCGCTGATCGTCCCTGTCGGTGTATTTGCGCAATCGCCGCATGGTGAAGCGCTGAAGATCGATTGCGCCGCGTGCCATGTCCCGGACAGTTGGACCACCATGCGCGAGCCGATGGCGTTCGATCACGGGCAAACCGAATTCCCCTTGATCGGCATGCACGAGAAAGTGGATTGCAGAGCGTGCCATGCGTCCATGGTATTCAGCAAGGCACCGGGGAGCGATTGTGTTGCTTGCCATACAGATGTGCACAGCATGTCCGTCGGCAATGACTGCGTGCGCTGCCACACCCCGGTGAGCTGGCTGGTGGATGACATCCCCGAATTGCACGAGCAGAACGGATTCGCACTTGTGGGCGTTCATAGCAACCTGAGCTGTGTGGATTGTCATAAGTCCGACAACAGCATTACGTTCACCAGGGTCGGCAATGAGTGCTTCAATTGCCATCAAGCGGACTACCTGGCCACAACGCACCCGAACCATGCCGTGTCAGGATTTTCGACCGATTGTATCGAATGCCATGACCCGCTTGGATCCGGGTGGACAACGACGTTCGTTGATCATGACTTCTTCCCGCTCACCCTCGGACACGACATCGGCGATTGCGCGCAATGCCACACCACAGGCAGCTTTGCCGATGCTTCACCGGAATGCGTGAGCTGCCACCAACAGGATTTCAACAACACGGTGAACCCGAACCACTCGGCGTCGGGCTTCTCCACGGACTGTGCTTCCTGCCATACCACCGACCCCGGTTGGACACCGGCCACCTTCGACCATGATGCGCAGTTCTTCCCGATCTACAGCGGATCGCACAACGGGCAGTGGAACGCGTGCACGGATTGCCACACGAACCCCAATGACTTCTCGGTGTTCACGTGCACAGGATGCCATGTGAACCCGCAGACCGACAGCGATCACAACGGCATGCCCGGCTATGTCTACGAGAGCAATGCCTGCCTGGCCTGCCACCCCAACGGCGACGCCGGGGCGTTCGATCACAACACCACCGATTTCCCCTTGCAGGGCGGACATGTTGGTGTGAACTGCATCGAGTGCCACGCCAATGGATACGCAGGCACGCCGACCAACTGCGATGCGTGCCACATGGACGATTACAACAGCACCACCAACCCGAACCACAACGGCGCCCAGTTCCCCACCGACTGCGCGCAATGCCACAATGAAACGGCGTGGACCCCGGCCAACTTCGATCACGACAACCAGTACTTCCCCATCTACAGCGGCAACCACAACGGCGAGTGGAATACCTGCGCGGATTGCCACACGAACCCGAACGATTACAGTGTGTTCAGTTGCATCATCTGCCACGATAACCAAACCCAGTTGGCCGACGATCATAGCGATGAGAACGGGTATGCCTTCAACAGCAATGCGTGCTTCAACTGCCACCCCAACGGGAACTAGCAATGACCATGCGCCACCGGATCACCGCTCTCTGTCCACTGCTAATGGCCTCGCTTGGGTGCTATGCCCAGAACGCTGTTCAGGGAGAGGTCACCTTCATCACAGCGAACAACGTGTATGTGGGTTTCGCCTCAACCGCCGTGATCGCCATCGGCGATACCCTGCAATTGGTGAAGGGGACGGAAGTCAGTCCGTGCTTGGTGGTGACCACCAAATCCTCCACGTCGTGTGTATGCAAGGTCCTGCAAGGTTGTAAGGTCATGAAGATGGACAAAGTCGTGCCCACGGTGGTGCGGCCAGCCCCTCTGCCCTCGGGTCGGTCGGTGAAGAAACCCGGACAGGACTCAGCGAACGTTAAGAGCGTCGACCGGGGTCAACGGATCCGCGGCCGGCTATCAGCAACGAGTTACAGCACCATGCCGACGGACCGCGAGAACGACCACCGGATGCAGTACCGTTTCTCGGCCAACGCCGACCGCATCGGAGGTTCCAAATTCTCCGCCGAGACCTACCTCAACTACCGTCAATTGTTCCCCGCAGAGGAAAGCCGTTACCCGCAGCGGACGGAGTTCTTCAATGTCTACAGTTTGGCCGTGACTTATGCACCGGACACCACATGGTTGTTATCGCTCGGTCGGAAGATCAACAACAGCGCATCGTCGTTGGGTGCGATCGATGGACTACAGGTGGAAAAACATTTCGGGAAACTCTTCGCCGGCACGATCACCGGTTTCAGGCCCGACATCGTTGACTATGGATTCAACCCCGACCTGCTCGAGTACGGAGGCTACATCGGGTACGCCAAGACCAACGCGAAAATGGATTCGAGGACAACCCTCGGGTTGCTCCAGCAGAACAATGGAGGGGCCGTGGATCGGCGTTACACCTATTTCCAGCACAGCACCACGTTCAACAACAACCTGAACCTGTTCTCCTCCTTCGAGCTTGACCTGTTCAGCACAGTGAACGGTGAGCCGACCACCGAAGCACGACTGACCAATTTGTACGTGTCATCGCGATATCGGATCAGCAAGAAGGTGGACGTGTTCGCGTCGTATGACAGCCGCCGTCGCGTCGTTTTTTACGAGACTTACCGTACTGACGTGGAAAGACTCCTTGAGGATGATGATGCCATGCAGGGTGCGCGGCTGCGGGTGAACGTGAAACCGTTCAAGAGCACCACCCTTGGTGCTTCATACAGCAAGCGGTTCCAAAGCGATGGTGAGAATGCCTCGGACAATATCAACGCGTACCTCACCTTCTCCATGAACCCCGCGCAAGTGGGCAGATGGTCGTTGCAGGTGAACCGTAACACGACCAACTATTCGCGAAGCGATGTGTTGTCGCTGCGGCATTCGCGCGTGTTCCTGAAGAAGAAGATGAACGCGAGTGCGTACTTCCGGATGGCGAACTACAGGTACTTCTCGATGCTCGATCAGCAGGGTATGCCCGCAGAGAACCAACAGAAATACTACGGAGTGGATGTGGCATACAACATTCTGCCCAAGCTGGTGTTCAGTGTGCTGGGTGAACTCTCGACGCTCCGCGACGAACGGAGCTACCGGGTGAACGTGAGCATCATCAAACGGTTCGATAGTAAAAGATGACCATGGACAAGAGGATCGGATATGTGTTGGCCTCGATCATCGGGGCCACCCTGATGACCGCGTGCGATGATGGCCCGAAGCCCATCGGACCCGAAAAGCAGGACGCGAACAGTACGGGCGTTTTCTCGGACAATGCACCACCCTCGCAGCCTGGAGCGGGCATGACCGGTCCCGGAATGGAAGAGAACCTGCATACGGTGATAGCGCAGGAAGTGCTGCCCACGACCAAGTATGTGTACGTGCGCATGAAAGAGGGCACCGAGGAGTTCTGGATCGCGACCACCAAGCAGGAGGTGATCGTCGGCAAGTCATACTTCTATCGCGGCGGACTGATGAAGACCAACTTCCAGAGCAAGGAGTACAATAGAACGTTCGACAAGCTCTACTTGATCTCGCAACTCGTTCCATCGGATCACGGGAGCTCCGGTGCGGGAATGCCCGGCGCAGCGCCGATGGCAGCATCCGAGCAGTCCGCTGCCGTGCATGTAAGCAGCGAAGGCTCCGTGAAGATCGCGGATCTGGTGGCGAACCCGAAGAAGTATGAGGGCAGATCGATCCAGATCAGTGGTACATGCACCAAGGTGAACCCGATGATCATGGGCCGCAACTGGATCCATCTCAAGGATGGCAGCAAGGACGACTATGATCTCGTCATCACTACCGATGCAATTGTTCCCGAGGGTCATGCCGTTACCATGGTGGGCACGGTAGTTCTGAAGAAGGATTTCGGCGCGGGCTACAACTACGATATCCTGCTCGAGGGTGGAATGGTGGTGAAGTAGTCTGCCGACCCCGGATCCGGGACAATTCGACCATCCGGGCCCGCATCACTGCCGATCCGCCGCCTATCCCACCACGCTCACACCGATCAACTTTCCGATGCCGAAAGTGACGGCAGCCGCCGCCAACCCGAAGAGCACCTGACGGAAGCCGGAGAACCAAACGCTGCGTCCGGTGAACAAGGTGATGGCCGCACCGATTATGAAGAGGCCTGCAGCGCTCAAGGCAACGCTGATGAGGATGGCTTGGATGCCGCCGGTGAAGAAAAAGGGGATCACCGGCAGGATGGCGCCAACGGCGAACAAGAAGAAGGATGTTATCGCCGCTTCCCACGCTGAGCCTTTCAGCTCCTCAGCATTGATCCCAAGTTCCTCCTTCACCAGCAGCGCATGCGCCTTGCCCTTGTCGGTCAGCGCCTCCGTAGCGAGCCGCTCGGCTTCGGCCTCTGAAATGCCCTTCGCCATGAAGATCAGCACGATCTCCTTGCGCTCACCTTCGGGATTCATTTCCAGTTCGGTCATCTCCAGCGCCATCTGTCGCTCGTAGAGTTCCTGCGAGCTCTTCACGCTGATCCACTCACCGAGCGCCATGCTGAGCGCCCCGGCGAGCAACCCGGCGAGACCTGCCAGCAACACACCCTGATCACCGTCGGTCGCCCCGGCGACACCCATCACCAGGCTCATGTTGCTCACCAACCCGTCGTTGGCACCCAGCACCGCCGCGCGCAGCGCGTTGCCACCAACGGCCTTATGCTTCCCTTCGATGCGCCCGAGCTGCTCGCCGCCCATGCCGCGCTTGTTCGCCATCAGCGATTGAAGGATGAGCACATGGTTGCCCTCCGCACCGCTGAGGGGCATACCGCTCTTCCGCTTCAACGATACGTTCGCTGATGCGAGGCCCTTCTCCACATCCATGAGTTGCGCGATCACGTGCGCGTAGCCCATGCGCTTGCCGATACGGTCCAGCATGCGTGCGCGCCACGATGGACCGGGCATCTCCTTCAGTGTGCCATCGGCTCTCAATTGCGCAAAAGCTGTCTCCGCGTGACCGCGTTCAATGCCGGCCATTTCCCGGAAAAGCTTGGCCACCTGCTCGTCTTCCTCATGCGCGGCGACTTGTTCGTACAGGAACGCTGCGTCCATTTCGGTACGAAGGCTCTCTAGGCGCTGGCGTGGCGATGATGCGGACATGCCCACAAGGTGGGCTGGATCCTGCGTTCATGCATGGCAACCGAACAACTGCGCAAATACTGACGAATGTCACGAGCTGCCTGGAGCGAGCGCCTACCTTGAGCGGAACGCTGAAAAGCACACCCATGAGATTGCCTCTGTTCATCAAGCATGTGTTGCCGTTCGCTGCGATGTACGCGGTGATGGTCGCGGCGGCCATCCTCCTGGACCGTGGACTGCACGCCATGGGGTTGGACCATGTGGGCCGCTACCTGGGGCCGGTGGGAACGGTGCTCGTCGTACTCTCCTTCGTGTATTCGCTACGCAAACGGAAGATCATCCCAAGTGGATCGCCGAAGAAGTACCTGATGGCACACGAGTATCTCGCATGGGCGGGTTCAGTGATGATCCTGGTGCACGCCGGGATCCATTTCAACGCCCGCCTGCCTTGGTTGGCCACCTACATGTTGCTCATCACCGTGGCGAGCGGTCTTGTGGGCAAGTACCTGCTGAAGAATGCGAGCGGTTCACTGGAAGAACGTCGACGGGAATTGATCGCTAGTGGGTCGACCGGTCCTGAAGTGGACAAGGAGCTCTTCTTCGATTCCGTGACGGTGAGTACCATGAAGCAGTGGCGCGTGGTACACCTCCCGATCGCGCTTACGTTGGGCATTCTCACCATCCTGCACGTTCTCACCGTACTGATGTTCGGTAAATGAAAAAGGTCATCATCCTCGGGTTGATCGGCCTGTTCATCGGCCTTGTGGTTCTCTTCCCGCACAGCATGCTGGAGCCAGGAGAGCTGTTGGAAGCGCACCAGAAAACCGGCGACGATTGTTTCTCCTGCCACCAACCTTTCGGAGGCCTGCCCAATGACAAGTGCATCGCTTGTCACACTGTGGCCGATATCGGGGACGATACTCTACTTGGCAAACGCCCCACGCTCTTTCACGAGGCGCTGGGTACCATCCAGTGCGTGCAATGCCATAGCGACCACATGGGGCGGAACGCGGACCTGACCATGGGTGGCTTCGAGCACACGTTGATCTCAGCAACCACCTTGGCGGACTGCAACCGTTGCCACGCGAAGCCGACGGACGAACTACATACCCTACTGCCCAACAAATGCGCGGCCTGCCATGATACGCAGGGCTGGAAACCAGCACGCGAGTTCGATCATGCCTTGCTGACAGCGGCGGGCCGGGACGACTGCGCGAGCTGTCACCAGCGTCCGATCGATGCGCTTCATGAACGCATGCAGGGCAACTGCGCCACGTGCCATTCCACGGATGCCTGGAAGACCGCCACTTTCGATCATAGCCTATTGTCCGGTGCGGAGAGGAACAATTGCGCGACCTGTCACCGATCGCCCACGGATGACTTCCACCAAGGCAACAAGGACAATTGCGCCAGCTGTCATGGCACGAACGCATGGTCGCCTTCCACCTTCGATCACTCGGCGTACTTCCGATTGGATGGCAACCACAACGCGAAGTGCGCCACCTGCCATCAGGCCAACGACCACAACACCTATACCTGCTACGGCTGCCATGAGCACACCCCCGGGAATATCCTCGGGGAGCATCAAGAGGAGGGCATCACCAACATCACTGATTGTGTTCGCTGCCACCGCAGCGGCGATGAGGATGACATCAGGGGTGAAGACGGATCCAACAAGGACCGCGGGAAGGGTAAGGAGGACGACGACTGATCCAATGACGTGGACGGTCCCTCCCTATGTCCGTCTTCATTCTTGACCTCAAGATCCGGCCCGCGAGAAAGGACCGGTCCATGGCAGGATCCAGAGCGCTCACCGGCCCCTCACCCGGGTCACCTCAGCTGAACAACTTGAACTTCCGCTTGCGGATGAACGCCAATACGCTGATGGCCACTAGCGTCGCCACGCCGACGTACACCCAATCGGGCACGGGTACGGGATCACCGGCGGCATATGAGTGAAGTCCAGAGAGGTAGTAGTTCACCCCGTAGTAGGTCATGATCACCGATGCCAACCCGAAGATCGATGCGAGGTTGTATGCGTACAGGCTCTGCATCTTGGGGATAAGCCGCATGTGAAGGATGAACGCATAGACGAGGATCGTGACCAGTGCCCATGTCTCCTTCGCATCCCAGCCCCAGTACCGCCCCCACGATTCACTGGCCCATACGCCACCGAGGTACGTGCCGATGCTGATCATGAACAGCCCACCGATCAAGGTCATTTCACTCAGGTAGGAGAGTTCCTTCACCAAGCGATGGATCCGGCGTTCATTCCCTTTCGACAGGAAGACCATGAGGATGAGGTTGATCAAGCCGATCACCGCACCGAGCATCAAGAACCCATAGCTGCCCGCCTCCATGGAAACGTGGATGGTCAGCCAATAGGATACGAGCACCGGTACGAGCGGAGTGATCTCCGGATCGAGATAGCTCAGCATCGCCACCAAGAGGATGGTAGCGGCCAGGATCATCGTCGCGGCCAACCCACCAAGCGACTTCCGGCTGAAGAGGATCCCCGCGAGCGTGGTGGTCCATGCGATGTAGATCATCGATTCGTACCCGTTGCTCCACGGCGCACGTCCTGAGACATACCATCGCAGGCCCAGACCGAGCGTGTGCAGTGCGAAGCCGAACAGCAAAAAGGCGAGCAGGACCTTGTGCGCCTTCCGCAGATCGACCGCGGGTTTGAACACCGAGAAGAACAGCAGGAAGAGAAAGACCATCCCGAGCACGGCGTAGACCAAGGCCAGGCGATCGAATATGCTCAGCTCGTTCAGAAAGATCTCCGCATTCACTTGGGTTGGTGACGGCAGCACGGCGGCTCCTTTCTCCTTCTGGTAGCCATCGAGTTCGCTCAGCAACTTATCCGGCAGCGCATAGTTCCTACTGGCCATTGCCGCCTTCAGCGCCGGGACGTACGCCGAGAAGAACCGCTCAGCCACGGTGCCCTGCGTTCGATCGTGGTCGTGACCTTCCATGGCCGCTGCGGCCCATGCGTTGTTCGGATCGCCGGGTACCGGAATGATCTTGAACAACTGGCCACTGAACACCATGTTCAGGATGTTCACACGTTCATCCACCTTGATCAGGTCCTTTTCGTACACACCACGGTCGATCGGCTGCAGCGCATCGACCCGTCGCATCTCATCGCGTAAACGATAGTCGCCTTGTTCGTCGAAGAAGTCTTTGTACGAGGCGAACGGCCCGGGCACACCGAGCACTTCGTGGGTGCGCGGATGCTCACCCAATTTGATCATGGGAACAGCGATCCAATCCTGTGTACTGACGAACATGCCCAGAACGGCCTGGTCGGCGTTGAGGTCGTTGATCCGCTCTTTTCTGTAGACTTTCCGCATCACCTCGCGGGTGAGGGTATGCATCGGTTTCATGCGGCCCTTGTAATCCTGCACGATGATCCTGCTGAACCGTTCAGCGTGCGCGGGGTCCACGATGCTCAGGCTGTTGCTCCGATCGATGACCTTCTGGGCGGACAACTGCTGTGGGACACATGCCGTGAGCACTACCAGGATAGCAAGCGCGCTTGTGGAACGCATCTGCTTGATGCTCTCTGACAGCTTGTGGAACCGACTCTTCTTGCTGAACAGGGACAGCAGCATACCGACGGTGAGCAGGATATAGCCGATGTACGAGACCCACGTTCCCCAGAAGTCGTGGTTCACGCTTAGGTACGTGCCCAACTCATCCTGATCATAGGAGGACTGGAAGAACCGGAAGCCATCATGATCGAGCACATTGTTCATGAAGATGCGATGGTCCTCTTTCAGTGCGGATCGGTCATCGATCAACCGCACTTCGCTGGCGTAGGATGTTGCGCTGTTCGTGCCTGGATACCGTTCCATGATGAAATCGCGCAGCATCAACGAGAACGGAAGAGCGATCGGCTTCGCCCCGTAGGTGATCGCCAGGTCAAGCGCATCGGTGTGGATCACTGCCGGCCGGCCCTCAGCGCCCTTCTGGCCGTATACCATCGCCTCCTCTTCCTTGCCATTCACGGTAACGGCCAAGCGGAGCGCGGTCAAGCTTTCGTTCTTCACTTTTGGGCCTTCGGAACCGAGGCGGACAACTGCGCTCTTCTTGAAGTCGCCGAAGACAAAGCCGTTCACCCCGTCGTTGTACATTGAACGCAGCCGCAACGGATGGTAGGCTGCTTGGGGTTGAAGCGTATCCGTGGTCTGTGTCGCCATCACGGTCTGCACAAGGGGCCTGTCCGACTTGATCAGCAGTGAATCATTCCGGTAGGCGATGTTCACGGCCTCCGCCATCGGCACATCGGTGAAGTTGAAAAGCACATTGCGGTACCGCTTGGTCTCACCTGCGCTCACGTAATACTCCTCGCGACCGCCCATTCCGGCGAACACAACCTTGATCGTGGGCTTGCCTTCAGTACTCTCCTCCAAGAGCTGCTTCGGATTAGGGATGAACTCCTCCACACCTATTTCGATCAGTTCGTTACCCACCAAGTAGGACTCCTTCCAGTTGTTGTTCCCCAAACTGGAAAAGAGCACCGGCTCGTCGAACTCGAAAACCTGTTCGCCCTGCTTCACCTTGAACTGCAGGAAAGTCTCGGCGGACAAGAAGGTGTTCGACGCGTCGTTCTCCCGGATGTGCATGATACCCTCATACCCGGAGTAGCGTGTTACAGCCGCCCCGATCAAGATCACGATCATGGCCAGGTGGAATGTGAGCAACGCCCATTTCTTCTGTCGTACCATCTTGAAGCGCACCATGTTCACGCCGATGGTGATGCAGAACAGCACCAACAGCAGCGAGAACCACCACGACTTGTAGATCACATGCTGCGCCGAGCTGGTCCCGAAATCGTTCTCGATGAAAGTGCCTACACCGATGGACGCCGCGAAGAGCAGGATGTACATACCGGCTGCGCGCGTGTTGAAGAAGGGTTCAAGGTACTTCCCCACGACGGCGATGGCTTTTTGCATAACAGTTGGGCGGTCGGTTCCCGAAAACCCGCACCAAGATGGGGTGCAATGAGGAAAGCCCTTCGGCGCTCACGATGAAGACGGTCATACGAACGATGAAGCAGCGCCGGACCACCTGCGGAGGGCGATACACCTCATGTCGATGGGGTGATGCAAGATGATAAGTGGGGCTTTCTCGGTCGGTCTACATTGCCCCGATGCGTTCCGCCGCGATGGTCGCCGGCTGTCTGGTCGCACTGTGCTCCCTGAAGGCGCAGGAGCTGGATACCGTTGCGCATCACTACCCGACGGAGGAACGCCATGATGAGATCACCCTGCTCGCGGGCTACCATCAAGGACACGATGGCTTCGCGGAGTTGGGCTTGGGCCGCAACCAATGGGGCGTGAACCATCATCCTTATGACCTTGCCTACTATCTCGGCGGCGAGTTGCGGGTGGACAGACCGGAGCTGGTGGGCGTGAAAGTGGGCGCCTATGTGGATGGCGGCTTCGCGATGGGTGTGCAACTGATCCAGTATTTCGATGGCGGTGACCGGTGCACGGTCTTCCGCCCGGAGATCGGCATCGGCCTCTTCAAGTTCAAGATGACCTATGCGTACAACGTGCGGCTCACCAAGCCGCGGTTGGATGGGATCAATACGCATATGCTCAGCATCAGCTATGCGTTCCGCCTTAAGCGACTGCCGGGCGATGGGCAGCAGTGGTAACCACATTCGCCTCGTTCATCAACTTGTTGTCGTGTAGGTTCGTTGTTCTTAGCACGAACGCCTTGGCCACCTTGTCCCGTCTTCTTCCGAGTGCCGCTATTGTGCTCGCACTATCGAGCTGCGATGGGAGCGTGGTGCCAGGCGTGCACCAGCGCCTATTGGCCAGGGTCATCATCCAACGCTGAAAAGACATCGGACATGCAAACAAGAACCATCGACATGAAACCCTACCTTCTCCTACTTGCCATCGCGGCCGCTCCCACGATGCTGTGCGCCCAAGACTGGTCGCTCCTCGGCAATGCCGGCACCAACCCGTCCACGAACTTCATCGGTACCATCGATAACGTGGCGCTGCACTTCCGCGTGAACAACCAAGCGTACGGGAGGTTAGAACCCGGTAGCAATATCTTCCTCGGTGCGCTTGCAGGACAGGCGAGCGGATCAGGGAACAACAACACCGGGGTGGGGAGCTTGGCGCTCTATGCCAACACGAGCGGCTTCAGCAATACCGCTATCGGTAACAGCGCGATGTACGTAAACACCTCGGGGTCAGTCAACACTGCGCTCGGGAACTCCGCGCTCGTCCTCAACTCCGACGGTGGTGGTAATTGTGCGGTCGGCTCCGAAGCCATGTGGAGCAACGACATCGGTGACTACAATACGGCCATGGGTTATCAGGCCCTGCGGGGCAATCGTGCGGGAAACTATGCCACGGCCATCGGCGCCAAGGCCATGTACTATGCCAACAACATAACCACCGCCTTCACGAACAGGAACGTGGCCGTGGGGTATGAGGCGCTTCGGGGCTCCACCACCGCCTCGGCGAATACGGGCAACGGCAATACCGCCTTGGGCTATCAACCGCTTTTGGCGAACACCTCCGGCAGTAACAACCTGGCCTGTGGCGAGGCCGCGTTGGGCACCAACACCACCGGCATCAACAACACCGCTACCGGTTACAAATCCTTGCGCCTCAGCACCACGGGTTCGGGCAATACGGGTTGCGGATACTACGCCCTCTCCAGCAATACCACCGGCAGCAACAATACGGGTATAGGCCGCTCTTCGAACGTTTCCAGCAGTGGGCTCACCAATGCCACGGCGTTGGGGTATACCGCCAGCGTGAACGCCAGCAACAAAGTGCGCTTGGGCAATTCATCCGTTACGGTGGTGGAAGGGCAGGTACCGTACACCAACCCTTCGGATGCGCGCTTCAAGCGCCAGGTGCAGGAGGATGTGAAAGGACTGGACTTCATCCTTCAGCTGCGACCTGTCTCATACGCCTTCGATCGCCTGGCATTCGCCAAGCATGTCAACGAGGAAGTTGAAGGGCGGGAAAGCGAACTCGCTGCGCAGTCCACGCAACGCACCGTCGGCTTCCTCGCGCAGGAAGTGGAGAAGTCCATCGGCACCACCGGCTTCACGGCCTTCGATGCGGTGCATGTGCCGGAGAACGCGCAGGACAACTACGGGCTGGCATATGCGCAGTTCGTGGTGCCACTGGTGAAGGCCGTGCAGGAATTGCATGAGGCCAACAAGGAGCTGAAAGAAGAGAACGCACGCATCCGTGAAGAACTGCACGAACTGTGGGGCCGGTCCGGCGGAGCGCCGCCCGCGAGCCTTCCGGAAGAGCATGCAGGGGATCTCGCGGTGTATCCCCAGCCTGCCAGTGGAGTGGTGCATGTTGTGGTCCCCACGGCACTCGTAGGGCTGGGCGGAACGATCGGGATCACCGACGCCAAGGGCAGCATCGCGCTTGTACAAGAAGCAGCGGCGTTGCCGGCGGTCATCACCTTGGAGCTGCCTTCAACGCTGCGCGAAGGCTTGTACTTGCTATCGCTGCGAACGCAAGGCCAGGAGCAACGATCCGCCCGGATGATCCTGAAGCGTTGATCGTTCATGTGACCACGGTTCCAATAGTTCTTGCCAGAAGGAGTGCTGCGATCCGCTGCCGACCACCGGAAATCCCGACCGGTGGTCCGGCGCCTCTGCTCCGATAGCAACAGCCACGGATGATGTGGCGAGGTTGGAGGAGCGCGAACTGATGACGGGGGCGTTCATCGGTCCGCGCTTCGCGGGTTGGGAGGGCATGGAAGGCAATTCGCCCGGTACGTTCTTCAATACCCCGAACCTCTCCACCGATCCGGAGACCGGCCATCTGCGGGCGTGGGACTTCAACACCTTCCCGGCGCGCTTCCGCGCGGGCTCAACGTTCAAGGACAGCCCGATGCCTTGGGCCAACTTCGCGAAGTTCAGTGACGATGACCTGAAGGCGAACTGGAACTACCTGCGCACATTCCCACCGGTGAAACACGATACCGGTCCCTTGGTGGCCGTGGAGGAGTAGTAGCGGTTGCTAGGATGACAACCTACCTTGTCCGCCCCTGATCCTGTTCACGCATGCCGATCGTCACCATCAAGTTGAAGCTCATCGGCATGGACCGCGCGGTGAACCCCGACTTCCTCGAAACGATCACGCGCACCAACGACAATGCACGGCTGCTGGCTGAACGTTACGAGCAGGCCGGGCCTTTCGTGTGCGTTGAGCATCCCGAGGGGCAGCCGAGCATTGAGGTGTGCGCGATCTTCCAATCCAGCGTGAAGGTGCGCAAGCTGAAATTCTGCTGCCAGGCATTGGCCGACCAGGTGGAAGCGCGGATGGCCGAGGTGGTGCCCTGAGGCAACACGGGGTCCGGCGGCTATCCACAGCGCCGCCTACCTTATCTTCCAGACTTGTCCCCTCCAGCACCAGTGCGGCCTGCCAATTACCCCTTTATGGGTATTTTCTCACCGGAAGGGTATACCCAACTTGCGCCGTTGTTGCCGAAGGTGCGCGGCGTAGTCATGAGGATCCCGATCGAAACTCTCCCTCTCACCCCATCAGGGGATCGGTTCTGGATGCGTGCCTTGCTGTGGGGTACTGCCATCCAGTTCATTGGCTGCGGGGGGCCATCGGGGGGTGAGAATAGCAGGGAGTTGCACGTGCATCCGGCCGGGCAGGCATCAGGACCGGTTCTCGACGAAGGCGGATTGCCCTCCGCACCTTCTTTCTCGTTCCGACGTCCAGATGCGGGTCTCGCTGCTGCGTTCACCAAGGTTGAGACGCGGGACGGGATCATACCGCCCGATTGGACCACGCAGGTCCAGCGTTCCATCCTCGCTTCCGAGTACCATATCCAATACCAGGAGCAGGTTGCTGCCCTTCAAAGTCCCAACCGCGCCCAGAACCTGCGCATCACCTATTGGCCGGATGGGTTCCAGTTGAAGCCGCGCACCGGTGAAGGCGATTGGCATGTGGATCTGCGCATAGAGGGCATCGGAAAGGACGTGGAACAGTTCCAACCCATGACCGACCCAGCGATCAGCCTCTCGGAGAATACGTTGGTGATGGACCATGGTGCTTTCAAGGTCGATTACCTGAACGATGAGCAAGGAATGCGGCAGAACTTCACGGTGGACCGCAGGCCGGAAGGCACGGGCCGGTTGGAAGTCCGCATGCGCTTTTCCGGCGGACCCGTGGCACATGATAAGGGCAACGGTGCCATCCTCTTCACTTCAACCGATGCCACGAACGGCGAGCAGATCGCGCGAGTGTGGTACAAGGACCTGCTCGCTTGGGATGCGAACGGAGATACCCTTGAAGCGACCGCTTCGGTCAAAGAGGATGGGATCGTCCTTGCCGTTAATGAAGAAGATGCCCAGTATCCCATCACCATCGATCCGCTTTCCGCCACGGCGAACTGGAGCGCGGAAAGCAACCAGGCCGGCGCGCAGTTCGGGTGGAGCGTCGCCACTGCCGGTGATGTGAACGGCGACGGGTACAGTGATGTGGTCGTTGGTGCGGTCTTCTATGATGGCGGGCAGAACAACGAAGGCAGGATCTTCGTGTACCACGGTTCCGCCACCGGCTTGAGCGTCGCTGCCAGTGCTACGCGTGAACAGAATGTGGCGGATGTCGCCTTCGGTTTCGATGTGTCCACGGCAGGCGATGTGAACGCTGATGGCTTCAGCGATGTGGCGGTGGTGGAAGAAGGGACCAGTATCACTACAGGCCGCCTGTTCATCTACTTCGGTTCGGGCAGCGGGATCGTTGCCAGTGCCTCGGCCCAAACCATCAGCCTCTCCTATGGCCTGGTCTTCTGGAACGTAGCCTGTGCCGGCGACGTGAACGACGATGGGTTCAGCGATGTGGTGATCGGCGCACCGTGGGCAAGTTCCAGCCGCGGCGTCGTGTACGTGTTCCACGGTGGCGGCGCCTCGGGACTGTTCACCCCTGCGGTGCGTACGCTCACCGGAACGCAGATCGACGGGCGCCTGGGGCTGAGCGTTTCCTGCGCGGGAGATGTGAACGCCGACGGCATAAGCGATATCGTGATGAGCCAGATCTTTTGGGACGGCGGACAGACCGACGAAGGTCGTATCGTGGCCTACTATGGAACTGCCGGGTCCGGGATCACAGGTGGTATTCCGGCATCACCCAACTGGACCTACGAGCCCAATGTTGCCAATGCCAACACCGGCAGCAGCGTTTCGTTCGCCGGCGATGTGAACGGCGACGGTTATGGGGACATCATCGTGGGAACGGCCATCACCTCGAACCCGGAGGTGCAGGAAGGACAAGCTCTATGTTTCCATGGAGGCTCTTCAGGCTTGGCCGCCACACCGGCGTGGACCAAGGAGATCAACCTGGCCAACTCCAATTTCGGTGCGACAGTGTCCGGTGCCGGCGACATCAACGGCGACGGATATGCCGATGTGCTCATCGGTGCGCCGGCACAGGATGGCGCATTCACGGATCAAGGGGCTGCGTACCTCTACGCTGGCGGGTCGGCCGGGCTGTTCTCCACTCCTTCATGGACAACGAACGGCACACAGGCGAGCGCGTTCTACGGGTGCTCAGGTTCCGCTGCAGGCGACGTGAACGGCGATGGTTACAGCGATGTGATCGTTGGCGCTCGTGGTTTGGACAACCCGAGCGTGGACGAAGGTGCGACGTATGTCTACCACGGATCAGCACAGGGATTGAGCACCAGCTTGCTCAACACCAGGGATGGTGGGCAGGACAACGCCCAACTGGGCTGGAGCGTTTCGGCCGCAGGCGATGTGAACGCCGATGGATACAGCGACGTGCTGATGGGCGCCCCGTTCTACGACAACGGGCAAGCCGACGAAGGGCGCGCGTATCTGTATTCGGGTTCGGTCGGTGGCCTGGGTGTTACGGCGAGTTGGACGGAAGAGATCGACCAGGCCGGTGCACAGTTCGGTTACAGCGTATCCACCGCCGGCGATGTGAACGGCGACAGCTACAGCGATGTGGTGATCGGCGCCAACTTGTACGACAACGGTGAGACCAACGAAGGGGGCGTCTTCGGATACTATGGCTCATCGACACTTGTACCGTTACCGCTCACGGCCAACTGGATCGCTGAAAGCAACCAAGCAGGAGCAGCCCTCGGAACGAGCGTGGCCTCCGCCGGTGATGTGAACGGCGACGGTTATAGCGATGTGATCTCCGGCGCAATAGGGTATTCCAACGGCGAGGCCGGAGAAGGTGCCGCGTTCATCCACCATGGATCCGCCGCGGGCCTCAATGCGAGCGTTGATCGCTTGGTGGAAAGCAACCAGGCCGGGGCAACCTTCGGGCGCAGCGTGGCTGGCGGCGGCGATGTGACCGGCGATGGTTATGGCGATGTGATCATCGGGGCGGACGGGTACAGCAACGGCCAGGCAGGCGAAGGACGCGCCTTCCTCTTCAAGGGTTCTTCCACCGGGATCGGCACCGTGGCGTCATGGACCGCGGAGAGCGACCAGGCCGCCGCGCGTTTCGGTTACAGCGTTGCCATGGCCGGTGACGTGAACGGTGATGGGTACAGCGAAGTGATCATCGGTGCGGATCAATACGACAACGGCAGTACCGACGAAGGCCGGGCTTACGTGTACCACGGGCAGCCGATCACAGGGCTTCCGGCGGCACCGAACTGGACCGCCGAAAGCAATGCCTCCGGCGCGCGCATGGGTGCCAGCGTGTCCAAGGCGGGCGATGTGAACGGTGATGGATACGGCGATGTGGTCATCGGCGCACCAGGTTGGAGCAACGGCCGGGCATTGGTCTATCATGGTTCATCAACAGGACTTCCGGTCACGGCCTCATGGGTTGTCCTCGGAGCGCAGGCCGGGGAAGCTTTGGGGACGTCGGTTTCCACCAGCGGTTCACAAAGCGGCGATGGGTATGCCGATGTGGTCGTGGGCGCAGCAAGCTGGAATGGACCTTTCATTGCGCCCGATCGCGGCCGTGCCTACTTGTTCTATGGGAACGGTGGTTTCAGCAACAGCAAACGCACCCGCCAATACCGCCCCAACCTCACCACACCGGTGCAGAGCAGCAATGGCACCTTCGCCGGTACATGCGACTGGGGGCTCGCACAATACGCCCGCTCTTGGATGGGTCGCCGTGACATGAAGCTGGTGTGGGAGATCCGATCGCACGGACCGGCGTACAGCGGCGTGCCG
>JBATMK010000104.1:0-6869 GCA_049289815.1 Flavobacteriales bacterium
GAGAAGGACAGCGACCGCGATTGCTGGATGACCTCCACCGAAGCCAAGGCATACGGCCTTATCGACGAAGTGCTCGTGAAATCACGCTAGACCAACCCACCGACAAACCGATCCGCATGTTCCCCAAGGACGAATTCCAGAAGTACGCGGTGAAGCACCGTGGGATCAGCAGTACCACGCTGCACAGCTACAGCACGGCGGCGATCACCTCCTCGATGACCCCGTACATCATCGAGGAACGCCAGTTGAACGTGGCGCAGATGGACGTGTTCAGCCGGTTGATGATGGACCGGATCATCTTCCTCGGTACCGCGATCAACGACCAGGTGGCCAACATCATCCAGGCGCAGCTGCTGTTCCTGGAAAGCGTGGACCCGAAGAAGGACATCCAGATCTACCTGAACAGCCCCGGCGGTGGGGTCTATGCCGGACTGGGCATCTATGACACCATGCAGTACATCGCTCCCGATGTAGCCACCATCTGCACGGGCATGGCGGCGAGCATGGGTGCTGTTCTACTCTGCGCAGGCGCCAAAGGCAAGCGTAGCGCATTGAAACATAGCCGCGTGATGATCCACCAACCGATGGGTGGAGCCGAGGGCCAAGCCACCGATATGGAGATCACCATACGCGAAGTGTTGAAGCTGAAAAAAGAGCTGTACGAGATCATCAGCAGCCACAGCGGGCAGGCCTTCGAACGCGTGGAGAAGGACGGCGACCGCGATTACTGGATGACCAGTGAAGAAGCGAAGGCCTATGGCATGATCGACGAGTTGCTGGTGCGCAACCCGAAATAGAGCGACGGATGTTCCGCCCATTGTTGGGGCCCGACCAGTATTTGAAAGCTCATCGGCTGCCGGATGTCAAGGTCTTCTTGGGATCCAACGACCTGAACGTGAGTGACCACTTGAGGCCCGACTGGACTGCCGGTCGGGCATCGCTGTATCTTGCCGCGCCTTTTGAAAGGAGGCCCGTAAGCCGATCCCCATGGACAAAAAGGAAGTGAAGTGTTCGTTCTGCGGTCGAGACAAGCAGGACACCAACGTGCTCATCGCGGGCATCACGGGCCATATCTGCGATAGCTGCATCAGCCAGGCGCAGAACATCATTACCGAGGAGCTCAGCCAGCGCAAGCGCGCCGACATCCAGGGGAACATGATCCTGCAGAAACCTGCGGACATCAAGAAATTCCTGGACGAGTATGTGATCGGCCAGGACGAGGCGAAGAAGGTGCTGAGCGTAGCCGTATACAACCACTACAAGCGCCTGTTGCAGAAACCCCTCTCCACCACGGACGACGTGGAGATCGAGAAAAGCAACATCATCCTGGTTGGTGAGACCGGCACGGGAAAAACGCTGCTGGCGAAATCGATCGCCCGTATGCTCAATGTGCCCTTCGCCATTGCCGATGCCACTGTGCTCACCGAAGCCGGCTATGTGGGTGAAGACGTGGAGAGCATCCTGAGCCGACTTCTCCAAGCGGCCGATTTCGATGTCAGCAAGGCTGAGCGCGGGATCGTCTTCATAGACGAGATCGACAAGATCAGCCGCAAGAGCGACACGCCGAGCATCACCCGCGATGTGAGCGGTGAAGGGGTGCAACAGGCCTTGCTGAAGCTTTTGGAAGGCAGCACCGTGAGCGTTCCCCCCCAAGGCGGACGCAAACACCCGGAGCAGAAGCTCATCCAGGTGGACACGAAGAACATCCTGTTCATCTGCGGCGGGGCGTTCGATGGGATCCAGAAGATGATCGCCCGCCGAGTGAAGAGCAGCGCAGTAGGTTACCAAGCCAGCAAGGAAAGTGCTCGCATCGAGGACGATCACCTGCTTCAGTATGTAAGCCCGCAGGATCTGCGGACCTACGGCCTCATTCCCGAATTGATCGGACGGTTCCCCGTGCTCAGCTACCTCGACCCGTTGGACCGCGAGAGCCTGCGCCGCATCCTCACCGAGCCGAAGAACGCGCTGGTGAAGCAGTACGTGAAACTCTTCGACATGGACAAGGTGAAGCTCACTTTCGACAAGAAAGTACTGGACTTCATCGTGGAGAAAGCAATTGAGTACCGGCTTGGTGCACGCGGGCTACGTTCCATTTGCGAGGCCATCATGACCGATGCCATGTTCGAGATGCCCGGTGCCGCAGAGCGCCCGGCAGATCTGCGCATCACGCTCAGCTATGCGCGTGAGAAGTATGAGCGTAGCCGTTTGAGCCAGCTGAAGGTCGCTTAGGACGGGACGGCACTTGGCCGTCGAGTTCCCGACCCGGATCCGATAGGGAATGGTCTCCTCCCCGGGCCATGGCGCTTTCGCGCCCTACCTTCACGCCCCTTCAAAAAAACCGATCATGAAACGAATGTTGCTCCCTGCGCTGCTCATCGGCGCATCTGTTCCCGCTTCCGCCCAAGACCTGCCTGCGCCCAGCCCATTGGGCAAGGTGGAGCAGGTCGTCGGCCTCACGAACGTGAAAGTCGAGTACAGCCGCCCCAGTGCGAAAGGCCGAATGGTGTTCGGTGATGTTGTGCCCTTCAACGCGCTCTGGCGTACGGGTGCCAATGCATGCACGAAGATCAGTTTCGATGGACCGGTCGTCATCGAGGGCACCACGGTGCCCCCTGGCAAGTATGCTGTGTTCACCGTTCCGAGTGAAGGCGCCTGGCAGGTCATGCTGAACAGCGACACCGCCTTGCGTGGCACCGATGGCTACGACGCCGCGAAGAACGTGGCGACCATTAAGGCGCAACCGGCCGCGACGGAGTGCTTCACGGAAACCTTCACGATCGGTTTGGAGGCCGTGAAGGATGATAAGGCCCGATTGGAACTCCGCTGGGAGAAAACGCTGGTAGCGATCGAGATCCACGCCGACGCCATGGAAAAGGCAATGGCCAATATCAAGGAAGCCGTGAACGGCACGGATGTCAAAGCCAACACATACAGCCGCAGTGCTCGTTTCTACCTGGATCGTGGCGTTGACCCGAAGCAGGCTTTGGATTGGGCCAAAAAGGCCGATTCCATGGAGCAGAAATATTGGATGAAACACACACTTGCACTGTGCTACGCCGCGAATGGCCTCAAGAGCGAAGCGATCGCTACGGCCAAGGAGAGCATGGTCATGGCGGAAGCCGAAAAAGACCAAGCCTACGTGAAACTGAACCAGGCCAAGATCGACGAGTGGTCGAAGTGACCAACTTTCAGAACACCGATAGAGCCCCTCTGACAGGTCAGGGGGGCTTTGTCTTTTCGATCCGGGTTCGGCAGTCGCGGTGCAGGTTGGTTGGAGCATGCGCATGGCACCCTCTACATTCGTCGCTCATCCGAATCCTATGAGCCTGATACCTACCGTTGTCCTGGCCATTCCGTTCGCCTTTGCAGCTGATGCACCCTCGATCGAGGATTCATTGACCGCCGCCGCGGACACACTTACCCTCGATGATAACATGGAGGCGTCCATGGCCTATGTGGACAGTGTGGAGAACAGCTTCACCTGGCAGACCGGCGAGGTGAAATTGGACAACGGCGTGGCCACGTTGAACATCCCTTCCGGGTTCAAGTTCCTGGACGCTGAGCAGAGCGCACGGGTGCTGGTGGATCACTGGGGCAATCCGGATGCGGGGGGTACCCTTGGGATGATCTTCCCGGAAAGCGACGGGGTTTTGAGCGAGGGTGGTTTCGCCTTCGTGGTCTCCTATGAGGAAATGGGATTTGTTGAGGACGACGATGCCGACGACATCGATTATGATGAGATGATGTCCGAATTCAAGAAAGAGGATGCCACGGACAACCAGCAACGGGCCTTGAGGGATTTCCCCCCGGTGTACACCATCGGTTGGGCGGCACCCCCGTTCTACGACAAGGACAAGAAGGTGCTGCACTGGGCCAAGGAGCTGCAATTCGGGGATAGCGCCGAGGTGAACACCCTTAACTACAACGTGCGTGTGCTGGGCCGCAAAGGAGTGCTGCAGTTGAATGCAGTGAGTACTATGGAAGAATTGGAGAACGTGAAAGCCAACATCCCCGGCGTATTGGCCATGGCTCAGTTCAACGACGGGTTCCGCTATGATCAGTTCGACGACAACACCGATCAAGTAGCGGCGCTTACGGTTGGCGGGCTCGTGGCCGGCAAGGTGCTGGCGAAAGTGGGACTGTTCGCCTTCTTCGGGAAGTTCATCAAGATCATTCTCATCGCCATTGCCGCCGGCGGCGCTGCGGTATGGAGATTCCTGAGCGGCCGGAAAAAGAGGAATGAAGTGCCGGAAGGCGGGATGATCATCAAGCCGTGAACACGGTGCGGGCCTAAGCGCGTTTTTGGCCCATGGACCGTAGACATGTCCTGATAGCCTGGTCGGCCCTGCTCGTCACATACGCGTTGGGGGCCTGCGTGCCGGTCATGGACGTGGACGCTGCTCAGTACGCCAGCATGAGCGCGCAAATGGCGCGCGATGGACATTGGTTGCAGCTCTTCGATCGCGATCTCCCTTACCTCGACAAACCCCCCTTGCTGTTCTGGCTGAGCGCGGCTTCGGTGAAGCTCTTCGGTGTGCTGCCATGGGCCTATAAACTGCCGAGCATCCTCTTCGCCCTCGCCGGCTGTTGGGGTGTCTTCAAGTTCACCCGTCTACACTACGATACCCGTACCGCGCACACCGCCGCGTTGGTGTACGGTAGCTCCGTGGCCATGTTGCAAATGACCAACGATGTGCGTTGCGATACCCTCCTCACCAGCAATGTCATTCTAGCGATCTGGGCCGGTATGGCGTGGTTAAAGGACCGGCGCACACTTCACCTTCTGCTCGCCGCGGTCTTTATTGCGCTGGCCATGTTGGCCAAAGGACCGATCGGCCTGGCCGTACCGGCACTCGCCCTCGGTGGACATGTCGCGATCACAGGCCAATGGCGTGCGCTACGCGATGCGCGGCTACTGCTCGTTCCGCTGAGCGTCGGGCTGCTGCTGTTGCCGATGTGCTTCGGCCTCTACCGGCAGCATGGCGCGCATGGGATCTCGTTCTACTTCTGGGAGCAAAGCTTCGGACGCATCACCGGCAGCAACCGCTGGCGCGATGACAGCTCCGGGCTTTTCTTCCTGCACACCTTTCTCTGGGTTGCGTTGCCATGGACGCTCTTCGCGCTGTTCGGTCTGGTCACCGGTCTCCTGGGCATCTTTCGTCGAAAGCGCGCCTTGCGCGAGTATGCCTCGATCTGCGGCGTGGTACTGACCGTGATCGCGCTGAGCTTCTCACATTACAAACTACCGCACTACTTGTTCGTGATCATGCCGCTGGTGGCGGTGGTGGTCGCGCGGGCACTTACCACAGCGCATGCACGCCTGCTTGCTTTGGTGCAGCTCGCGGTGGCTGCGCTCATTGGCGCATTGGCTTTGTGGCTGGCGTTCGTGAGCTTGCCAGCTACGTTGCCGGTGTGGGCCTTCGTGCTGGTGGCGTCCGTTGTTCCTGCAGCGATCGCCTATGCCAGAAGCAGCGACTGGGCGCGCGGGTTCTGGCCCACGCAGATCGTGGCCATTAGTGCAGCATTGCTGCTCAACGGGCAGATCTACCCTTCACTGCTCAAGTACCAAGCGGGCAGTGAAGTCGGCAACAAGGTGCGGGAACTGGGGATCCCACAAGCCGACCTGATGAACCTCGCCACCTTGAGCCGGGCACTCGACTTCCACGCCGGATACAGCGTGCCTTGGTTGCGCGATGTCCGCGAAGCGAATGCCGCCATCCGGCCCGGACTCTACATCTACTGCGACAGCGAAGGCCGGGATGCGCTCCTGCGTGCAGGTCATCCTGCCTTACAGGAATGGACCTTCCCGGCCTATCCCGTACAGGTTTTGACGCTGGACTTCCTGCGGCCGGAACGTCAGGCAACCGTGGTGAAGACGAACTACCTGTTGCGCTTCTGAACGGTGCCGGTGGTTCGCCCATCCGATATCCTTGCCACTCATCAACGCGCGCACAACCCACGGGACCGCGCCGCTACATTCGCCGAGCCCCCACGCCCACAGCAGCGGCGAACAATATGTTGGAAGTCGAGAACATCGTAAAGCGCTTCGGCGATCATGTGGCTTTGAGCGGCGTGAGCCTGGAAGTGCCAGCGGGCAAAGTGTTCGGCTTGCTCGGGCCCAACGGGGCGGGCAAGACCACGCTCATCCGCATCATCACCCGCATCACCGGACCGGACGAAGGCGTGGTTCGATTGAACGGCCAGCCCATGACCGACGCCACTGTGGCGCAGCTCGGCTACTTGCCCGAAGAACGCGGCCTGTACAAGAAGATGAAGGTGGGCGAGCAGGCGCTGTACCTCGCTCAGCTCAAGGGGCTGCCCAAGAAGGAAGCAACGAAACGCTTGAAGGAATGGTTCGATCGCTGGGAGATCAGCGCGTGGTGGAACAAGAAGGTGGAAGAGTTGAGCAAGGGCATGGCGCAGAAGGTGCAGTTCATCACGACGGTGCTGCACCAACCCAAACTGCTGATCCTCGATGAGCCCTTCAGCGGCTTCGATCCCATCAATGCCGAGTTGATCCGCACCGAGATCCTGCGGTTGCGGAACGAGGGGGCCACCGTGATGCTCAGCACCCACAACATGGGCAGCGTGGAGCAACTGTGCGATCACATCGCCCTCATCGATAAGAGCCGCAAGGTGCTCGACGGCGAAGTGCGCGCGCTTCGCAGGCAGTACGCAACCAACACCTACCGCATCGAGTACGAAGGAACCCGCGTGGCCTTCGCCAACGCTCTCAGCTTCGTGGGTACGTTGGTGGATACCGTTGAGAACGAGCAACTGAGCGTGAGCCGCGTGCAACTGGGCAAAGGCGACACGTTGAACGATGTGCTGCGCCAGGTGCTGCCCAGCGTGAAGATCCACGGTGTGCA
>JBATMK010000105.1:0-13402 GCA_049289815.1 Flavobacteriales bacterium
ACCCCGTACTGGTCGGGATGAACGGTAGCCGCTGTGATGGAACGGTTGGACCTGTAAATGAGCAGCCCCGTCACGACATGTCGTGACGGGGCTGCAAGGTCCTGAAGGCTTACTGGCCCGTGAAGTAGTACGTGTTGCCGTTGATGGTCACGCTCATGTCATCGTCGCAACCCCCGTTGCCGAAATCCACCGTGCGCACGGCAAGGTCCTGTGGTGTGATGGCGATGGTTCCGCTGACGATGTACGGGCAACCGATCTCAATGCGCAACGCCTGCGTGATCGCCAATGTGTAGGGGAGGCCATTGCGGTTCACACCATTACCGCTGCCGTTGATCAAGTACACATCATCGAACGGGTTCCCGGTATCCTCGCCTTCGAGCCAAGTGCGCACGCGCGTCGCGTTGTGGGTGCTCGTCCAACTGTTGTCAGGCCCGGTGATCGTGCCAGCCACGGTTACGTTGAAGTAGGTATGGCCGTCCTGGTCCAAGCCCATGTTGGTCACCGTTTTGGTGCCTTGCACATGGTAATCGTTCACATAGTAATCCTGTGGTGTGATCGTGATCACCGTGCCTTGCTCCCGGTATGCACCGGTAAAGGTTACCAGGATGCTGCCTCGGCGGCTGCGGCCATCGGTGCCCACGCAGTTGGTACTGCCGAAGTCGATGAGCAAGGTGTGGGGCATCACGTTCGTGTCGATGATCACGGTGTCCACGCAGGCATCGAGGCTGGCGCGCAGGCCGCCATCCTTGGCGGCATCATCGGCTTGTTGCAGCACATCATTGAACAGGGCCTCGCCAAGGGAGTTGTCCACGGCGCTGGTGTATTCATTGTTCATTGGCTCGTCCTTGTCCTTGCGGCAGGCAGCCAGGCTAAGGGCGGCCAAGGCGATGCACGCGAACTGTTGTGCGGTCTTCATGTGTGTCTTGCTGGTTGTGGCCTTCTGACGAGGGCAGGGTGTGGAAGGTTTGATCGGGATCAGGAGCCTGCAGGAAAGTCGTGCTGGTGAGGAACGCAACGGGGCCCTGTTCAATTGCCTTTCATGGGTTTCACGCTCACGATGAATGGGCCCCGGATCGATCCGGCCGGCGTTCCAGCTGCACGAACGTGAAGGCATGCGCATGCCGCCCATCGGCCGCGTGCTCTTCGCGCCACACTTCTTTCCAGTCGTTGGCCATGATGTCCGGGAAGTGTGTATCGCCCTCGATCATGGCGTGGACGCGGGTGATGTACAACCGATCAACCAGCCCGGCTTCCATCGCTGCTTTGTAGATCTCCCCACCCCCGATGATGAAGGCCTCCATTTCGCCTTCGTGCTTTGCCAGCGCAAGTGCCTCAGCAATGCTCGTCACCACAACGGCGCCCGGTGCTTTGTAGTGCGCGTCCCGTGTCACCACGATGTTCGAGCGCCCCTTCAAGGGCCGGTACTTCATGGGGATGGTTTCCCAGTTCTTGCGCCCGGTGATCACATGGTGACCCAAGGTGGTGCGCTGGAAGAATTTCATGTCATCGGGCAGGTGCCAGGGCAGATCGCCCTTGCGGCCGATGATGCCGTTCTCAGACACTGCCGCGATCGCCGAAACGATCATACGCTCACCGATGCTTTGATGTGCGGATGCGGATCGTAGTTCGTCAATGTGAAGTGCTCGAAGCGGAACCCGAACAGGTCCTTGACCGATGGATCGATCTCCATGATCGGCAATGGGCGGCATTCGCGTGTGAGCTGCAAGCGCGCCTGTTCCAAGTGATCGTTGTACAGATGCACATCGCCGAAGGTGTGCACGAATTCGCCGGGCTTCAGTCCGCAGACTTGTGCCATCATCATGGTCAGCAGAGCATAGCTCGCAATGTTGAACGGAACGCCGAGAAAGGTGTCGGCACTGCGCTGGTAGAGTTGACAGCTGAGCTTCCCATCAGCGACGAAGAACTGGAAGAGGCAGTGGCAGGGTGGCAACGCCATGTTCGGCACGTCGGCGGGGTTCCACGCGCTCACGATCAAGCGCCGGCTGTCCGGGTTCTTCTTGATCATGTTCACCACATCGGTGATCTGATCGATGGTGCGGCCGTCGGGTGTGGCCCAACTGCGCCATTGCTTGCCGTACACCGGTCCTAGGTTGCCATCAGCGTCCGCCCACTCGTCCCAGATGCGCACGCCGTTCTCCTTCAGGTAAGCGATGTTGGTGTCGCCTTGCAGGAACCAGAGCAGTTCGTGGATGATGCTCTTGGTGTGCAGCTTCTTGGTGGTGAGCAGGGGAAATCCTTCCACCAGGTCGAAGCGCATCTGGTAGCCGAAGCAACTGATCGTGCCCGTGCCCGTGCGGTCGCTCTTGCGCACACCGTTGTCCAGGATGTGGTGGAGCAGGTCGTGGTACTGTTTCACGCCGCGAAACTACCCCAAGCCCGGCACGCTCTGATCGTCGGTCTCGGTGGGTGCGTGCCGCCAACCCTTCCATTCGGGCAGGGTGTTCAGGAGGCGGTGCTTCATGCGCTCGTAGTAACCGCGCTTGTCGATGGTCTGGCTGATGAGGAAGGCCACCATGGCCGCGTACATGAGTTGCAGGATGATGCTGTGGCGGTCGGTCATCTCGAGCACCAGTATGGCGCAGGTGAAGGGCGAGCGCGAGGTGCCGGTGAGGAAGGCCGTCATGCCGCACAGTACCAGTACGTTGAATTCGCCGCGACTTGGCTCGAACCATTGCGCCACCCAGCCACCGATGGCGGCACCGCTGGCCAGGCTGGGGCCGAAGATGCCCCCGGCACCACCCGCCGAAGCGGTGAACAGCGGACCGAGGATGCGCGCGACCACGTCCTTCCAACTTGGGTCCGGCTGGTCGGCACTGAAGAGATAACCCGCCATGAAGTGCCCACCGCTGCCCAGTGCTCGCTGGCCGAGGAAGTGCACGCAGGTGGCAAAGGCCAACGCGCAGCCCACGGCCATGGCGATCTGCGCCCAGCGCTTCTTCAGTCCTCGCCTGAATTTGTCGGTGGCCAGCAGCACCTTGCAGAAGATGGCGCCGAGCAGGCCGCAGGGCAGCGAGATCAGCAGCACTTTGTACATGAACGAGCCGCCCACGATGCCCAACTTCGGGTACAGCAGTTCGCCGCCGAAGTAGGAGCCGAGCAAGGCCTGCGCGGTCATGCCCGCAATGATCACGCTGGCGAAGACAGCCGTGCGGAACTGTGCGATGTGTGTTTTGGTGAGTTCCTCGATCACAAAAACGATCCCGCCCAACGGCGTGTTGAAGGCCGCGCTCAAGCCCGCTGCTCCCCCCGCAACGATCATCATGCGGCGTTGGATCTTGGGCCAGAACGATGGCAGGTACTGGTGCACCGCGCGGAACACGCTGCCGGCTATTTGCAGGGTGGGTCCTTCGCGGCCCACCGCGCCACCGCCCAAAGCCATGGCCAGGCTGCTGGCGATCTTCACCAGTATGATCCTCGGGTTCAGGAAACGCCAACTGCGATCGCGCGGACCTTCATCGGCGATCTCGACCGCCGCGATCAATTGGGGTATGCCGCTACCACCTGCGAACGGGGCGAAGGTGCGCACCATCCACCACGAAGCGAGGAAGCAGACCGGTGCGGTGATGAAGATCCAATCCGGGTGCAGCCCCAGCATGAAGAGCTGGATCTTTTCGGCGTAGTTGAAGAGGATGGTGTAGCCGATGGCGATGAACACCGTGATCACCGCCGCCACCTGGTACGGCAACGCGAGCATGGTGATCTGCTTGAAGCGCTTGGGCAGCAGCCCGCTGAGCCACATGAACAGCCGCGTAATGGCGCCGCCGATCTTGCGTGCAACACTGCGCTCCACCGCGGTGGTCTTTTCGCCGTTCACGGAGCAAGGGTAGGGCCGCGTGCAGCGCGTGTTCCCGGTATCGGGAACTCAGTGCGAACAGCACACTTCTAACAATTCCGTGGAAGCGGCCGGTATTGCACGATCACATCAGGATCCCGGCGATCGTCGCGCTGAGGTAGCTCGCGAGCGTCCCGCAGAACAGTGCGCGCAAGCCCAGCTTGGCCAGATCCGCGCGGCGCTCGGGCGCCAGAGCCCCGATGCCACCGATCTGCATGCCCACACTGCTGAAGTTGGCGAAGCCGCAGATGGCGAAGGTGACGATCAACTTGCCCTTTTCGGTCAGCAACGCCACGCCGCTGGCCGGTGGGTTCGCCAGGGCGCCATCGGTCATGTTCTTGAACGCTACGAATTCGTTGATGGTGATCTTCTGCCCGAGCAGCGTTGCCACGTTCTGGACATCAGCGCCCGGCACACCCATGGCCCAAGCGAACGGAGTGAAGATCTTCCCGAAGACCCAATTGAGGCTGAGGTGGAAGTTGGGGTCGAACAGGTGCCCGGCCCAACCGAGCACGCCATCGATGAGTGCAATGAGCGCGATGAAGCCGATGAGCATGGCGATCACGTTCATGGCGATCTTGAAACCATCGCCGGCCCCATGGCCGATGGCATCCACCACGTTGATGTAACTGCTCTTCACCTCCAGTTTCACGTTGCCCATGGTCTGGCTCTGCTCGGTCTCGGGCCATACGATCTTGCTGATCACCAATGCACCGGGCGCGGCCATCAAACTGGCCGTGATCAGGAACGGCGCCAGGTCCATGCCCGCTGCCCTGCCCATGTTGGCGTACACGATCAGGATGCCACCGGCTATGCAGGCCAGGCTTCCACTCATGCTCGCGAGCAGTTCGCTTTTCGTCATGGTGGGCAGGTAGGGGCGGATCATCACCTGGGCCTCGACCTGTCCGACAAAGGCGCTCGCAACGTTGCTCAATGCTTCGGCGCCGCTTACGCGCATGATGAAGTTCATGCCCTTGGCGATGATGGCCACCAACCGTTGCATCACACCGAAGTGGTAGAGGATCGCCACCAGCACACAGACCAGGATGATCGTTGCGGTGATGTTGAACGCGAAAACGAAACCACCGCCGTAGTAGTTCACCATGGTGCCGTCGGGCACTTGTGCTACGAGGCCTCCGTACACGAACGCCGCGCCTTTACGACTGAACGCCTCGATGTGCTCCATGCCTTTGCCCAGCCATTGGAAGAACGCCGTGACGGGCCCCACCTTCAACACCAGCACCGCGATGAGCACTTGCAAACCGATACCGCTCAACACCAACCGGTAGTTGATGCGCTTGCGGTTGTTGCTCGCCAGGAATGCGAGGCCAAGGATCAGCGCAATGCCGATGAGTCCGGTGAACCTTTCCATGTGCGGAGATCAGGAATTGGCAGTGACAGGTGGCAGTGCGCGGTCAGTTGATACAGGGCCAATGTAGCTGCTTGCTTGCAAGGGTGGAACGCAAGGACTATTCTTGACCGGTATCGATCGTCATGGCTGTGATCAGCACGATCAAAAACTTGTCACGGTGAGCAAGTCGAACCGCCACACAGATGCCTCCAAGCCATGGTTCGACGGGCTCACCATGACAGCCTTCGTTCCGGCCTAACATCAACAACACACTTCCAAACCGATCCCCCATGGGCAAGAGCATCTTCATGGTGAAATCCATTGAGCACCTCACCGGTGCCCATAGTGAGGATGGCAAGCATTCACTGAAGCGTACGCTCTCCACGTGGAACCTGGTGGCGTTGGGGATCGGTGCGATCATCGGTGCAGGCTTGTTCGTGCGCACCGCTGCGGCCGCTGCGAATTCCGCGGGCCCTTCGGTCACGCTGGGCTTCATCGTGGCCGCCATCGGTTGTGCGCTGGCCGGGCTCTGCTACGCCGAGTTGGCGAGCATGATCCCCGTTGCCGGGAGCGCATACACATACAGCTATGCCACCATGGGCGAGTTCGTGGCGTGGATCATCGGTTGGGACCTCGTGCTGGAGTATGCGATCGGCGCCGCCACCGTGGCCATCGCCTGGAGCGAGTACCTGAACAAGTTCCTCGAGTACCTCGGTTTCCACATACCCTACGCGTGGTGCCATTCGCCGTTCGAATCCCTGCACGATGCGAGCGGTGCTGTGATCGCGACGGGCATGATCAACATTCCGGCGGTGGTGATCCTCGCTTTGCTTTCGCTGGTGCTGATCCGCGGGACGAAGGAGAGCGCCATGCTGAACGGCCTCATCGTGGTCACCAAGGTGGCCATCGTGCTGCTGGTGATCATCTTCGGCTGGCAGTTCATCAACCCCGCCAACCATACGCCTTACATACCGGAGGTTACCACCTACACCGATCCCGCTGGGGTCACACATCCCTTCGGTGGGATCATGGGCATTCTGCAAGCAGCGGGGGTGGTGTTCTTCGCCTTCATCGGTTTCGACGCGGTGAGCACCGCAGCGCAGGAAGCGAAGGATCCGAAGCGCGGCATGCCTTGGGGCATCCTCGGTTCACTGGCCATTTGTACCGTGCTCTACATCCTCTTCGCGCATGTCCTTACCGGCATTGCAACGGTTGATGATTTCCGCACACAGGGCAAAGAGGCTTCGGTATCATGGGCGATCAGCCACTACATGCATGGCTATGAATGGTTGAGCAAATTGGTGACCGTGGCTATCCTCGCCGGGTTCTCTTCCGTGATCCTCGTGATGTTGCTTGGGCAGAGCCGCGTGGCTTACAGCATGAGCCGCGACGGACTGATCCCCGGGGTTTTCTCCGAAGTGCATCCGAAGTTCCGTACACCGTACAAGGCCAACATGATCATCTTCTTCCTCACTGCGGTGTTCGCGGCCTTTGTGCCGGGCGATATCGTTGGCGACATGACGAGCATCGGCACCTTGTTCGCATTCATCTTGGTGTGCGTCGGGGTATGGATCCTGCGCCGTAAACATCCCGGTGTCCAGCGGGCGTTCAGGACGCCCATGGTGCCCTTGGTGCCGATCCTGGGCATCATTGTCTGCGGTGCCATGATCTATGGTCTCGGCTGGACGAACTGGGCACGGCTTGGCGGTTGGCTCCTGGTAGGCTTGGTGATCTACTTCGTCTACGGCATCCATAACAGCAAGCTGCGGAATGATCAGTGAGAGCTGCATTCTGAATGAGAAAGGCGCCCGAGGGCGCCTTTCTCATTCAGGGGATGCGGGAACTAGTTCGTGGTCTCCCTTCGCTTGATCTCGTCGCGCAATTTGCTGGCCACTTCGTAGTCCTCATTGGCCAGCGCTTCCTTGAGCTGCTCCTGCAATTCCTCGATGCTCTGCGCGGTGATCGGGCGGTTGGGATTGGACTTCGTTTTGCGCTCGCGCTTTTCCTTTTTCACCTCCTTGCCTTCCTCGGCGGCTTCCTCGCCTTCGTCCACCTTCAGGCCCGCGGCGCTCAGGATGAACTCGTAGGTATTGATCGGGCAATCGAAGCGCAGCGCCAACGCGATGGCATCGCTGCTGCGCGCGTCCACTTCGGCGGTCTTGCCGTTCTGCTCCATGATCAGCTTGGCATGGAAGATCCCCTCCACCAGGTCGTTGATGATGACCTCCTTCAACGTAACGCCCAGCTGGTCGCCCACGCTCTTGAACAGGTCGTGCGTGAGCGGGCGCGCAGGCTTGATGTTCTCCACCTGGATCGCAATGGCCTGTGCTTCAACACCACCGATGATGATGGGCAGGCGGCGGTCGCCGTTGGCCTCGGTAAGGATCAGGGCGTAGGCCCCTGCGTGCGTATGACTGTATGTGATGCGCAGGAAGCGCAGTGCGACTTTCTCCATCGTCCGGCAGGGGGCCGTGAAGGTAAGTCCGTGGACCTTACGAGCAGGACGGAGCCACTCCTGTACCGCGCATTTCGTGCAAGCTCCCCTCTTCTTCCCTTCGGCTGCGCTCTGGGTAAAGTCCGAGGGGCCGGGGGTGAGGTCAGCGCTCCGCGTTCAGCTTCTTGGCCGCTGCGATCAGCTGGGGCAGTATTTCCGCCGCATCGCCAACAATGCCGTAATCGGCCGCCTTGAAGAAAGGCGCCTCCGGATCCTTGTTGATCACTGCGATCACCTTGCTCTGATTCACGCCGGCCAAGTGCTGTATGGCACCGCTGATGCCGATGGCGATGTAGCAATTGGGCCGTATGGCAACGCCGGTCTGGCCAACGTGCTCGTGGTGCGGGCGCCAGTGCATATCGGCCACCGGACGGCTGCAGGCCGTTGCCGCATGCAGCTCCTTGGCGAGTTCTTCCACGGGGCCCCAATTTTCAGGTCCCTTCATGCCGCGTCCGGCGCTCACCACGATCTCCGCTTCGGGCAGGTTGATACCACCTCCGCTCTTGCGCACCTCCTTCAATGTGACACGCGCTGTTCCAAGGACTCCTGTGTGATCGGAAACAGAGGCCGGGCTGCCGTTGCTTTCGATGGGGATCGAATTCGGCATCATGCTGATGACTTTCACCGGGCTCGTGATCGATACCCAGGCCTGTGCCTTCCCGCTGAACACGTTGCGCTTCACCTGGAAGCCGCCATCCATGTTCGGCAAGCCGATCGCACCCGCCACGTGTCCCGCTTTCAAGCGCGCCGCCACGCGTGGCGAAACCGCTTTGCCCGTGCCGTCGTGAACGCATACGATCACCTGCGCGTTCTCAGCTGTGGCGGTGTCCGCCACCAACCTGGTCAGTTGCTGGCTGTCCACCGTTCTCACGTTGCGTGCAACCACCACTTTGTTCGCGCCGAAGGCCCCCAGGCCTTCGAGGTTCTGGCCGTCGCCGAAGGTCACGGCCGTTACGCCGCCGCCCACTTTCGCCGCGATCTGCTTGCCATAGGTCAGGGCTTCTTGTGCCGCCTTCGGCAGCTTCTCCCCACGGGTATCAATGAAAACGATGACGCTCATCTCAGATCACTTTGGCTTCGGTGTGCAACAATTCGATGAGCTGACCGGCTTGATCGGCGGGGATCATCTTCACGGCTTGCTTGGCCGGTGGTAGTTCGAATTTCACCGTGCTGCTCAGCGTTTCCACGGAGACCCCTGGGATCACGGTCAGCGGCTTGGTGCGCGCGGCCATGATGCCGCGCATGTTCGGGATGCGCTGCTCGGCCATGCCTTTCGCGGCGCTCAGCACGAAGGGCGTGTTCACTTCCACCACTTCCACACCGCCGGGCACATCGCGCTCAATGGTGGCAGTACTTCCGTTCACATCAAGTTTGCTGGCCAACGCCACATAGGGCAGGTCCAGCAGTTCAGCTACCATGGCGCCGACCTGGCTGCCGTTGTGATCGATCGTTTCCTTGCCCGCGAGAACGATGTCGAAGCCTTTGTCCTTGGCATACGCTGCGACCTGCGCAGCCACCGCATAGGCATCCGCGGGCTGCACGTCAACGCGTACAGCGTCATCCGCACCGATCGCCAGCGCCTTGCGGATGGTGGCATCCGTATCGGCACCGCCAACCGTGATCGTCGTTACGCTTCCGCCCTGTGCTTCCTTCAGCTCGAGTGCACGCACCAAGGCATACCACTCGTCGTACGGGTTCACGATCCATGTTACTCCCGCGCCATCATATTGCGTGTTGTTGTTGGTGAACGCGATGCGCGCTGTGGTGTCGGGCACCTGGCTGATGAGGACAAGGAACTTCATGCGGTACGGAAAGGGCGCCAAACTTAACGGCCCGGAGCGCATTGCGTTCATCGTGCGATCCCCCGGCTACATTCGCTCGCTTCCCAACCGGACCCCACCCACATGACGGAATTCAAACGCTCCCTGGGCCTGCTCGATGCGGTGATGATCGTCAGCGGGTCCATGATCGGCTCAGGCATCTTCATCGTGAGCGCGGATATGTTGCGCCTGCTCGGATCGCCCAGTTGGATGTTGCTGGCCTGGGTGATCACCGGCGCCATGACCGTGCTCGCCGCGTTGAGCTATGGTGAACTGGCCGGCATGATGCCCAAAGCAGGAGGCCAGTACGTGTACATCCAGCGCGCCTTCGGCAAACTGCCCGCGTTCATGTACGGCTGGACGGTCTTCACCGTGATCCAGACCGGTGTGATCGCTGCCGTTGCCATGGCCTTCGCCAAATACTCCGCGGTCTTCTTCCCGGTGCTCGCGCCGGAGAACGTGCTCTTCGACCTGGGCTTCCTTCAGGTGAACGCTGCCCAGTTGTTCGCGATCGCAAGCGTCGTACTGCTCACATGGTTCAATTCGCGCGGGGTGAAGAACGGCAAGACATTGCAAACGGTCTTCACCATGGCGAAGATCATCGCCTTGCTCGCGTTGATAGTACTTGGCATCGCGGTGGGCTCGGGCATGGATGTGTTCAGCACCAACTTCAGTGTGGGTTGGAACGCGGCTTCGATCGCGCCGGATGGGAGCTCATTGTCGCTCGGCGGGCTCGCCCTGCTTTCGGTGCTCGGTGTTGCCATGGTGGGCTCGCTCTTCAGCAGCGATGCATGGAACAACGTCACCTTCATTGCCGGTGAGATCCGTGATCCCAAGCGGAACATCCCCCTCAGCCTTTTCATCGGCACCTTGATCGTAACCGTGCTCTATGTGTTGGCGAACGTGGCTTACCTCTCTTTGCTGCCCGTGGCCGATATCCAGAACGCGCCCGCCGATCGTGTGGGCACGGCGGCAGCCAGTATCATCTTCGGCGATAGCGCCGTACTGATCATGGCTGGCTTGATCATGGTGAGCACGTTCGGTTGCAACAATGGCTGCATTCTCGGTGGGAGCCGCCTGTACTACGCCATGGCGCAGGATGGTCTTTTCTTCAAGCGGGCCGGCGCGCTGAACAAGTTCTCCGTGCCGGGCTTCGCGCTATGGGTGCAGTGCATTTGGGCGTGCGTGCTGTGCCTCAGCGGTAAGTACGGCGACCTCTTGAACTACGTCACGTTCGCATCGCTGCTCTTCTATATCGTCACGATCATCGGCTTGTTCATCCTGCGCAAACGCGAACCCGATGCTGAGCGTCCGTACCGCGCGTTCGGGTATCCGCTGATCCCGGCCATGTACATTTTATCTGCGTTGGCGTTCTGCGTCAACCTGCTGTACAACTCACCGGGCTATGCTGGGGCCGGCCTGCTGATCGTGCTGCTGGGCGGGGTGGTCTACGCGGTGCGCACGATGATGATGAAGGCTGACCCGGTGAATTGACCGGAGATCCGGTTTGGGGAATTCCTTGCCCGATCAGGGGTGCTTTCGCAACCCGCTAACAAGGGCTCACACGTATTGGAGCACGACATCGCGCGGCATGTGATCGGCAGCCTGTTGGTTCAAAGACCCTCGGCCATGCGAACAAGATCACTTTGGATGCTGCTGCCCATGCTCGGCGCAGTGTCTTGCGGGGTGGATTCCCAGCCCGGACCTGCACCGGCAACAGAACAATCAGCGTATGACGAGCCACCTGCGCTCAAGTGCACCTCCATGAACGGCCGTGCCTACGCCATCACTTTCGCGAACGGAGCTCCTGCTTCCGATACGCTCGTTTTTGCCAGCGATCGGATGGAAACGGTTGGCCGGGTTGCGGTCGGGTTCATGGCGGCGCCCTATACCTGTACCGAGGCGGACAGTTTGCGGATCACTGCTGAGATGTCCGATTCATCGCAGGTGCTGCGCTGGTCAGCGAACATCTTCGGGGACGAGGTGTTGGGCACGATGACGCTCCTGCGATCCGATGGTGCTGCTGGTGCGATCAGTGCTTTCACCGGTCGCGCGCTTGCCGGTACTGATGCCACGCTCCGCACGCCGCAACGGCAGGTGGAGCGGTTGTGAGCGAGGCGGGCCAGGTTGTGGCTGGGGCGCACACCCGCGTCCCCGTTACTTTCGCGCACCCCTATCAAAGCTCTCATGCGCACCGTACAGTTCCGCGAAGCCCTCAACGAAGCAATGTCGGAGGAGATGCGCCGCGACCCGAACGTCTTCCTCATGGGTGAAGAAGTCGCGGAGTACGACGGCGCCTACAAAGTGAGCAAGGGAATGCTAGCGGAGTTCGGTGCGAAGCGCATCATCGATACGCCGATCAGTGAACTCGGCTTCACCGGAATAGCGGTAGGTGCGGCGATGAACGGGTTGCGCCCCATCGTTGAATTCATGACCTGGAACTTCGCCGTGCTGGCAAGCGACCAGATCATCAACCACGCCGCCAAAATGCTGCAGATGAGCGGGGGACAGTTCAACATCCCCATCGTCTTCCGCGGTGGGAACGGTAGCGCTGGCCAATTGGCCGCAACACACAGCCAGAGCTACGAAGCGTTCTACGCCAACATCCCTGGATTGAAGGTCATCACGGTGAGCAACCCGTACGATGCGAAGGGTCTGCTGAAAGCGGCCATCCGCGACGATGACCCGGTGCTCTTCCTGGAGAGCGAACGGATGTACGGCGACAAGGGCGAGATCCCGGATGGTGAGTACCTGCTGCCGATCGGCGTTGCCGATGTGAAACGGAAAGGGGAGGACGTGACCATCGTGAGCTTCGGCAAAATGATGAAGGTCGCTTTGGGTGCTGCTGACGAACTGCAGAAGGAGGGCATCAGTGCCGAGGTCATCGACCTGCGTACCATCCGCCCCTTCGATGTGCCCACGATCGTGGAGAGTGTGAAGAAGACCAACCGTCTGGTGGTGATCGATGAATGCTGGCCCATGGCGAGCATCGCGAGCGAACTGGCCTATCGCGTGCAGAAGGATGCCTTCGACTTCCTCGACGCACCCGTGGCAAGGATCAACCAGGCCGACACTCCCTTGCCCTTCAGCCCGCCGCTGATCGAAGCCAGCCTGCCCAACGTGGCGCGCGTAGTGAGCGCGGTGAAGGAGGTGATGTACGTGGTGAAGTAGCGGGGCCAAAAGCCATCGGCCAATAGCGCATCCAACCGCTTGGCTATTTTCGCCGCCCTTTAGCGGGATCCGTCCCCTGAGGAGCAAAGCGAACGACCACTAACGCAGAAGACATGGGAAGTGAATTGATGTACTATATCCCCTTGATGGGGGTGGTGGGCCTGGCCGTGATGATCGGCAAGGCCCTGTGGGTGAACAAGCAGGACGCTGGCGATGCCAACATGCAGGAACTCGCAGGCTATATCGCCCGCGGTGCAAGCGCATTCCTGAAGGCGGAGTGGAAGGTCCTCGGTGTGTTCGCCGTGATCGCCTCCGTGCTGCTCGCTTGGAGCGGAACGCTCCACCCGCACAGCGATTGGGTGATCGCCATCGCCTTCCTCATCGGTGCGTTCTTCAGTGCCTTCGCCGGTTGGATCGGCATGAGCATCGCCACCAAGGCCAACGTGCGTACCACACAGGCAGCGCGTACGAGCCTTGCCAAGGCATTGCGTGTGAGCTTCAACGGTGGTACGGTCATGGGGCTCGGTGTTGCCGGCTTGGCGGTTGTGGGCCTCAGCACGCTCTTCATCGTTTTCCTCGGCATGTACGTGACCGACGGCAATGCCAATGGCGAGCAAATGATGAAATGCCTTGAGGTGCTGGCCGGATTCTCCCTCGGTGCTGAGAGCATCGCACTTTTCGCTCGTGTGGGTGGTGGCATCTACACCAAGGCA
>JBATMK010000106.1:0-9493 GCA_049289815.1 Flavobacteriales bacterium
ATGGTTCGACGGGCTCACCATGACAAGTTCCGACCGGCTCAGCGTCACGATCCAACCCTCCGCCGCGCCTCCACCAGGTCGGCGGGCGTATCCACACAGAACGATGGATGCTCAGTAAGTCCCACCCGGATGCGCATGCCGGCCTCGAGCCAACGCAATTGTTCCAGCGATTCAGCGATCTCCAACGGCGAAGGCGACAGCTGAACAATGCGGCCCAACGCCGCTGTACGGTACGCATAGAGCCCAACATGCTTCAAGTACCGGAACTGCTGCCAACGGGCACGGCCGTCGTTGTTGCGGAGATGGGGTATGGCCGAACGCGAAAAGAGCAGCGCGTTCATGCGATGGTCCACGATGATCTTGGCTTCACCTGGATCGTCGATCTCCGCATCGTTGGTGATCACTTGAGCGAGTGTGGCAATGTCAACACCTTCTTCCCGGAGCGCCGAGGCAGCCTCGTCGATCTGTGCGGGTACCACGAAGGGTTCATCGCCCTGGATATTGACGACACCATCGAACTCGCCGCCGGACTGCTGCAGCGCTTCATGACAGCGATCGGTCCCGCTGGGGTGATCGCCGCGTGTCATCTGGGCTTCCGCGCCGAAACCCCGCACGTGTTCGGCGATACGCAGGTCATCGGTGGCTATGACAACGCGCCCCAGCGATCGCGACGCTCGTGCCTGCTCCCATACACGCTGCACCATGCTCTTGCCGCCGATGTCCACCAACGGCTTCCCGGGCAAGCGACTGCTAGCGTACCGCGCGGGGATGATGCCGATCAGCTTCATTTCATTGGTCGGCGCCACGGAAACGCGTAGCACAACACATCAACTTCAAATGGCATAGGTCAACATCACTTGGAACGAACGCGGCGCTTCCACGCTCAATGGGCGGATCGCATACACCTCATTGCTGATGTTGTTCACGATGAACGCACCCTTCACTTGCTCGCTCAATTTCCACTGGATCCGCGCGTCCACGATCCAATCGCCGCTGTTGTGATCGTACATCCAAGTGCCCACACCTGTCTCCAGATCCCCGGACCGGTCCAGGTCAACGAAGATCTTGTCGATGTTCATCACATGACTGTTGTACCGCACGCTCACACCCAAACCGAGCCGCTTGTAGTCGGCCTGTACATCGCTGCGGAACAGGTCCTGCACACGGAACTTCAGGATGTGGTCGGTGGTGTTGTAGCTGGTGTTGTTGTACGTGCTCGGTTTCCAGCTGGCCCCGGTCTGCGTGGCTTCCGCATACTCATAGTCCGGGGTGGTGCTCACGGGCATCGTGTGCGTATAGCCCATCAGCGTTGAGATCTGGACGGCACCGACCATGCCCTTTGCAGCCAGTTCGAATTCATATCCGGTCACACGCGCACCACCGGTGTTCGTGCTGCGGAACCCAAGACCGAGAAAGTTGTCGATGGTGACCGCTCCCCACTGCCCGAAGGTGAACTCGATGTAGTTGCTGTACTCCTGTTGGAAAACCACTGCATCGAAGTAGCCGGTGAAACTGCCGAGCTTGAAACCTTGTTTCACCCCGCCTTCCAAGTTCCAGCTTTCCTCCGGCCGCAAGCCGGGGTTCGGGTAGATGTTCAACTGCCCTACGCTCGTGGTGATGAAACGCTCGCCTATCGTTGGGAAGCGATATCCCTGTCCGTAGCTGGCCCGCAGATACGTGGCCTTGTGCAAACGGCAGGTCGCGCCCGCACGGTACACCGGTTGTTCCTGCGTGTCCTCGTTCACCTTGAAGTGTTCGTAGCGCACTCCACCGCTCAGCATCAAACGATCGAAGAGCTTTTTGTCCACCTGCAGATACGCGCTTGCGTTCACCGCGGTGTTGTCGCTCTTGCCTTCAACGTTGCCACTGTACAGTTCGCTATGACTGGCAGTGCTCTGTCCAGTGATCCCGGCCGTCAGCGTGGTTTCACCGAGGAAATCCACTTTCTGCTGGACCTGGTACTCGCCATAGAGGAAGTCGCTGGCGTTGCTCTGCCCATTGTCGTTCTCGAAGATCTGCCTGTACCAACGCCCGCGCAACCCATGCCGCGTACCGCGCGCCGACCAATAGTTGATGTAGGGGTCCACGTACACTTGAGTACCGATGGTCCGTGTGGTCGTTCCCGGCTCAGGGCGGAAAATCCCCTCGGCGGTATCCTCCCAAATGAACACACTGGTGCTGCGGCTCTTCATCGCGTTGGCGTTGATGCCATAGTTGAGGCCCTTGATCTTCTTGCTGCGGTATCGTGTTGCGACGTTGAACCGGACCCGGTTCTCATACCCCCCGGGGCCGATGCGGTGCGGATCACCGATGCTATCCGGTGGCAGTGACTCAGGGCCGACATAGCCGGCATCGCTCCATGCATTGCCTCCCAACACCAGGTCGAAACGCCCGAACTGCCTACTGTGGAAGAAGTTCGCTCCATTGAACAACGGCGAGTTGTTGTCCCACCATTTCGCCGGAGCATGGCCGGGTGCATCATACACGCCCCCGAACATGTTCACACGCGTTTGCGGCTGCAAGCGCGGATACGCGGTACGTACGTTGATCACACCTGTGAGGGCCGCGCTACCATAGAGCACGCTGCTCGCACCCTTCATCACCTCGATCTGCTCCAGGTTCTCGGTGGGCAGGAAAGACCATTGCGCCCGGCCGATATCGCCGCTGAGAATGGGCAGGTCATCCACCAACAGCATCACGCGACTTCCGGCGCCATAACTGAACCCACTGCCCGATCGGATCTGTGGGTCCTCATCGATCACCACCACTCCGGGCACTTGGTCCAAAGCTTCACTCACCTTCATGCTGTTCTTGTTGCGCACCAATTCGGTAGGCAGGATGCTGAGGCTCTGCGTCACTTCGCCGACACGCTGCTCGAATTTGCCCGCGCTCACCACCACTTGGTCCAATTGCCGGGCCGTGGCCGTCATGGCGGCGTCGAGCTTTGTCTCCTGTCCCGCCGTGGTGGTCACGGCCAATTCCATGGGCTCATAGCCGATCATGCTGATGGTAACGGTGAGTGCGCCCTTCGGCGCCACCACCCGGTATGTACCATCCATGTCAGTAGCGACCCCCTGCCCCGGGGCCCACGATATGCCAGCGCCGAAAAGCGGTTCCTTGCTCGCGGCATCGGTGACCGTGCCTACAAGCACCGCATCCTGTGCATGCAGGATGGATACCGTTGCGCAGAACAACACAAGCAGGGTTCGCCTCATCGGAAAATCGTTGGTTTGTCGGCCCGCCCTTGGCAAAGCACAAGGGTGGGGTGGTGGCGAATGTAAACGGTCGCCCATTTCGCATTGCATGGACGATCGAGCGCTCATCCACCGTATCGCACTCAGCATGCTCAAGGGCATCGGCCCGGTGAACGCACGCAATCTGGTGGCGTATTGCGGCGGTGTGGATGAGCTCTTCACCGACAAGCACATCAAGCGGAAGTTGGATAAGGTGCCTGGGATCGGCGAGAAGCTCATCGGTTACATCACAGACAAGACCATTCTGCCGAAAGCCGAGAGGGAACTTGAATACACGCGCAAGCACGACGTGCGCGTCCTCTTCTACTTGGACGACGATTACCCCAAGCGTCTGCGCCATTGTGAGGATGCACCGGTGCTGCTTTTCGTGAAAGGCGGCGCAAACCTGGACGCACCGCGAACGGTGAGCATCGTTGGCACACGACAACCAACGGAGCATGGCAAGAGAACTTGCGAACAGTTAGTGGAGGCCCTGGTGCCGACGGGGGCGAGCATCATAAGCGGATTGGCGTACGGTATCGACATCACGGCTCACCGTGCCGCATTGAAACACAAGCTACCGACGGTAGCGAGCGTGGCACACGGGCTGGACAAGCTCTATCCCGGCGAGCATGCGGCAACAGCCCGCCAGATGCTGGACCACGGCGCGCTGGTGAGTGAACTGCCCAGCGGCTCACCCTTCGCACCCGGCAACTTCCCCGCACGCAACCGCATCATCGCCGGACTTGGCGATCTCACGATCGTTGTCGAGAGCGGGCCAACGGGTGGCTCGCTCATCACGGCCGACATTGCCAACAGCTACGATCGCGACGTGCTGGCCTTCCCCGGCCGGGCCAGCGATACCCGCAGCGAAGGCTGCAATGCGTTGATCAAGCAGAACAAGGCGGCCCTGATCACCAGCGCCGACGATGTGATCAAGCTGATGGGCTGGGAAGAGAAAAGGAAGAAAGCCCCGAAGCAATCGGCACTCTTCGTTGACCTATCACCCGAGGAACAACAGCTCGTGGACCTGCTGAAGACGAAGGGCAAGGCGGAGATCGACGACCTCTGCCTGCACAGCCGCATGACCCAGGGGAAAGTCGCGGCACTGTTGCTGAACATGGAGTTCAACGGGGTGGTGAAGAGCCTGCCGGGGAAGGTGTACGCGTTAGCGTAGCCGGGCTGTTCATAGGCTCCACGGGATCGCATTTGCAGGTGGATGACCCCCGGCTACATTCGCAGCGCTTTTCCAAAAACGAAGCACATCGCGATGGCGAAATCGAACAAGGCTGTGGACGCCTTCATGGCATCCGTGAAACAGCGCAACGGCGGCGAACCCGAGTTCCTGCAGGCCGTGCATGAAGTGGCCGAAATGGTGATCCCGTTCATCGAGGCGAACCCCAAGTACAAGGGCAAGATGCTCCTGGAGCGCATGGTGGAGCCTGAGCGCACCATCATCTTCCGCATTCCTTGGGTGGATGACAAGGGCAATACGCAGGTGAACCGCGGCTTCCGTATCGAGTTCAACAGCGCCATCGGTCCTTACAAAGGCGGTCTTCGTTTCCACCCCAGCGTGAACCTCAGCATCCTGAAGTTCCTGGGTTTCGAACAGACCTTCAAGAACAGCCTCACCACGTTGCCCATGGGCGGTGGGAAAGGCGGCAGCGACTTCGACCCGAAAGGCAAGAGCGATGGCGAAGTGATGCGTTTCTGCCAAAGCCTGATGACCGAGCTGTTCCGCCACATCGGCCCGGATACCGACGTGCCCGCAGGCGACATCGGTGTGGGCGGTCGCGAGATCGGCTTCATGTTCGGCCAGTACAAGCGTTTGGCGAACGAGTTCACCGGCGTGCTGACCGGAAAAGGCATCACCTGGGGCGGCTCACTGATCCGTCCGGAAGCAACGGGCTACGGCTGCGTGTACTTCGCGGAAGAGATGATGAAGCACAACGGCACCAGCTTCAAAGGCAAGACGGTGGCGGTGAGCGGTAGCGGCAACGTTGCGCAGTACGCGATCGAGAAAGCCACGGCGCTCGGCGCGAAGGTGGTTTCGGCTTCAGACAGCGATGGCAGCATCTACGATCCAGCAGGCATCGACAAGGCCAAGTTGGCCTTCCTGATGGAGCTGAAGAACGTGAAGCGTGGACGCATCGAAGAGTACGCGAAGAAGTTCAAGGGCAGTACCTACAAGAAAGGTGCGCGCGTGTGGGACGTTGTGGCCAAGTGCGATGTGGCACTGCCTTGCGCAACCCAGAACGAACTGGACGGCAACAACGCCAAGACACTGGTGAAGAAAGGCGTGAAGTATGTGGCCGAAGGAGCCAACATGCCCACGACCCCGGAAGGCATCGCCGTGTTCGAGGCTGCCAAAGTGCTCTTCGCACCGGGCAAAGCCAGCAACGCCGGTGGTGTTGCAACGAGCGGTCTGGAAATGAGCCAGAACAGCCTGCGCCTCAGCTGGACCCGCGAAGAAGTGGACACCCGTCTGCACAACATCATGAAGAACATCCATGCGGCTTGCGTGAAGCACGGTACCGAAGGCAAGCATGTGAACTACGTGAAAGGTGCCAACATCGCAGGCTTCGTGAAAGTGGCCGATGCGATGCTGGATCAAGGCGTGGTTTGACCTCGCCAACCTTCTGGAGAAGGGCTTACTGAAAAGAAGAAGGCCCCCGACAAGTCGGGGGCCTTCTCATTGATTGAGGTCGGATCAGCGCTGGAACATGAAGCGCTGCATGCTCACGCGGTCGCCATCGGTGATCCGCAGCATGTACACGCCGTTGCCCATCGCTGGCATCGCGAGCCCGAACACGTTCGCACCGATGCCCATGGGCTGCACGGCGGTGAACACGTCGCGGCCGAGTTCATCGACCACCGCCAATTGCAGTGCTGTGCCGTTCTCGCTCAGGTACTCCACGTTCAGTTTGTCGCTCGTGGGATTCGGCCAGAGGTTCAACAAGCTGCTCTCGATCTTCTCCATCGTCACCTCTTCCTCGTCGATCTCCCTCCAATTGGCGCTCTGGGTGCTTGCGCGCAGCGTGTAACACTGGCTGGCACTGAACGCACCGTTGTAACCCATCACCTTCACGTAATAGGTGGCGACCGTGGTGGTGTTGAGGATGATCTGCTCTGCTGTGGTGCCCCCGTTCTGGCTGATGCCCACTTGGGTGGTCTGTCCGCGGTATAGCGTTACGTCGTAATCGGCGGGCAGGTTGGTGAGGCTGATCTTGATCTTGGGATTCGAGCTGGTGTTGCTGAACTTGAACCAATCCACATCAGTGCTGCTGCTGATCAGAGCGGGGATGTCCGCGTTCTTGGCGATCGTCTTCGCCGTGCCAGACGTGTTGTTGCTCTCGTACGCATCGGTGCAACCCACCGCAGCGGCGCTAGCTGTCAACAGGTAGCACTGCGTGGCACTGAACGCACCGTTGTAACCGAACGCATGGATGTAGTAGGTCCCTGCAGCGGCACCGTTGTAGGAGATGGCTTCGGCCGTGGTACCGCCTGCTTGTGAGATGGCCAGTTGGGTACCACCGCTGTTGAGCAACCGCAGGTCGTAGTCACCAGCCAGATTGCTCATGTTGATGGTGACGTTGCTGGTGGACGCTAGCGTGAACCTGTAATAATCCGCGTCGGTGCTGCTGGCGATAAGCGCATTGATCGTGGCCGGCAACGTGATGGCACCCGGGGCGGCAGTACTGTTGTTCGGCTCCAGTGCATCCGGGCAACCGCCGGTTGCCGCAGTGGTGAACGATGCCGCCGCAGAGTACGCACTGCTGCCTGTGCTGCACACCGCCTGTACTTGGAAGTTGTACGTGGTGTTGCTCGCAAGACCGCTCAAGCCATATGATGTCGTGGCAACGCTTACGGTGGTCCACGTGCTGCTGCTGCCCAACTTGTGCTGCAGGTTGTAGCTGGTGGCTCCGGCTACGGCGCCCCAGTTCAGTGTCGCGCTGCTGGTTGTTATGCTGCTCGCAGCAAGACTGCCAGGTGTGCCGCACGTGCCACCGCTCGGCGGCACACAGCCCATGGAGCTGAGCAACGACACCCGCGAGCCACCCGTGCCGAAGAGCGCGTTCATGCGCGTGCTTTGGCCCTGGGTGAATATGTTCATGCAGTTATCGTTGGTGTAGTCCATGTAGTTCATGAACATGTCGCCATTCGGACCGTTGCTGCACGTAACATGCGGGAATGATGGACAGCCGCCATTGTCCGCTTGCTGCGTGGGCGTATCGCTCACCAGGTCATTACCGCAGTTCGCATCGCCCCAGATGTGGCGCAGGTTGAGCCAGTGGCCCACCTCGTGCGTGGCTGTGCGGCCCAAGTTGTAGGGCGATGCGGTGCCCGGGTTCGTGATGCTACCGATGCTGCTGTACAGGCAAACAACTCCGTCGGTGGAAGCCGATCCACCAGGGAATTGCGCGTAGCCCAGCAGACCGCCGCTGAGGTTGGCGCTCCAGATGTTCAGGTAGCTGCCCGCAGGCCACGCGTTGTCCCCGCCGTTGGCGGTGAACTTCACGTTGTCGTTATCACTGAAGGAAGCCGTTGTTGTGCTGCGACGCACAATGCCCGTGGTGGCATTCCCGCTGGGATCACGCTGCGCCAGGCAGAACTGGATCGAGGTGTTCGCCCCGAGCGCAGCAAAGGCGGCCGGTGTATTTCCCGCATCACTGTTCAGGCGTGCGTAGTCGGCATTGAGCTGCGCCACCTGTGCCTGGATCTTGGCGTCGCTGATGTTCTGCGTGGAATTGGCGTACACCACGTGGAACACCACCGGGATGTTTATGATCACCTTGGCCTGTCCGGTGTTCGCGAACCAAGCGGCGTGCTGGTCGATCATCTGCAGAACGGCTTCGCGGGTCGGGTCCTGGGCGATCTGTTGCTGCAGATAGTCCATGCTTCCGCAATTGCGTTGTGCAGATGCGGATGACACAACGGTCATCGACAGGAGCAGAAGGGTGGACTTCAAAAAGAGGCGTACTGTCTTCATCATTGGAAGGTTTGGTTCGTTACCGACGGAGCGTTCGGGTCAGGGCAACGTTAACCGTTGAACACAATACCGGTCAACAGGTCCGGAGCGGAAACTCGACAAGTCGCGGTGCGTTGCGGTTCGTCTTCAAAAAGAAAGCCCCGGCCGAAAAGCCGGGGCTCAAACTCGGTGTCGGGCTCTCTTAAAGCGACTTCACGTGTTTATCCAATTCCTCGTGCAGGCTCATACCACGGAGGTTGCGTGCAAGGATGATCCCGTCCGGGCCGATCAACCAGCTTGCTGGGATGCCCTGCACTTGGTACAACTGGGCCCCAGCGCTGGCCCAATGCTTAAGGTCGCTCACATGGTACTTCCATGTGAGATCGTCCTTGGCAATGGCTTGCTGCCAGGCCGCGCGGCTCCTGTCCAAACTCACACTGTACACTTCGAAGCCTTTGCCATCCTTGAACTTCGCTTTGCTGTACTTCTCGTAGGCCGCTACCACGTTCGGGTTCTCGCGACGACATGGGCCGCACCAACTGGCCCAGAAGTCGATCAGGACGAACTTGCCTTTCAGGTCGCTCAACTTCAGCACCTTGGTGCTGTCCGCGTTCATGAAGGCCAGTTCGGGCGCGCGGTCGCCCACGTTGAGGCCGACCTTGGCACCACCAACATCGGTGGTTGCACTGTTGCGCTGGGTGAATCCGTAGAGGGCCACCAGGACAACGGTGGCGATGAGAGTAATGCGAGTGGCGGGCATGGCTTTGCTGAGATTCATGCGGCGAATGTAGAAGGGTGAGCGCGTGCCGCCCAGCCGGAACCGTGCCAGAATTGAACGGCTCTTGGACTACCGAACCACTTTCCGGTACGCTTCCACGGCCAAGCGCAGGCGCTGCTGACGGTCGCCATGGATCACGGTTGTGGGCTTACCGAGGTATCGCAACAAGGCTTCATACTTGGCGAAGAGGCGATCACGGTCATGCGGGTTCTCGCGCTGCGGATCCGCCTCCCACGGGATGTCCGGTTTGCACAATAGCCAGTGATCGTAGGGCCGCTCCTCCGTCCGCTGCACGATCCACGGATCGCAGCGACCGTACTTCTCTTCACTCCAGATGCGTAGGGTGATCAGGTCGGTATCGCACACCATGCAGCCGTTCGTGACTTCCTTCTCGATCGCATCTTCCAGTTCCACTTGCTCCTTGGCGATCGCCAGAAGATCGGTTTCGATGTATGGTCTTTCGAGCGCGTCGAGGTGGTCACGCGCCACTTCGCTCACGTACCATCCATGCAC
>JBATMK010000107.1:0-2363 GCA_049289815.1 Flavobacteriales bacterium
CGTGACGACGAGTATTGATGCCGCTGGACTTTCGGCCAAAGTGGAACGCGTCGGTAGCGTCGATCACGCCCAAGCCATGCGCGAACAACAACGCGCCCGCGTGCTCCTGCTCAGCGTCAATGACACAGCTAACGCGAAAGGCGTGCTCACAAGCAAAGTGTTCGAATACCTGTCCGTTGGCCGCCCGATCCTTGCAGTTGGACCCGGCGATGGCGATGTAGCGCGGGTGCTCGCCTCACCGCATGTATTGCTCGACCGGTCTCGGCGCGACTGGGACCGGCAGCAAGTAAGAGCGTTGTTCGATCTGGCTTCGCTGAGCGCAAGCAACGATGGATATTCGCGCATCACCGGTGCGCAAAGCATGGCTGGGCTGCTGGGATAGCCTTCGAAGGCCATCGTTGGGGTCACGCAACCAAAACTCAATCGGACTTCACGAAGGATCGCTGCCACGCGCGGCTATCAGCATCCCGTATCCGGAGCATGTATGTGCCCGGTCCGATGCCGGTCAGATCCAAGCAGGCCAAGCGGAGGTCCTCGCCAGGGAAGCTCTTCGTCACCACGGTTCTTCCCAACGCGTCGAAAAGGATCATTGCCTCCGGACGCATTCCATCCGGGACCGTGACCCAGAGCACATCAATCACCGGCACGGGGAACAAGCCGAACGCCACGACATCCTTGATCTCTGCACTTCCTGTACACAACTGCACGTCAACATCGAACCAAGCGGTGTCCGGACCGCAGTGTACCCCGCTGATCACATACTGGAACAACCCTGGCATGTCGACGCTTGGATCGAAAGGTGACGGCGCGGGCAGGCCCAGAGCGTCCAACCAGATCCCGTTCACATCGGCATAAGTGCTCAACAGATCGAAGAGGTTCAGCGGTGCATCCGTGGTGCACAGTAGAATGGAACTGTCCGCTCCCGCTGTTTCCGGCGCGCCGATCAGTATGGATACTTGTGCACTGTCCGGGCAATTCCCCGCCGAATCGTTGACCAGTACGCTCACGTTGTAAAGCCCTTCATTGAAATAGACGTGCTCTTGATCGCCCGGGCTTGTGGAAGTGCTGCCATCCCCGAAATCCCACGACCACCATGTTGGGGAGCCGCTCACCTGTGCGGCAATGTCCAGCGGGGTCCAGGCGCAACCTCCCACCGGCGGCAGGGTAACGCTGATCGCACACGATGCCCCATCGGGCATGGCTGTCCTGCAAAGCCCTGCATTGCAGATCCCGCCACCAAGGCTCACACCGACATCGACGAAACCGCAGGCGATCCCCGGCTGATCAGGGAAGGCGATCCGGCCGATGCTGCTCTCCCCGAATTTGGCCACGTACACCAAGCCATCCGGTGCAAGCTGCAGATAGCCGGCCTGCCATCCGTTCACATTGCCGGTGGTGTTGCCGACCAGCAACGAACTGGCCTGCACATCGGCCCAAGTACCTGCGGACAGATCCACCTGTATCACCTCATTGTCATACCACTTGGTGAGATACAGCTTGGTATTGTCCGGTGAGAAGGCGCATCCCCAGGCATTGGTGTAGCCAGGTAGATCACGGGCATTGCTGACGATGCCGGTCGTGTTATCGAAGTCGAACACCTGAAAGGCGTTCTGGTCGTAGATCCCGCATGCCAGGAGGGCGCCGTTCGGGGATGCGGTGAGTTGTCCGCCGGCGTCGTAGTTGTAACCGGAATGGATCGCACCTACCGTGGTGAGGACCGGACTGGCGTTCAGGCCCGAGTTGCTGATGTTGTACACGCGGAACTGGGCGTCGTTCCAGTCGTGCGAGATCAACCACCAACTGCCATTCGGGTTCCGTACGGCTTCGAGCCGCTCGGTGCCCGGTGTATGGAGCAATTGGTTCTTGATGGTCACATCACCGAGGCCCCCGTTCAAAGTCATGTCCACCACCGAGTAGCGGAGTCCGTTCGCACCGTTCCATTGGTCCACGGTGAAGAGGTAGAATTCGCTCGTGCCCGGCCAATGGACCGCCAAAGCGCATTGGCCGCTGTTGTTGCTCCCGAGCAATCCGGATCCATTGGGCATCACGTCGTGGTTCGCGTCCCAAACGCTCAAACCGTTGGAGTAGAAGAGCAGGTTGCCGAGCGTATCGGTCGCTGCAGTGCTGTTGTCGAGGGAAAATGAAGCACCACCGCCGATCGCAACCGGAGCACCGCCGTTGAAGTCCAGCCCGGCCCCATCGCCGAAATGCCAGATCGTTCCTTGGGCAGGGGCAAAGCTTCCCAAGGCAATCTGCAGTGCCAAGGCCACAATGGACGGGCTATAGCGGTTCATGCATTCGAAAGTAGGTGACCTGATCCGTAACAATCACACGCGCTACGCAAGTCGCGAGCACATATGCGC
>JBATMK010000108.1:0-2481 GCA_049289815.1 Flavobacteriales bacterium
CATCAGCCGCATCATCGATCTGGACATCTGTGGCATCGACATCATGACCGATGACATCACCGTTCCGCTGAACGAATCAGGCGGTGCGGTGCTGGAGGTGAATGCCGCACCCGGCTTCCGCATGCATCTGGATCCAACGGGCGGCATCGGCCGCAACGTGGCGGAACCCGTGGTGGACATGCTCTTCCCACCGGGCACGCCGAGCCGTATTCCGATCATCGCCGTCACAGGAACGAACGGTAAGACCACCACCACACGCCTTACCGCACACCTCATGCGCAGCGTGGGCTACAAAGTGGGAATGACCTGTAGCGATGGCGTGTACATCATGAACCGGCTATTGATGAAGGGCGATTGCACCGGCCCTGCCAGCGCACAGTTCGTGTTGAAGGAGCCCGTGGTCGACATGGCCGTTCTGGAAACCGCGCGCGGTGGCTTGGTGCGCAGCGGCCTCGGCTTCGAGCATTGCGATGTGGCTATCGTTACCAACGTTGCGGCGGATCACCTCGGGTTGAAAGACATCCACACGCTGGAGGAATTGGCGCATGTAAAGAGCACCGTGCCGCGCAGTGTGCGTCGCGACGGCTATGCGATCCTCAATGCAGATGATGAACTGGTGATGCACATGCGCAAGCAGTGCGATTGCAAGATCGCCCTGTTCAGCTTGGACGAGGACAACCGCTTGGTGCGCCAGCACTGCAAGCTTGGCGGCCTTGCAGCGATCTACGAGAATGGCTACATCACCATCAGCAAGGGCGAATGGAAGTTGCGGATCGAGAAGGCCGCCAACGTTCCCCTTACCTACGGCGGGAAGGCCGTGTTCAACATCCAGAACGTGCTGCCCGCTGTGCTCGCGGCCTATGTGCAAGGAGTGAAAGTCGAGGAGTTGCGTGAAGCGCTAGCCACCTTCGTGCCTTCGGCTGCACAGACGCCGGGCCGCTTGAATCTGTTCCAGTTCAAGAACTTCCAAGTGGTGGTGGACTATGCCCACAACCCGCACGGCTTCGAGGCTCTCGGCAAGTTCCTCAGCAAGATCCCCGACAGCCCGAAAGTGGGCGTGATCGCCGGTGTAGGCGATCGCCGCGACGAGGACACCGTGAACCTTGGCCGCCTGAGCGCGCAGATGTTCGACGAGATCATCATCCGCCAGGACCGCAACCTGCGCGGTAAAACCGACGACGAGATCATCGCGCTCATGGTGAAGGGCATCAAGGAGATCGATCCCAACAAGCCCTACATCATCATCAAGAAAGAAGACGCCGCGATCCGTCACGCGATCGCTACCGCCAAGCCCGGCAGCTTCCTCACGCTCTGCAGCGATGTGGTGCCTGATGCCCTCGCCCTTGTGTTGAAGCTGAAGGAAGAAGACGAGAAAGTGGCCTTCAACAAGGAAGACATCCCGAACAGGAACAAGGAGTTGGTGGGGTGACCATGGAGCATGCTGGAGCTATTCCTTCATTTCTCTCTGAGGAATTGTGTTTCAACCTTGACGTTGACGAGGATTGGCCGCCAGTAGCAGTCGAAGAGGTTCCGAGTGAGCCGGTATCAGGAGCGTACAAGGTCTTGATGCCGCCTTTGTTCGTGAAGGATCTCTCGGTCGGAGATGTCATTTCCGTCGTTAGGGATGACAAGGGGTATGTTGATGCTTGGACGCATGCCTTCCGTTCGGACCGAACAACGATCTGGCTCCTTCGACTGAAGAGCACGCCCTCCATTGAAGGTGCTCTTACCAAACTGCGCGCTCTGGGGTGCAACATAGTGAGCTTGCAGGCGGCAGGTTCTTTTTCCGTTGACGTGCCAGCCGAGATTCCGTTCGCTCACGTGGATGCCATTCTCAATAAGCTTGATGGAGATGAGGTCGGCATTGCCTATCCATCATTGCGGCATTCGGTATGACCCTGTTTTCCCAAGCTGGCGCTCGCTTCCCGCGAGTGCCCTCACTTGCTCACCGCCCTTCCCAACGCGATCAACAACACCGCGCCCACCGTGGCGCAGATGATGCGGCCGATGATGTTGGTGGCATCCAGCCCGATCATTGCGAAGACCAGGTTGCCGACAAAGCCGCCAACAATACCGAGCAGGATGTTGACGAGCAGGCCGAAGCCGCTTCCTTTCATGATCTGGCCCGCCAGCCAACCAGCCACGGCACCTACCAGTACGCTTATGAGAATGCCCATTTCTGGATCGCAGCTGCGTGTGTGCCGCAGTGCGCTGCCGAAACTATCCAAAGAGAAAGGCCCCGCTGTAGCGAGGCCTTCCGGAATTCAGCTGATGGTCTTGCTCACTTCGCCACTTCGGCCACGATCGCCTGGCGCTTCTCGGTGATGCGGGCACTCTTGCCACGGCGCTCACGCAGGTAGAAGATGCGCGCGCGGCGAACTTGGCCGTGCTTGTTCACATCGATCTGGTCGATGAAGGGGGATGCGATCGGGAAGATGCGCTCCACACCCACGTTGTTGCTGATCTTGCGCACGGTGAACG
>JBATMK010000109.1:0-18094 GCA_049289815.1 Flavobacteriales bacterium
GGCCAGTGTCTTCGTCGGTGTGGACCTTGAAAGTAGGATCCTCCTCGGCCAGTTTGGCCAGAGCAGCTCCCATCTTGTCCAGATCGGCTTGGGTCTTCGGTTCAACAGCGATACCGATCACTGGCTCTGGGAAGCTCATGCTCTCCAGGATGATCTGCTTGTTCTCGTCGCACAGCGTATCGCCCGTGCGGATGTCCTTGAAGCCGACCGCCGCGCCGATATCACCGGCCTCGATCACCTCCACGGAGTTCTGCTTGTTCGCGTGCATCTGGAAGATGCGGCTGATGCGCTCCTTGTTACCGGTGCGCATGTTCTGCACATAACTGCCGGCAGGCACTTTACCGCTGTAGCAGCGGAAGAATGCGAGACGACCAACGAAAGGATCCGTTGCGATCTTGAACGCGAGGCTCGCCATCGGCTCGTCCACGTTCGGCTTGCGCATCAGTTCCTCACCGCTCTCCGGGTCGATGCCGATAACACCTTCCACGTCCATCGGACTGGGCAAGTAGGCCATCACCGCGTCGAGCATCGTCTGCACGCCCTTGTTCTTGAAGGCGCTGCCGCAGAGGATCGGCGTAATGCTCATGTTGATCGTGCTGATGCGCACAGCGTTCATGATCTCAGCCTCCGAAAGGGAGTTGGGGTCATTGAAGTACTTCTCCATCAACTTGTCGTCGCTCTCGGCAACGGCTTCGATCAGCTTGTCGCGCCACTCCTTCACGGTCTCCACCATGTCAGCGGGGATGGGCACTTCGCTCCAGGTCATGCCCTGGTCGGTTTCGTTCCATACCATGCCGCGGTTGTTGATCAGATCAACAACACCCTTGAATTCAGCTTCAGCACCGATAGGTACTTGCAGGGGCACCGGCTTAGCACCGAGGCGCTCCTTGATCTGGGCCACCACGTTGAAGAAGTCCGCACCACTGCGGTCCATCTTGTTCACGAAGCCCAAACGGGGCACCTTGTACTTGTTCGCTTGGCGCCAAACTGTCTCGCTCTGGGGCTCCACGCCACCAACGGCGCAGAACAACGCAACAGCACCGTCGAGCACACGAAGGCTACGCTCCACCTCAACGGTGAAGTCCACGTGACCGGGCGTGTCGATCAAATTGATCTTGTACATGTCACCACGGTACTTCCAGCTGGTGGTGGTGGCAGCGGAGGTGATGGTGATACCGCGCTCCTGCTCCTGCTCCATCCAGTCCATGGTAGCCGCACCATCATGCACCTCGCCGATCTTGTGTACAAGACCGGTGTAGTACAGGATGCGCTCGGAAGTGGTGGTCTTCCCGGCATCGATGTGCGCCATGATGCCGATGTTGCGCGTATATCTGAGGTCTCTGGCCATGATCTTGGTCGTGCTCTCCTCCTATCAGAACCGGAAGTGGCTGAAGGCTTTGTTGGCCTCGGCCATCTTGTGGATCTCTTCTTTTTTCTTGTAGGCTGCGCCTTCTTCTTTGGCCGCCGCCAGGATCTCCCCGGCCAGCTTGCCGACCATACCGCGCTCGTTGCGGGTACGGCTGTATCCGATCAACCACTTCATGGCGAGGCTCTTCTTGCGCTCGTCACGCACCGGCTGCGGGATCTGGAAGTTGGCACCGCCCACGCGACGGCTGCGTACTTCCACTTGCGGGGTCACGTTGTTGAGGGCCTTGCGGAACACCTCCAATCCGTCCTCGCCGCTCTTCTCGGCAACAATGTCGATGGCGCCGTAGAAGATGTCGAGCGCTTTGCTCTTCTTCCCGTCGTACATCATGTTGTTGACGAACTTGGTCACCAGCACATCGCCGAACTTGGGATCCGGGAGCGTGGCGTGTTTTACTGCTTTCTTGCGCATGGCTCAGTGCTTATGCCTTCTTGGCCTTGGGCTTCTTGGTACCGTACTTACTGCGACGCTGGTTGCGGCCTTCAACACCGGCGGTGTCGAGCACACCCCGTACGATGTGGTACTTCACACCGGGGAGGTCCTTCACCCTGCCGCCACGCACCAACACGATGCTGTGCTCCTGCAGGTTGTGGCCCTCGCCACCGATGTAGGCGATCACCTCGTACTTGTTCGTCAGGCGCACTTTGGCCACTTTGCGAAGGGCCGAATTCGGCTTCTTCGGGGTGGTGGTGTACACCTTGGTGCACACGCCACGGCGCTGCGGACAGCGCGTGAGGGCTACCGACTTGCTCGCGTAGGTTTGGCTATCGCGGCCTTTGCGGATGAGCTGTTGGATGGTTGGCATCGCTCTTTTCTTCTTGTCGATCAGGCGCTTTAGCCATGGGCGCTAAAAACGGGCTGCAAATGTATCCGAAGCCACCTTTCGACAAGTAGGTGTTGAAGGAAAATTTCAGGACAAGTTGCACCATGGACCCATCCACCTTCTCCAACAGTCTGTCAGCAACCTTCTGAAACGCCCGTTGGCAAAGGATTTCGGGTCTTACACGGCCTACCATTGCCAAAGGCCCAGGAAGGCGTTCGTCGAAGACCTTCCAGGGCGCCTGTGCAAGCCTCGTGATACATTTGATGGCATCATTTGATATCATCCATGCTACCATCCTCCTATGCCTTTTACACGATGCACAGCCGGATGCTGAACCTGCTGACCTCGATCTACCACCACCTGGGCGAGGTTCAGGCCCGGCACCTCCAAGTTCCGGCCCCGGGGTTGGAAAGGGCCTACCGCGTGAGTACCGTGCATGCCACCCTGGCCTTGGAAGGCAACCCCTTGGAGCCCCTACCTGTGGCCGAACTTGTAAGTCATCCCACGGCTACCGCTGGGCCGACCGCCTTGGAGGCCGTGAACACACAACGCGCCCATGAACTGTTGCCTGAACTCGACCCGTTCATGGCCTTGGATCTCCGGCAAGCACATGGGGTCCTGATGCATGGTCTTGCAATGGATGCTGGGCAATTCCGCACGGGTTCCATGGAAGTGGTGTATGGCGACCCGCCACCGATCCGCACGGCCAGCGCTGACAACATGCCAGCGCTGGTGGAGGAACTCCTGAACTTCGTGGAGGACGATGACGCACCGCCGATCATCACCAGCTGTTTGCTCCACTTCGGACTGGTGTACTTGCGGCCTTTCACCGCGGGAAACGGCCGTATGGCCCGGCTGTGGCAGCGCCGTGTGCTCATGCGCCACTGGCCCGTATTCGCCTTCCTGCCCGTGGAAGCCTTCATACAAAAGACCCAGACCACCTACTACGCATCCTTGGAGTTTGCCGACCGCCAAGGCGACTGCGGCAGCTTCGTTACCTATCTCTTAGAGCGTATCGATGAAGCCTTGGCAGAATTGCTGGCCATGCCCGATCCCGTGCGCAAAGCGGCTGACCGCATCGCGCTTTTCCTGGCTCAAGCCCCAGACCGTCCCTTCCGGCGGAAAGAATACATGACCACATTCCCACGGCTGAGCACCGCGAGCGCAAGCCGGGACTTGCGCAATGCTGTGGTGGCTGCGCGGCTTGTGCGTGAAGGTGATGGCCGGACGGCCGTGTACAGGAGAGTGGCTTGAAAGGACCTGACCGATGTGGGACAGCTGCTGTCCCTGACCACTCCCTGTTGAAAGCCCGCTGCGGCTGGTCCACTAACGCCCTTGAAGCCGCTCTATCCTTGCGCCCAAACCAACCCGAGCCATGGCACACAAAAAGGCCGCAGTGAGCGGACAGCGAAAGAAGATCAAGAAGCAGCCCAGCGCACCCGCTGGCCAGAGCAAAGCCAAGGCAACACGCAGCCGTGCGAAGCGCAAAGCCGCTACCGCCAAGCGTTTGGCCGTGGCCGCAAAAGCAGCGGCACCGAAGAAAGCCGCAGCACCCAAGGCCAAGAAAGCCGCCAAAAAAGCGGCCCCGAAAGCAGCAACCAAGAAGGCCTGACCCTTCGACAGGCTCAGGGTGACAAGTCCTGGATTGAGGCGCGGAAGACCCGGATCATCGGGTCTTCCGCTTTTTCGGCCAACAGGTTACGTCGGAACAGGATCAACGGCCGCATACTTTTCCCGCCGACCCGCAGTTTGTACCTCCACTGATCCCTGATGACCGTCGCTGAGCACCGTGTGCATGAGTTGAGCGCTTTGGTGCATGGTAGCGATCTGAGCTTGGCCACACGCCGGCTCATGGATATCTGCGACGAGTATCCCGAGCTGCATGATCTGCGTCCCGCAGCCATGTCGCTGCGCGCAGAGTACAACGTGAGCCGTGATCTCGGTGCTGCGGAATTGAGCGGATCCGTGGGAACAGCGTTCAGCGAACGGGCGCGTGCCATCGTTGAGTCCATTGTTCAGCGCACAGGAAGTTTGAGCGATGGATCATCGCATGTACGGGGTGAAGTGGTCTATGAAGCGGGCCAACTCACCAAGCGGTTCAGTTCGAGAGGCCACCGTTTCCAAATGGGGCCGATCGACCTGGAACTGCGCACCGGCGAGATCACGGGTCTGGTGGGCGAGAACGGTAATGGCAAGACGACGCTGCTCCGACAAGTCGCCGGGTTGCTGGACCATAACGAAGGCACGGCGCGCTATCCGCAGCTCGGTGAAGACCCGTACCTGATCAAGCAAGGCATCGCCTGGATCCCACAACGCAGTGTGCGTTGGTACGGCACGCTGATGCAGAACCTGCGCTTCGTCGCTGCAGTGCATGGCATCACCGGCCCGGACAATGAGGACCGTGTCAGCTACACCTTGCATCGGCTTGGGCTTACGCGCTTCCAACACCTGCGCTGGAGCGAACTCAGCAGCGGCTACAAGCTGCGGTTCGAACTGGCCAAGATGGTGGTGTGGCGCCCGCGCATCCTGGTGCTCGATGAACCCATCGCCAATCTCGATCTGCAAGCGCAACAACTCTTCCTGCAGGACCTGAAGTTCCTCGCGGCATCGCAGCGCAACCCGATCAGCGTGATCCTCAGCAGCCAGCAACTGCACGAGATCGAGGCCATCGCCGACAACATCATCTTCCTGAAGAACGGCCGACCGATGTTCAGCGGCGCCGTGGACAGCTTCGACCAGGATCGTGCGAGCAACGTGTTCGAGATCAAGGGCGAATTCGACCGTACGCGCTTGGTGAACGCTTTGGGCGCTGAACGCATCGTTCACCTCGACGATACCGGCTTGATCTTCCGGTTGACGACACCGCGGGAGGTCACTGCGAAGCATGTGGTGAAAGCCTTGGGCGACGCGGACATGGACCTGAGCTACTTCCGCGACATCAGCACGAGCACGCGCAAACTCTTCCACCAGGACACATGAACGCGCTGCGCAAACTGATCCCGCAGGCGTTGCAACGCTACGACCTGCATTTGCAGCAAAGCAGCCCCCGGCTCTGGGCTACGCGCATCCACTACCATCTCTGGTTCCTGCTGCTCCTGAATGTGCTGGTCTTCGCCTTCGGAATGTTGCTGCATGTGGATCGCCGCAGCTTCCCCGACCCTGAAGAATTCTTCGGCTGGATGATGGTCCCGGCTATTCTCTACCTCGCTTTCTGGGTGTACAAGGTGGTGCTCTTCACCGTGGAACGCCGCAATGGACAGCGCATGCCCTTCGCCGAGGTTGGCGAGTTCATGCTGCATCTGGTGAGCATCGGACTTCTCTTCTCATTGCCGCTGAACATCGGTTTCACATTGGCCTGGCGGATCGATCGTATTGTTGGCGATGAGCAGTTCGTTGCCGAGGTGGACGCACTGAACAAGGAAGCCTTCATGTTCGTTGCCGGCGATGGCTACTCGCTCCATTCGTACTTCGAAGGCGCCGACATCGATCGGGTGATGGAAGCGACCATCGAGCATGGCTCGTGGTATGGCGGAGCATCGAGCCACCAGTATTTCCGGAGCCTACAGGAGTACCGTGAACGAAACATGCCGATGGTGGATAAGCCCGAGGCATTGCATGAGGTGTACACCGAGTATCTGGCGGCATACAACCAAGCGGTGAACGGCGATGTGAACGAACGCGATCCGCACGCGGCCAAGGTGTACCTGACCAAGATCGACTCCATCGAACGCACGTATCCGTTCTACTTCGTGGATCACGGCACCTTCTCACCGGAGGATTGGACTTACATCTCCAACGGTCTTTTCGGTGAAGAGTTCAAACCAGCCCCGTTCATCAGCGACAGCTTGCTCGAAGTGCGGTACGTGGCCGCGCTCGGCACACCCGATATGATCAACAGGGATCGCATCGCCAATGCGTTGATCATCGCCGACAGCTACCATGCCGACACCAGTGGCTGCACCCCGGACAGCGTGATCACCCAGTTCAACGTGCGGCGCAATACCTCATCCATGGTGCACGATTGCAAGCGCCAGCTCAACCGCATCTGGGAGGCCAAGACGCTCGATTATGGCTTCGCGCATTTCTGGGGCATGTTCTACGTGATCGTCATCACGAGCTTCTGCCTCGCTTTGCTGATCGGCATCTTCAAGAACATCTACTGGCAGCCCTTCCTCATCAGCATCGTGGTGTGCATCCTGGTGCCGGTCATCATCCTCTGCTTCTCCTTCCTCGTAAGTTACGATGGCGAGTATGGCAACGGGCCCGACCCGGAGGATATCATGCTTTACAGCCACTACGGGATCGCCGTGGCGTTGATCTTTCAGGCTCCGTTCATCTTCGGGTTGAAGGCTTACCGGACAAGCCGCGCAGTGATGACGATCATTGCCAATTGCCTGGTACCGTTCATCGTGTTCTTCACCGTGCTGATCCTGCACGAGGAGTTCGACATCTTCGGTGAGGACGCGCTGAGCGATCGGATCAGCGCCATCCACGACCACGACCAGATGGACATCCGGCTTCCGGCATTGCGGGCGGAGCTCGAACTGCTGCAGGACAAGATCGCGACCATCATACACCTCGTCCTGTGGGGCGGCATGGCGCTCTACCTTTTCGTGCTGCACGGTTTCTTCCGTTCGCTCCACGCGCGGCTGGTCTCCCTGCCGGAACGCAAGTGATCGTGTAAAACCCACGTTCACCCATGCCCCGGCACCGGGCTACTTTCGCCGCTGTGACAAGCTATTTGAAGGGCCTCAACGACGCCCAGCTGAAGGCCGTAACGGCAACGGATGGCCCCATGATGGTGATCGCCGGCGCAGGGTCGGGCAAAACGAAAGTGCTTACCGTACGCATCGCGCACTTGATGGCTTCGAAGGGCGTGGACCCCTTCCGGATCCTGGCGCTCACCTTCACCAACAAGGCCGCGAAGGAGATGAAGGAGCGCATTGCGCACCTGCTGGCCGACGTTCCTGGGCTCAACACCGAAGCGCGCAACCTGTGGATGGGCACCTTCCACAGCGTGTTCGCGCGGATCCTGCGCAGCGAAGCAGAAAAGCTGGGTTACCCCAGCAACTTCACCATCTACGACACCGACGATAGTCGCAGCTTGATCCGCAGCATCGTGAAGGAGATGCAGTTGGACGACAAGATCTATAAGGCGAGCCAAGTGCACGGCCGCATCAGCATCTGCAAGAACAACCTCATCGGTCCGCTGGAATACGCCAACGACGGCGAACTGGTGAACGCCGACAACAGCACCGGAAGGCCGCAGATGAGCGCGATCTACAAGGCGTATGCGGAACGCTGTTTCCGAGCGGGCGCCATGGATTTCGACGACCTGCTGTTCAACACCAACCTGCTGTTCCGAGATCATCCGGAAACGATGGTGAAGTACCAGTCGCGCTTCCAGTACATCCTTGTTGATGAGTACCAGGACACGAACCTGGTGCAGTACAACATCGTGAAGACGTTGGCCGCACGCCATGAGAATCTCACCGTGGTGGGCGACGACAGCCAGAGCATCTATTCGTTCCGCGGCGCCAACATCCAGAACATCCTCAATTTCCGGAAGGACTATCCGGACCACAAGGTCTTCAAGCTGGAGCAGAACTACCGCAGCACCGGCACCATCGTGGGCGCGGCCAACAGCGTCATCGACCACAACAAGGAGCAGATAAAGAAAACGATCTGGACGGAGAACGAGGAAGGCGAACCGATCCACGTGCACCGCGCGCCGAGCGACAACGAGGAAGGCAGTTTCGTGGCGCACGACATCTTCGAGAACAAGATGCAGAAGCAGCTGCCCAACCGCAGCTTCGCCATCCTGTACCGCACCAACGCACAGAGCCGCAGCATGGAGGAAGGGCTGCGCAAACTCAACATCCCCTACCGCATTTTCGGCGGCCTCAGCTTCTACCAGCGCAAGGAGATCAAGGACCTGCTCGCCTACTTCCGCCTCACGTGCAATCCGCAGGATGAAGAAGCGCTGAAGCGCATCATCAACTATCCGGCGCGCGGCATCGGGCAAACCACGATCGAGAAATTGGTGGTGCAGAGCAGCGAACTGAAGACCAGCATCTGGGATCTGCTCACGGCCTTCCCCGAGCGTGGCGATACCACCATGTTGACCCAAGGTGCCAGCGGCATCCACGGCGGCACGCGCAAGAGCCTCGGCGATTTCGTGACGATGATCCAGAGCTACCGCACGATGCTGGAAAGTCACAGCGCGTATGCGCTGGCCGAACACATCGCGCGTACCAGTGGCATCCTCAAGGAGTTCTACACCGACCGCACACCGGAAGGAATCAGCCGTTACGAGAACATCCAGGAACTGCTGAACGGTATCAAGGAATTCAGCGACAATCCCGAAGCCGATGTGCCGCGCACCTTGCCCGACTTCCTCATTGACGTGGCCCTACTCACCGACGCCGACAAGAGCGACGACCCGAACGACAACGACCGTGTGAGCCTGATGACGATCCACAGTGCGAAGGGCTTGGAGTTCCCCTTCGTGTACGTGGTGGGCTTGGAGGAAGACCTCTTCCCGAACCAGATGAGCATGAACAGCCGACAGGAGCTGGAAGAAGAACGGCGCTTGTTCTATGTGGCCATTACGCGGGCACGGACGCGCGCCACGCTCACGTATGCGGTGAGCCGTTACCGCTGGGGAAACCTCAGCGCGTGCGAACCCAGCCGTTTCATCGAGGAGATCGATGCGAAGTACTTGAAACTGCCCAGCCTCAGCGAGCGCACCTTCAGCACCGAACGCGCTGCACCTTGGGCGAGCAAGTCGAAGATCTTCGGGCGCAGTGCAAGTGCACCGGCCGAACGCGAACCCGGTGAAGCACCGCGTCGTGTCGCACCGAAACAACTCGTTGCCTCACCTAGCACACCCACGCCGGCCATGATCGCAAAGCGCGGACTGAAGCGCGTGGATGCCGACAAGACACCCGTAGCCGAGGGCTTCACCACGGTGGAAGGTTTGGAGGTGGGAGCGCAAGTCGAGCATGAGCGCTTCGGCAAGGGCAAGGTGCTCAGCATCGAAGGCCGCCACCCCGATTTGAAAGCCACGATCTTCTTCCCGACTTCAGGGCAGAAACAACTGCTGTTGCGGTTCGCGAAGTTGAAAGTGGTTTGACGCGGGTGTCTTGCCTATGATCGCTCTCCTTTCCATCGACGGCATGGCTGGGGGCGTCGCGCTCAGCCTGTTGTTCGCTGGTACCGCCATGGTTCTTCAAACCAGGGAACGGCACCGCTGGGCGTTGTTGGCTTTGTCGATCGCAGCGCTGGTTCTCCGCATCACCGCCGCCTTCCTCGATCCCTTTCTGAACGACTGGGACGAGGTGTTCCATGCGATCGTTGCGAAGAACATGATGGCGCATCCGCTTACGCCGATGCTGTACACGGAGACCGCCATGCCGCTCGATGGCACGTGGAGCCGGGCGCATTTCTGGTTGCACAAACCGCCGTTCTTCCTCTGGCAGATGGCGATCTCGCTCAAGATCTTCGGGCTGCACGTGTGGGCTGTGCGGCTGCCCAGCGTGCTTTGGACAACGCTGCTTGTGCCCGTGGTCTGGCGCATGGGCTGCTTGCTGCGGGACCAATGGACCGGGTTTGTTGCTGCCACATTGGCGACGTTCGCATACCTGCTACAGGAGTTAGCCAGCGGGGCGCTCAACACCGATCACAACGACGCCATTTTCATCGCAACGGTGGCGTGCAGCTGGTGGGCTTGGCTTGAATTCGTGCGATCACCAACGTGGAGATGGGCTGCTGTCGCTGGCCTGTTCGCTGCATGTGCAGTGTTCACGAAGTGGTACATCGGTTTGTCTGTGTTTGTTCCATGGGGCCTATGGGTCCTGAACGGAAAATTCAAGCCGGAACGGGTGAAGGGGCTGTTGGTAGCCGGTGGCGTGATGCTGTTGCCAGTGCTGGCTTGGATCGCTCATATGGTGCGCTGGTTCCCGGTGGAAGCGGCTCATGAATGGTCGTACAAGGCTGAGCACTTCGGTACGGCCATGGACGGACATAGAGGAACAGCCATGTTCCATTTGGACGTGATCGCCGATCTGGTGCCGCCCTTCGCTTGGTGGATCGTTCTTCCCGCCGTCGCATGGCTGGTTTGGCAGACGAAGCTCGCCGCACACCGGATCTTTGTCGTGTCCTTGGTGGTAGCCATCCACATCTTCTTCATGCTGGCGCAAACCAAGATGGTTTGCTACACCATGGTCTTGTTCCCTTTGTATGCGATCGCTATCGGCAATGCGCTGAGATCCATTTGTGAAGCGCTGCCCTGGGAGCGATACCGGCAACCACTTCTTGTCCTGGCAACAATGGCACTGGCGTACTTCACCCTGGACCCGGAACGTACCCAGGCCCGCCATTCGATCGAACCCTCCCCACTGGCCGATCATCGCTGGCGAAAGCAAGCCTTGGAAGTGATGCACGACATTCCGCAATTGCAGCAATTCGTTTCAACAGCAGGGAAACCAGTGGTGTTCAACATGCGCATGAACCACCACTTGCGTTACATGTTCACCACCGGCATTGAGGCTTGGGCCAAATTGCCTTCGTCCGAGGATGTGGCCCGGCTGCGGGCGAAGGGGTATACCGTGTTCGTATTGCAGGACGGCGCACCGCAGACATCCCTGCCTGCGGGTACCCGAATGGTCCCCGACAGCGTGTTCGCCATCTCGCACGACATGCGGCTCTGAACTGGGGGTTCCAACCTTGACTTTCCGCAGGGGCAGGTGCTCGATCGCCTGTACAACCTCCCTCGTCGAAAACCCGGCCTATCCCCTCCTCGGTTCGACCCTCCCGTACACGGATCGACCTTCATTTGCCGCCGTTTTGCTAATCTGGCTGTACCGCACCCCCCTTTTGGCGACTTCACCCATGCACCTTCGTTCACTTGTTACCCTTGCGCCGGTCCTGCTGTTGGCCGGTGGCGTCATCGCGCAAAACCCTTCCATCAGCATCGGGGCTGTTACCGGGCCCATGTCCAGCTATGAATGGGGCCTGAATACCAGCGGCACCTTCACCACGGCACCCAGCAATGAGCAGGGCTTGTGGGACAATACGAACGAACTCAACCCCGATGTGCTCCGCTTTCCTGGCGGCACCATCAGCAACTTCTACCATCCCACTGCCTTGGGATATGGCTTGGTCTCAAGCCAGATCAACACGGTTGCGGGCAGTTCGGTTTACGACCGCATGGTCAGCAGCCTCAACGAGGAAGTGGATGGCATTGCCGATGGAAGCATCACGCAGAACCACCGTTTCGACATCATCACGCTGGCCCAAGGCACCTCAAGCAAGGTGATGTACTGTGCCAACATCCTCACGGGCACGGTGAACCAAGCGATGACCACGTTGGAAACGCTTGTCAATGCAGGTGTGGAAGTGACAGGCGTGGAACTGGGCAATGAGATGTACCTCAATGCTTACAGCAGCTACTTCCCAACGGTGAACGATTACCTGGCCGCTGCACAACCCTACCAAGCAGCCATCAACGCGCAGTATCCGGACATGCCCATCGCATTATCGGCCTTCCCCCCTGCCATACTGAAGGGATCGGGTCCTTATGTGGCGCAGCGCATCAACACGTGGAACAATGCTCTTGCTGCAGCCACTTGGGCCAGTGCGATCGCCTTGCACTGCTACCCACGCATCGACGACGATTGCACCCAAACGGGCGTTACCTCGCACTTCTCCTGTGCGGTTCCTTTTGCTGGCACCTATGCCACCACTTCGTTGGACAGTGCGCTGCGCTATTTCGAGGTCATCGACGGCCGCGACGTTTGGGTGAGCGAGTGGAACGTGGACGGCCCTTGGTCGCACTACGGCAATACGTTGTTCCAGGCGTTGTACTGCGCGGATATGTTCGCCACCATGAGCCGCCACCCCAGCGTTACACAGAGCGTACTGCACAACCTGCTCAGCTTCGACGCCGGATTCAACGTGGTGCAGCGCAACCAGGGACCGGTGTACGACCCGCTGGTGAACTTCTATACGGTGCAGGCTTTGGAACCGATGTTCCGCACAGGCAACAAGGTGCAGGCGTGCAGCATCACCGGACAGAGCAATGTGAACGTGCTGGCCTTCAAGAACAACCAGCTCGGCAAGCAGAACCTCTTGCTGGTGAACCGCAGCGGTACTGCCTTCACATTGGGCGGCCTGCAATTGCAAGCTGTGGGCGGCACGGCCTGGGTGATCGGTGGCACCGATGTGGCTGAAGGCACGGCTCCCAACGACATCCGCAGCTCTGGGAACATCGCGTTGCAAACGTTGACGCTTGCCGATGTGCATTCGCTCACGATCCCCGCCTATGGTGTTGCCATGGTGGAATGGACCCCACCACCGGTGGTGAGCGGCCCGATCTTCGCCAGCACCTTCGATGGTGGGAACGGATGCTCGTTGGTATCAACCAGCGGCACCAGCATCGTGCAAATGCAATCATGGGGTTGTGGCACCATCAGCAATGGCACCCTTACCTGCACGGCCAGCACGAATTATCCCTGCAACTTCATGGTTCGCAAAGTGGTGCTTCGTGGCGTCACATTCCAGAGCGTGCAAGCCTATCGTTGGATCAACGAGCGCATCCGCTTCAGCGGCGTGAACGGCCAACTCTGGGATCCCATCACGGGGCAGATCTTCACCACGGTGCAGCCCAACGTGCGCTACGGCTCGCTCATTTTCCAGTTCGCCCAACCGGTGCAGCTGACTTCCGTCATCGGCTTCCCCGCTGGTTTCTGGGACACGGCCCCGATGACCATCGAGAGCGTCAAGGTGTTCCAATAGGACCAAGCATCGAACATGAAAGCGGCGCGTTCAGTTTGAACGCGCCGCTTTCATGTTTTGCCAGTGGTGCCTAATGCTTCATGGGGCACAAGCCCTTGTCCAGCTTCAAGTAAACCCCCATTTGCAGACCCATTCCGAAGCGGCTGGATAGATCGCTGCTTTGGTCAGGCAATCCCAGTTCAGCCGCATAGTCGCCGTGATCCTGTATGAGCTTGTATGCGAACTCAGGGGAAACGAAGAATCCCATGCGCTCACACATCGGCTTGCTCATCCGCAGTCCCGCGCGAACACCGAAACCCGCACGCTGCGAAACCGTGCGCGCCGATGCGCCTTCGCCCATGGCAGCTGTGAATGCTTCAGCATTGGTGTGGTAGGGCAGGTAGAGGTCGGCACCGACGAGTGCGCTCAATACACCACCACATGCACTGGTGCATGTGGCCAGTTTGTACTGACCGTAGGCCTGGAACTGGAACGAACGCGTGGTGAGGTCGCTGAACACCTCAACACCATCCACCGTACCATGCTCCAAACGCGTGGTGCGCCATTCGTGCAGGGCGGCGAAGGCCATTGTGAAGTTGCCTTCGCTCTTCATCGTATAGCGCAAACCCGCAGCGAAGGCCATGTTGTGGCCGCAATCGCCGACGTTCTCGAAGTTGCTGGGCATCGGTGCGCTGATGAGGCCGACTTTGGCGATCTCCTGTGCCGTGGCAGGCAGGGCGAACATGGAGAGGCCGATGGCAAGAGTGGAAAGAATGCGTTTCATGGTCCTGTAGATCTGTGAGAACGAATGTAGGTACGAGGCAAGCCCTTCTGATGGATCAACGCACGGTTCATGCCGGGAAGTCCGACGCCCGGCGTCCAGTGATCAGTGTTCCACCCAGATCGTCCTCCTCTGGTGGAGCGAGTCGAGCACCACTGCGGCACATTGCTCTTCGTAGACGAACATATCCGTGCCGTTGCACGCAAGCGATGCACCCTCAGTGTACAGTTCGTCCGTACCGCTCTCCTCGCGGAAATAGTACCACGTTGCACCAAGGCCCTGGAATTCCTTCACTGAAAGCCCATGGCAATCGTGGAACGGCTCCTTGCAGCGTTTGATGCGGTCCTTCACCCAGCCGGGAATGTCGTTGGGGTAGTCCTTCTTGCAGGAAAGGGGGACCAACAGCAGGAACAGCAAGCCGAATTCCCAGCACCGTATCCGCATGGAACGAAAGTACCTGCCAAGGTGAATGCCCGTTGTTGATGACGTGGTGGTGCAGACCGCCAGCGGACAGCCCTGCTCCCGTTCCTTTGCTGCATCGAACCAACCTGTTCTTGCTTTCCAGTGATCACGGTCCGCATCATCAACAAGAGCCATCATCCGCTCCCGTCCTATGCCACGCCCCAAAGCGCGGGCATGGACCTGCGCGCCAATTTGGAGGCGCCCATCATCCTTGAACCGCGCCAGCGTGCACTGGTCCCCACGGGTCTCTTCCTTGAACTTCCCGAAGGCACCGAAGCACAGGTGCGGCCGCGTAGCGGCCTGGCTTTCAAACACGGCGTTACCGTGCTGAACGCGCCGGGCACCATCGATGCCGATTACCGCGGCGAAGTGGGCGTGCTGCTCATCAACCTGGGCCAGGAAGCGTTCGAAGTGAAGGACGGCGAACGCATTGCGCAACTGGTGGTGGCCAAGTACACGCGCGTTTCATTCGATGAAGTTGATGACCTTCGCGCCACCGAACGCGGGGCCGGAGGCTTCGGTCACACCGGCACGCGTTGAGCATCCAACCGATAGAATGAAGATCATAGTCCCCATGGCGGGCATGGGCAAGCGGATGCGTCCGCACACCCATACCACCGCGAAGCCTTTGTTGCCCATCGCGGGCAAGCCCATCGTCCAACGCCTGGTGGAAGACCTGGCCGCCGTTGCTGGCGAGCCGGTGGAAGAAGTGGCGTACATCGTCCATCCTTCGTTCGGCAAGAAGGTGGAGGATGAACTGCTGGCCATTGCCAAGGCCATCGGTTCGAAGGGTTCGATCCATTACCAGAAGGAGGCATTGGGCACCGCCCATGCGATCCTCTGCGCCGAACCCGCGCTCAACGGCCGCGTGATCGTGGCCTTCGCCGATACCCTCTTTCGCGCCAAGCTCACACTGGACAAGGATTGCGACGGGGTGATCTGGGTGAACAAGGTCGAAGACCCGAAACCCTTCGGCGTGGTGAAGCTGGATGAGAAGGGGATCATCACCGAGTTCGTGGAGAAACCACAAACGTTCGTGAGCGACCTGGCCATCATCGGCATCTACTACTTCGCCGATGGCGAATACCTGCGGAAAGAGATGCAGTTCCTGATCGACAACGGGATCAAGGACAAGGGCGAGTACCAGCTGACCAATGCCATGGAGAACATGAAGCGCAAGGGCGCACGGTTCAAGGCCGGCAGTGTGGACGTTTGGATGGACTGCGGCAACAAGAACGCCATGGTGGACACCAACACCAAGGTGCTGGGCTTCCTCAACGGCGACAAGAGCCTGATCAGCGCCAAGGTGAAGACCGAGAACAGCGTGATCATCAACCCGTGCTTCATCGGCGACGATGTGACGATCACCAACAGCATCGTGGGACCGAACGTGAGCATTGAGAACGGTGCGACCATCACCGGCAGTGTGGTACGCAATTCGATCCTGCGCGGTGCCACCCGTGTACAGGACTGCGTCATGGACAACAGCATGATCGGCGAACGCGCTATTGTGACCGGTCGCGCGTTGGATATCAGCATGAGCGACGACAGCACGATCGGCTGAACTTTGTACCCATGAAACGCCCGCCGTTGTTCCTGTCCTTGTCCTCGACCGTGCTCGGACTGACAGCGTTGCTGTTGTTCTCATCCTGCGGCGGAAGCAAGTCCACCACCGTGGTGCGTGGCGATCATTCCTCGGAGGTGGTCGACAACGCCCAAGCGAACAGCAACGATGCCAAGGTGAGCGCCGCTTTCATGGCCGCCACGCGGGCGCGCCTCATCGGCGACCTGCCCAACGCGGTGAAGTTGTTCGAGGAATGCCTTCGTATGGATCCGCAGAACGCGGCCGCCATGTTCGAACTGAGCAAACTCTACCATGCTGCCCAGCAATTGGATCGTGCATTGGAGCTTGCGTACAAGGCGGTGGCCATCGACAAGAACAATGTCTGGTACCAATTCCTTCTTGCCGATCTGTTGCAACAGGACAACAAGCCGGCTGAGGCGGCCAAGGTGTACCGCACGATCACGCAGAAGTGGCCGGAGAACTACGAGACCTGGTTCGACCTGGCCCATACCCTTGCCCACTTGGGCAAATTGGAAGAAGCGCAGCAAGTGTTCCGCGATCTTGAAAAGCGCGTGGGGTCGAGCGAGGAACTGGTGATGGAGGAATACGGGATGCTGGCCCAGGCAGGCAAAACCGCGGAGGCCAAAGTGCTGTTGGAGAAACAGCTTGAACTGAACCCCGACAATCCGCAATACCACGGCATGCTCGGAGAACTGCTCGAGCAGATGGGGGACGATAACGGAGCTGTCCAACACTTCAACCGGGTATTGGAACTGGACCCCGGAAACAGTATGGCGCGCCTTGCGCTGGCGGAACATCATACGGCCGCGGGTGAGTTCGGGAAGGCCTATGAGCAGTTGGCGATCGTCTTCGGCGATGCCGATCTGGAGATAGATCCGAAAATGGGGGTGCTGTTGGGCTTTTATGAGAACACCAAGGCATCGGGGAGCGGCAGCAGCGATCAGGAAATGATGCTCAAAAAGGCATACGACCTCATCGATGTGCTGCAGCGCACGCACCCCGAAAGCGGCAAGCCCTACACGATCCGGGGCGATTTCTACCTGCGCGATGGGAAGATCACCGAAGCCCGCGATCAGTTCCGCGTTGCCGTGAACTACGAGCAGGACAAGTTCCCGATCTGGCAGCAACTGGTGCAGCTCGACTTCCAATTGCGCGACTACCCTGCCACACATGAGGATGCCGTGAAGGCCATCGATCTGTTCCCGACCGTTCCCTACTTCTTTTTGATCAACGGCATCTCCCTGAACAACATGAAGCGCAGCGACGAGGCGGTGGAAACGTTGATCGCCGGCCGCGACCTCGTGGTTGACGATAACGCAACGCTGGCGCAGTTCTGGAGCAGCATCGGTGAAGCACACAACGATGCCAAGCAATACCCACAAAGCGACGAGGCCTTTGAACAAGCCTTGAAGCTGCAGCCCGACGACGCCAACGCGTTGAACAATTGGGCCTACTACCTCAGCGTGCGCAACGATCAACTGGAGAAGGCCGAGCGGATGAGCAAACGCAGCAACGAGCTGCAACCCGGCCAAGCCAGCTACGAGGACACCTACGCGTGGATCCTGTTCCAGATGGGGCGCTACGCCGATGCGCGGGGCTGGATCGAGAAGGCGATCGCCAATGGCGGGGCCACCGACGGGGTGGTGGTTGAGCACTACGGCGACATCCTCTTCAAACTCGGTGAGCCAACGGCCGCATTGGATCAGTGGAAGAGGGCACAAACCCTCTCCGGCACGAGCGACGAACTCGGTCGCAAGGTGAGCGAGGGCCGTATCCCCTGATAACTTCGGGCGTGCTGCGCGCGCTGCCCTTCATATTGCTTTTGCTGGTTGCATCCTGCAAAACACCATTGCGCATCATCAACCGCGACCTGCCGCCGCGCGGTGCGGATAAGTTGGTGGAGCGCGTAATGGCCAACCGCCCCGATGTGCGCTGGTACACGGCGAAGGCGGACATCACAGTTGCCACGGATACCTCGGAAAAAAGCTTCAACGCGCAGGTCCGTTCGGTGACCGACAGTGCCTTGTGGACCTCCATCACCGCATTGCTCGGCATAGAGGCGGGCCGTGTATTGTTGACCCCCGACAGCATGAAGTTGTTGGACCGCCTGCACGATACCTTCTTCGTCGGCGACGTTGCGTTGGCGAAAACCCGTTTCGGCCTGCAGCCCGATCTTCAACTGTTGCAACAGGCCTTGCTCGGCATACCTATCGGCTTCGACCCACAGGAGAAGTACAAAGC
>JBATMK010000110.1:0-36148 GCA_049289815.1 Flavobacteriales bacterium
TGATGTACCCGGCCATACGTGCCATCGGCACGCTTCACCCGCTGCAGGCCGTAGTGCTCGATGTAGTTCACCGTTTCCAACAACAGCACGCCGATCGCGGCGGCCATGAGAAAGGCTGCCAACGTGAACCACCCGAAGAGCAGGATCACGGCAAGGCAGAAGGCACATTGGAGGAACAGGTAGCGGAGCATCTCGTTGTCGGTACTCCACACGGACAGGTGCGCTTTCGTCAACCGTTCCCTCTCCAACCGCCATGCGCTGAACCAACTCCGCACGACCGTCCGCACCCAGAAGAAATAGATCGGCTCTCCGCGTCGGCCACTGGCGGGGTCCTGCCGGGTAGCCACGTGCCGATGATGACCCCTGTTGTGCTCGATGATGAAGTGCATGTACAATGAGGTGAGCAACAAGCTGCGGGACAGGTCACGCTCCCAGCGCTTGCTGCGATGCCCCAGTTCGTGCGCCACGTTGATGCCGTATACCCCGCATAACAGCCCCATGGTCGCCACCCGGCCTGCGATCTCCCACCCCGTCAACCCTGGTCCGCCAATGGTGAAGAGAAAGAGGATGAGCAGGCCCCACTGCATGGGAACGATGGCGTAGACGATCCAGTCGAACAGCGGTTCGTTCAGTGCAGCTTCCTCTTCCTCCTTGCTGTAGCGCCCATGCTTGGTGGGCAGGATCAGGTCGGTAAGTGGAACGACAATGAAACCGTAGATCGGGAACAACCAGCACCACGCCCCATGGCCCAGCAAACCAACGAGCCCGAACAACGGGCCCACCAAGGTGAGCAGGTAGCGATAGGCGCGACGGCGCGCCACTTCGTGCAGACTGGCTGTCGGGGTCGCAATGCGAGCGGCGGCTTCCATCGCTTGGGTGGTCCTGCCAAAAGTAGCCTCCTGTGCCAAGGCGTTCGCCGGGTCATCGGGCGCGTTGCACGCCGTGATCCGGATCGGCCTATGCTCCTACATTAGCGGCCCTTTGCCAGAAACCGACGATATGAACAGAGCAAGCATGGCGCCCATTGTGGCGGTAGTGGCCGTTTCGGCCACCGCGCAGATGAAGCCCATCGAGTACACGGAATTCGATCTCGAAAACGGTTTGCACGTGATCCTGCACGAGGACCACAGCACGCCCATCGTGAGCGTGAGCGTGATGTACCATGTGGGCAGCAAGAACGAGGATGCGGACCGCCGTGGATTCGCGCACTTCTTCGAGCACCTGCTCTTCGAGGGTTCGAACAACATCGAACGCGGGGAATTCAGTAAGTACGTGGAGAAGGCCGGTGGTGTGCTGAACGCCAACACCAACGGAGACCGGACGTACTACTACGAAGTGCTTCCCAGCAACCAATTGGAACTGGGCCTCTGGCTCGAGAGCGAGCGCATGCTGCACGCCAAGGTGGACCAGAAAGGTGTGGACACCCAGCGTGAAGTGGTGAAGGAGGAACGTCGCCAGCGCTACGAGAACCAGCCCTACGGTAGCATCCTCATCGAGGTCTTGAAGCGCGCCTATACGGTGCATCCATACCAGTGGCCCACCATTGGCTTCATGGAGGACCTGAACGCAGCCAGTGAAGGTGATTACCGCAAGTTTTACAAGCGCTTCTATGTGCCGAACAACGCGGTGCTGGTTGTGGCCGGCGATATCAATGGAGGATCGGCGAGGCAGCTCGTGACCAAGTACTTCTCCGGTATCCCTAAAGGCGATGATGTGCCCGCCGTAACCGCCGTTGAACCGGCCATGACCTCTGAAGTGCGCGACGTGGTGGAAGACAACATCCAACTGCCTGCCGTGGTGCAGGCCTACCATATTCCCGCCATCGGGACCAAGGATTTCTACGCCGTGGACATGTTGAACCGGTTGCTGAGCAACGGCAACTCATCGCGCCTGCAGAAACGGTTGAAGGACCAAGAGCAGAAGGCTCTGGTGGTGGGTTCGTTCAGCCTTCCGTTCGAGCATCCGGGCCTGGCCATCGCCTTCGCCATTGCCGCGGCAGGAGTGGAACCCAATAGTTTGGAGGAAAGCATGAACGCGGAGTTCGAGCGTGCTGGCTCCGAGCTCGTGAGCACCTCGGAACTGGCCAAATTGAAGATGCAACTGGAAACCGAATACATACAGGGGAACAGCCGTATCACCGGGGTGGCTGAGAATCTGGCCACTGCATACACGTTCACCGGCAAGACCGGGTCAGCGAACGAGGAACTGGATCATTATCTGGCCGTTACCGCGATCGATATCCAAAGCGCCGCCAAGACCTATTTCAATCCGCAGAACCGCGTGGTGCTGTACTACGTGCCTAAAACATCCAAGAACTGATGGTCCGCACATCGTCCCCATCGGCTCGCCTTTGCACCCGTGTTGCAGCGGCTTTCCTCACGACCTTCTGCTTGCTCATGCCCGCAATGACAACTGCACAGATCGACCGCTCCAAAGCGCCAAAACCCGGACCTGCGCCGCAAGTACGCGTGGGTGACCACACCTCCTTCGTGCTCGGTAACGGTATGCGCGTGATCGTGGTGGAGAACCACAAGCTGCCTACCCTGAGCATCCAGGTCCGCTTCGACATCCTGCCCTTCACGCAAGAGAATGGCATTGGGTACACCGATCTGGTCGGCGAGCTGCTCACCTGTGGAACGAAGGGAAGCACCAAGGCACAGATCGATGAACACGTGGACGCTTTGGGTGCGCAGCTCAATGCCACGTCCGATGGGCTCTTCGCCAGCGGCCTCAAAAAGAGCTTCGAGCCATTGACCGAACTCGTGTTCGAGGTAGTGACCGGGGCCAGCTTCCCGGAAGACGAATTCGAGAAAGCCAAGACGCGTATGCTGAGCGCCATGCAGAGCCGCAAGGACGATCCCGACGGTATCGCCGATCAAGTGGGGCGGGCGCTCACCTTCAGCAAAGGGCATCCGTACGGCGAAGTGGCCACCGAGAAAACCGTTGAGGAGATCAAGTACAAGCAGGTGAAGGGATACTATGACCGGTTCTTCATACCCGGGAACAGTTATCTCGTTTTCGTTGGCGATATCACTGAGGCTGAAGCGCGGAAGATCACCGACAAGACTTTCGCCACATGGCGATCCGACCCGGGTCGTGAGAGTTCAACCGATGATAGCGGCTACGAGATCGTTGAGGGGTTAGGCCCCATCCATGCGGTGAAGAAATTCCCGGTGACACCTGCGGCACGACGTATCGCGCTCGTGGATCGTCCCGGCGCCGCCCAATCGCTCATCCGGGTGGTGTATCCCGTGGACCTTCAGCCGAAGGACAGCATGTACCTCGATGCGCAAGTGCTCAACACCATCCTTGGTGGCGGCGTGTTCAATGCGCGGCTCATGCAGAACCTGCGCGAGGACAAAGCCTACACGTACGGCGCCCACAGCAGCCTCGAAAGCGATCGCTACGCCGGCAATTTCAGTGCGGGTGCCAGCGTACGCACCTCTGTCACCGACAGTGCGGTGGGCGAGTTCATTGCGGAAATGCAGCGCATCCGGGAGAAGCCCGTCACCAGCGAGGAACTTTCGCTGGCGAAAAGCCATTTGGCCGGGAGTTTCGCACGGTCGTTGGAAGACCCGCGCACCATCGCGCGCTTCGCGCTGAACACCTATCTGTACAAGTTGGCGCCCGATCACTACACCACCTACTTGCAACGGCTCGACACGGTGAGTTCCACTGGTGTGTTGGCGGCGGCCCAGCGTTACATCACTCCGGATCGTTGCACGGTGCTGGTGGTGGGTGACAAAGAGCAGGTTGCCAACAAGCTGATGCAATACAGTGCGGACAAGTCAGTGGCGCAATACGATATGAACGGCGACAGGTTCAGGGAGAACGTGCAGCCGCCGCCAGCAGGCATGACCGCCGAGCAGGTGTTGGATGCCTACTTCACGGCCATCGGTGGCAAGAGCACGATCATGGGGGTTACCGATCTGCGTACGGTCATGACCGCCACGGTCCAAGGCATGGCCATCACCGCGACCACCTACAACAAGAGCCCCGACAAGTATTCCATGAACCTGAAGGCGGGGCCGACGATCCTGCAGAAGGTGGTATACAACGGTACACGCGGCCTCAGCACGGGCCCGGAAGGCACCAAGGAGTTGGAGGAACTGGAACTCGAGGAAGTGGCCATGGAGGCAGCGGCCTTTCCCGAACTGAACTACCCGAAACTCGGGCGGATGATCCTGAGCGGTGTTGCCGAAGCGGACGGTGAGGAGTGCTACAAATTGACCTTGATGCTGGACAATGGTGGTATCATCACCGAGTACTACAGCACCAAGAGCGGACTGAAACGCCGGAAAGTGTGGGCGAAGCAGAACGGAGAAGGCAACATGACGGTGACCACCGACCTCAAGGACTACCGCCCGGAAGGGGGCATCCAATTCCCACGGCTCATCGAGCAGAGCGCTGGTATGAGCATGACCTTCACCGTAACGGAGATCGCAGTGAACAAGGGCATTCCCGATGATGTGTTCGTGGTGAAGTGAGCAACGCCGGCCGGGTGACGCGCTGCGCTGCCACCATCAGCGTTCCGGCCATTCCTGCTGGCAGGTTGCCACTACTCATTGAACCCGATATAGCGATCGAGCAGCACTTGTGTGATCGCCTTTCCACGCAGCAGCAAGTCGTCTTTAGAGCGGCTGCTAATGGTATCTCCGAGTTGTTGCAGGTAGCGCTGTCCCACGTTGTCCCAAACGAGCTTCCGTTCATTGTCGGCTATCCCGAAGCCGTCGTCGAAGCTCCAGTAGGCGAACTGCGTGCGCGAAGGGTCAAGCAGGTCTTTGCCCCACGGGTTATGGAAAGGCAAGCCGAGCTGTTCAAGCAGCGTTGTGGAAACATCGCTGTGGCAACCGAAGGTGGCATTGGTGGTTCCACGCAGATCGTTGCGCAGGGCCGGCCCAAGGAGCAGAAGTGGAATGTGATGGCGTTCGGCCGCGTATTGGGCGCGGTACTTCGGCAGGAAGTGCCCGTGATCGGGCATGATCACGAAGAGCGTGTTGGCGTACCAAGGCTCGCTCTTCGCTTGTTCCATGAACCAGCCCAGCCATTGATCGGTATAGTGCACCGTGTTGCGGTACAGGTCCAGTTCGCGCTTGCCGGTGAACGGGCTTTGCACCGGTGCCACGAAGGGCTCGTGGCTCGTGGCGGTCATCACCAGGTCGAAGAACGGCTCGCGCATCTTCTTCATGTCAAACACGGCGAACCCGAAAAGGTCCTCGTCGAATGCACCCCAGCGCGTGCGTTGCTTGCCGGGAATGCTGGTTTCGTCATGGATCACATCGAAACCCATGGCCTGCAAGTAGCTGCGGGTGTTGGCGAACGTCACATCGCCGGAGTACGTGTATCGGCTGTTGTAGCCAACACTGTCCAGCGTGCGGACCATGCTGGGCAGGCGGTCGAACTTGCCGAACTGCCTGATGATAGTTGTCTTGGGCTGTGATGGGAAGCCGCTCAACACCGCGCACAAACCCTGCTCCGTGCGGAATCCGGTGCTGTAGAAGTTGGTGAAAAGCAACCCTTGTCCGCACAGGGCCGTGAATTCGGGTGACACGTCCGGTTCACCACCGATCGGCGCCACGATATCCCCGCTCCAACTCTCCAACAAGATGAACACGATGTTCGGCCGCCGGGTGTTCAGGATGTGCGGGACACTATCACCCTTCGCTGAGAACGCCTCGGCCACGACGGCTTCGGCTTTGTCCGTCGGCAGATAGGTGTAAGGGTTCGTGGTGTACTCGGCCGGCACCACCAAAACCTCCAGTGCGTTCCATGGTCCGTTGACGGCGGCCAGGTTCAACACTTGGTGCGAACTGTAGTATGCCCAGCTCTTGTTGATCGGATAGTCCTGCCAGCCGCCACGCAATGCCAGTATGCAAAGTCCGGGGAGCAACACCGCCGGAACGATCCTGCCCCACAGCACTCCTGTGTTCCACGGCGCTGTGCTTCGGATGCGCCGCAACACCAGCATTGCCACGACGACGACGATCCCCATGGCGACACACGGCCATAGCACCGATGCACCTTCAGCCGCGGCCATTGCTTCGTCCGGATAGACCAAGTAGGAGAGGGCTTTGCGGTTCAACCGCGTGCCCCAATTGGCGAAAAGACCGATGTCGGCCACCACGATAGCAGCGCACAGCACGAGCATCGACAGCAGCCACACCTTCAGAAGGCTCCGGATCCAGTGGCGGTCAATGAAGAGAAGAGCCGCGATGAGTAGGGCAGGCACGAGCAGTAAGTAACCGGTCATGCTCAGGTCCATGGCGAAGCCATAGCGGAAGCTGAGTGCCACTTCGCCGATTCCTGCCCGCCCGGCGTATTGCCACGCAAAGGCAAGGAAGAGCGCGCGCTGTGCTGCGAAAAAAACCAGCCACAACAGCGCCAACTTCAAGAAGTATGACAGGCCAGCGCGCATTGCGACAATGTTAAGCGAGTGCAGTGCCACGGACCACGATCTTTGCCGCCAACATGCTTAACCTTCAACTGCCCACCGATCCGCGATGGGTGCAGCTTGTGGAACAGGACCTCCGGGAGGTGATGGTGGATCACGCATGGTGCGAGCATAAGGCCGCCAGCAATGCCATGTCCATCATCGTGCGCTTTCCGGAGTACACTGCCATGGTGCAGGACCTCACGCGGATAGCCAGGGAGGAGATCGAGCATTTCGGAATGGTGGTGGAACGCATCGAAGCGCGTGGCTGGCAACTCACCCCGGAACGGAAGGACAACTACGTGAACGAGCTGTTGACCTTCGTGCGGAAGGATGGATCGCGCGAGGAACGGTTGGTGGACCGTCTGCTCTTCAGTGCCATGATCGAAGCCCGTAGCTGCGAGCGCTTCAAGCTGTTGAGTGAACGCGCCAACGATCCCGAGCTGCGTACGTTCTACCGGGACCTGATGGTGAGCGAGGCCGGACATTACACAACGTTCATCGGCTTCGCCCGCAGTGTGGCGCCGCGGTTGGACGTGGATGCCCGCTGGCGCGAATTCCTCAACCACGAATCACGTGTGATCGCCAGCTACGGCAAAAGGGCCACCATCCATGGTTGAGCATTCCTTCCCAGGCACATTTCCGTTGCAGCCGTGAACCGACCACCAACCGTAGCCCCTCGGGAGATAACCGCCGAGATCATCAGCATCGGTGACGAGTTGTTGATCGGGCAGACCATCAATACCAATGCGGCGTGGTTGGGTGAACAATTGGGGCTCATCGGCATCCGCCCAGTGCATGGACGCACCATCGGCGACGACCGCCAACAGATCCTGGACGCTTTGAAGTACACCGGTGCAGATGTGGTCCTCATCACCGGTGGTCTGGGCCCAACGAAGGATGACATCACCAAGCATACGCTTTGTGAGTTCTTCGGAACCCGCTTGAAACGGAACACGGATGTGGAGCGCCACATCGAAGCCCTGTTCGCCAGCATGGGCCGTGATCCGCGTACCCTTCAGGAGGTGAACCGTGCGCAAGCCGATCTCCCGGAGAACTGCAGGGCGGTACCCAACTCCCGTGGCACGGCGAGCGGCATGTGGTTCGAGCACAACGGCCGCGTCATCCTCAGCATGCCAGGGGTGCCGTACGAGATGAAGGGCATCATGAGCGAACATGCCCTGGGCATGTTGCGCGATCATTTCAGGCCACCGGTGATCGTGCACCGCACCGTGCTCACCGCCGGCTTGGGCGAAAGCTTGCTTGCCGAACGTATTGCCCGTTGGGAGGACGGCCTTGTCGGCAACGCGATCAAATTGGCCTACCTCCCATCCCCGGGAGTGGTGAAGCTCCGCTTGTCCACGTATGCCAATACCGATGCCGGTGCGGCCCGATCCCGGGTTGACCGACAGGCGGAAGCCCTCTACCAGCTGATCCCTGAACTGATATTCGGGGAAGGCGACGAAACCTTGGAACAAGTGATCGGTCGTCAACTCAAGCGGCGCGGACAGACCTTGGCGCTCGCCGAGAGTTGTACGGGTGGCTTCCTCAGCCACTTGATCACCTCGGTGCCGGGGAGTTCAGCGTACTATATCGGAGGGGTGGTGAGCTATGCGAACGCCGTGAAAATGGAGGAACTGGGTATACCCAGCGACATGCTCGACATGAACGGGGCGGTGAGCCAACCGGTGGTGGAGCGCATGGCCCAAGGGGTACGCCTTGCCCTGCGCAGCGATTGGGCCATTGCCACCACCGGGATCGCAGGTCCCGATGGGGGAACTCCCGACAAGCCCGTGGGTACTGTTTGGGTGGCAGTTGCAGGCCCAAACGGGGTGGTATCCCGCTTGGGTAATTTCCCGGGTACTCGCGACCTGGTGATAGAACGGGCGGCCATGAGCGGGTTGAACATGCTCAGGAAGCAATTGGGGCAGGGCGGTTGAGGCTGGGCTGGTGACTTGTTCAAAGGATCCAGCCGTGGGGGGGTCCCCGTCAGCCAACTTCTTTTACTTTCGCCGCCCAATTCGACGAGCCATGAGCAAAGTGTGCCAGATCACCGGTAAACACGTGATCACCGGGAACAAGGTGAGCCACTCCAACATCAAGACGCGCCGTACTTGGGCCCCCAATCTTCAGGACCGCCGGTTCTGGCTGGAGGATGAGAAGCGATGGATCGATCTGCGTGTGAGCACCAATGGCCTACGCACCATCACCAAGATCGGCCTGCCCGAAGCGCTGAAGCGCGCCCGTGAGAAAGGCTATTTGAAGTAAACCACCGAACACCGCTGAGCCATGGCCAAGAAGGGCAACCGCGTACAAGTGATCCTGGAGTGCACCGAGCACAAGAACTCGGGGCAGCCCGGCACCAGCCGCTATATCACGACGAAGAACCGCAAGAACACCACGGAGCGCATGGTGCTGAAGAAGTACAATCCCATCTTGCGCAAGATGACCGAGCACAAAGAGATCAAGTAAGCCATGGCAAAGAAGACCGTTGCAAGCCTCAAGAAGGCGGACGCCAAAGTGTTCGTGAAAGTGATCCGCATGGTGCGGAACGACAAGACAGGCGGTTACCAGTTCCACGAGCAGATCATGCCCAGCGAGGAGGTCGACAAGGCCATCGCGAAGAAGTGATCCTATTCAACCCATCAGGCGGAAAGGCTTTCCATTGCGGAAGCCTTTTCGTGCATTAAGCCATGGCATTGTTCGGCCTGTTCAAGAAGGCACCTGCTACCGAGGCGGAGAAACGGGCCTTGGACAAGGGTATGGAACGCTCACGTACGGGCTTCTTCGATAAGCTGAAGTTGGTTGTTGCTGGTAGGAAGACCGTTGGTGATGATGTGCTGGATGAACTCGAGAGCGTTCTGGTGCAAAGCGACGTCGGGGTGGATACCACTTTGCGCATCATCAAGCGCATCCAGGACCGTGTGGCGCGTGATAAGTATGTGGGTACCGATCAGCTGAACACACTCTTGCGCGAAGAGATCAGCGCCCTGATGCACGATCCGGAGGGACCGGGATTCGACCTGCCCGCAAGCAGCCAACCACATGTGATCATGGTGGTGGGAGTGAACGGTGTGGGCAAGACCACTACGATCGGCAAGCTGGCGCACGCCTACAAGAAGGCTGGGCGAAGCGTGTTGTTGGGTGCGGCCGATACGTTCCGCGCGGCCGCGGTGGACCAGCTCCGCATCTGGAGCGAGCGCGTGGGCGTGCCCATCGTCCAGCAAGGCATGGGCGCCGATCCCGCCGCCGTCGCATTCGACAGCGTGGAGAGCGCCAAGGCGAAGGGGACCGACGTGGTGATCATCGATACTGCGGGCCGCCTGCACAACAAGGCGAACCTCATGGCTGAACTCACCAAAGTGCGCAACGTGATGCAGAAAGTGGTGCCCAACGCACCCCACGAGGTGTTGTTGGTCCTTGATGCCTCAACCGGCCAGAACGCCTTCGAACAGGCAAGGGCTTTTACAGCCGCTACGCAAGTGACCGGGTTGGTCCTGACAAAACTGGATGGTACCGCCAAGGGCGGTGTGGCCATCGGTATCAGCGAGCAATTCCAGGTGCCCATCAAGTACCTGGGCGTGGGAGAGGGTATCGATCACCTTCAGGTGTTCGACAAGCACGCCTTCACGGAGGCGCTTTTCAAGCAATAGCGGATCGCGTTCAGACCGCCGCGCGCGTGGCCCCCTGGTCCCCGGTGGGGATCACATCCATGGCCATGTCGAGCATCTCGCTCATCATGGATCGGGTTTCCGAAAGTAGTTCATCGTCTTCCTCGATGTACCACTCGACTCGCACCCTGCAACCCATGGTGTTGGCATCCTTCACCTGTTTCAGCATCATGTACAGGGCCTTCAGCGAGGTGCTGTTGAAATAAGACAGCTTGATCTTCAATGTTTGCTCTCCCTCCAGGTCGGGCAAGTGGTTGGCCAGCCAGTCCATCACCGGTTGGTAGAACTCGATCGCGTTCTCCGGAATGGAGTTGCCGGTCAGCTCAAAAGTGCCGCTGGCGGGTTCGAACCACACGCCGGGTGTGTTGTTGGAAACGGGGATGATCAGGGCTTGCATGGATATCCCATCAGGCAAGGTTCGCGGCTACCTGGCTGGTGCACAGGTACTCCTCGTTGTTCGTGGCTTCCACAGTGGCCATCAAGCGGCTGCCGGTCTTCTTGGCGATCTGCAGCATGCCCAGCCCCGCACCGCCCTTACTGCCGAACGTCTCGTTGGTCAGCTGGGCGCGGAACGCACCGGCCACTTCCTCGGGCGACATGTTGTTGATCTCGTTCACGGTCTTGAGGAGACGCTCGGCATCCTCACGGATCGCGTTGTTCGTGATGCTTACCACCAGTTGGGTGCCATCGATGCGCCATTCGAAATTGACCCCGCCTGAACTGCAATAGCGTTGGGCGTTGTCCAGGAGTTCAAGGGCGATACCGCAAAGTTTCTTCAGGTCGTTGCGCTTGCCCATGTTGGCGAGTGAAACCACATTCAGGAGGTCTATCAACTGCACGCGCACCTCGGAACTGAGGCGCCCTTCATACTGGATGAGGTTCTGATTCATGTTGACGGCGTTCTAACGTTGTTTTTGAGATCGGGTTTCAATGCTGCCAGTGGATCCGCGGGGCGCGGACCGGGCGCTACGACAGCTGTGGCGGCATCGTTGGCCCCCTTGTTCGCGCAACTGGAGTCCAGCGTTGCGTCGAATCGTCGCTACAAGGAGCCCGAACCAAGGACCGCTGGATCCTGAGCCTGCTGTTTCAGGGAAAGCGGAAGCCGTTGATCTCGGCGGCACGGCGGAGCTCCATCTCGTTCGCAACACCGAGTTTGTCGTATACGCGCGCTTTGTAGGTGGCCACTGTTGAGGGACTCAGAAGCAGTTGGCGAGCGATGTCCTTGATGCTGGTTCCCGCCAAGAGTTCTTGCAGCACACGCAATTCGCGATCGCTCAAACGGGTGAACGGACTTGCCGTGCTTTCGAAAGGGAGTTTGCTGCGACCGCCGGTCACGGGTGCATGCCTCATATGTATCCCACCGCTCATGACATGATCGACCGCACTCAGGAGTTCCTCCTCCGATGCTGCCTTCGGGAGGAACCCCGAACAGCCCAGCGCAACCACCCTTTGCGCGAAGAGATGTTCGGGCAGCACACTGTAAATGAGGAAGCGGGTACTTGCATGTCCAGCATGCCAGGAGGCAAGGTGGTCGAACGCGTTCCCGTCGCTGAGCAAAAGGTCAAGTATCACAAGATCAGTGGTCCTGCTTGCCAGCGTAGCGGCAGTTCTGCGGATGCTCGTGCACTCTGAAACGGTAACGCCCGAATAGTGTTGGATAAGCAGATCGCGCAGGCCTTTGCGGGCGATCGTATGCTCATCGGCTACCAGAACATGCATTGGGCGGTGGGGCGCTTGTTTAAGGATGACCGTTGCGAACCGCTTCCGGTGGATCTATGGACGTTGGATGGCAGCGTGCGTCACTTCGCGCTCATCATTTGCGTGGTCGAACCCCTTTGGCCAATGTTCGGGGGAAGTCGTGCCGGTCGTGCTGCAACCCCCGCCACGCCGAACCTCCGTGCTGGGTTAGGTTTGCCGCCCCGCAGCGCGTTGTAGATCATGAAAGCAAAGACCCTCAAGCCCACCAGGGTGAATGTTGTTACGCTCGGCTGTTCCAAGAACACCTTCGACAGCGAGGTGATGATGGCACAGCTCCAGGCCAACGGCATCCGCGTGGATCATGAAAACGAGAGCGGCGAGCACAACGTGGTGGTGATCAATACCTGCGGCTTCATCGACAACGCGAAACAGGAGAGCATCGATACCATCCTCAGCTACGCGAAGGCGAAGGATCAGGGCTTGGTGGAGAAAGTGTACGTGACGGGCTGCCTCAGCCAGCGCTATGCTCCGGAGCTGAAGGCGGAGATCCCGCAGGTGGATGCCTGGTTCGGTACCCGCGACCTGCCGCGCTTGCTGAAAACCCTCAAAGCCGATTACAAACACGAATTGGTCGGGGAGCGTTTGCTCACCACACCGGCCCACTATGCTTACTTCAAGATCAGCGAGGGTTGCGACCGGAAGTGCTCTTTCTGTGCGATACCGCTCATGCGCGGCAACCACGTGAGCACGCCCATGGAACAGCTGGTAGGCAGCGCGCGCAAGCTCGCCACCGGTGGGACCAAAGAACTGATCCTTATCGCGCAAGACCTCACCTACTACGGCCTCGACATTTACAAAAAGCGCAACCTGAACGAATTGCTGGCCCGCCTGAGCGACGTGGATGGCATCGATTGGATCCGCCTGCACTATGCCTTCCCCAGTGGCTTCCCGATGGAAGTGCTGGATGTGATCCGCGACCGCAAGAACATCTGCAAGTACCTGGACATGCCGTTGCAGCACGGAAGCACACGCATGCTCACACGCATGCGCCGTGGGATCACGCAGGAGAAGACCGAGAAGTTGGTTTCCGATATCCGTGAGCGCGTGCCGGGTATCGCCATCCGCACCACGCTCATCGCCGGCTTTCCTGGTGAAACGCAGGAGGACCACGAGGACGGACTGAAGTGGATCGAACGCATGCGCTTCGACCGGCTCGGCTGTTTCACATACAGTCACGAGGAGGATACACACGCCCATTCATTCGAGGACGATGTGCCCTTCGAGGTGAAGCAGCAGCGCGCCAACGAAATGATGGAACTGCAGGGTGGCATCAGCTTCGAACTGAACCAGCAGAAGATCGGCAAGACGTTCACCGTACTGGTGGACAAGGCCGAAGGCGGCTTCTACCACGCCCGCACCGAGCACGATTCACCGGAGGTGGATAACGATGTTCTCGTGCCAACAGCCGCTGGACACCTGCGCATCGGCGACTTTGCTCAAGTTCGGATCACTGAGGCACGGGAACACGAGTTGGTGGCCACACCCGTGTAGCCCCGGGACCTAGAACTCGATCACGCTCTTCCTGCGGCCCTTCTTCGGTTTCTTCGGGATCTTCTCCGCGTCCGTGAGGCAATAGTTCTTCTGGATGAACTTGGCCTCTTTATCGCCAAGCGAAGCACTGACGCTCCAATCCTCGCAAGCCTTCTCCTTGTTCTTCAAGTTGTAGTAGCAATCCCCCCGGTAGTACCGCGCCTCGGCTGCGCCGGTGTCGGCCTTGGCGATGATGTCATCGAACTTTGCGATGGCCTGATCCCATTCCCCTTGATCGTAGTGGAGCAGTGCCAAGGCCATGGCACCACCGGGGATATCCTGCTTCATTTTCAGCGCTGCCTCCACTTCCAGCAGGCCTTCTTCGGTGCGCTGTTCTTCACCCTTGATCACACCACTGAGGAAGAGTGCATCGGCCAACCCCTCGTTCAACTTCATCGCTCGTTGGGTATCGCGCAACGCGCCGCTGTTGTCCCCGCTCATGTACTTCGCGCAGGCTCGGTTGTACAGAATATCGGCATCATCGGGTGTGAGTTCGAGAGCCTTGTCCAGGTCGGTGAGCGCACCATTGTAATTGCCGGTGGTGATGCGTGCTGCGCTGCGGCTGACATAGGCCCGCGCATCGGTCTTGTCCAATTTTATGGCTTCTGAATAGTCCTCCAAGGAAGCCTTGGGTTCCTTCAACTTCTGCTTGCAATCGCCGCGCAGCTTCCAGGCCTTGGCCAATGCGGGATCCGCAAGCACAGCGCTGTCCGCATAAGCAGAGGCGGTTCTCCAATCGCCCTTGGTGTAAGCGGCTTGCCCGTTCAACAAATGGTCTTGTGCGTTGCCTTGGCCCACGGCAATCAGCGGTGAGCAGAAAAGGAGCAGGAGGTTGTTCCGCATGTACCCCGCAAAGATGGTGTCGTTCCACCCCACGATAGCAAGTGCCATCAAGAGGCCCGCACCGCGGCCTTCGCGATGATCGCCTTGCCATTGGCGACGATGCCCAGCGGCCGCCCGACGAAGTGCTGTCCGATGAAGGGCGTATTCCGCGAGCGACTGACAATGTCGTCCTCGCTGAACGTCCGATCGCACTCGGGATCGAAAAGCGTGAGATCCGCCGGTGCGCCTTCAGCAATGTGGTGAACAGGCAGGCCCAACACCCGACGTGGCCCGTGGCTGAAGCGTTCAATGATGCGACGCAGGCTCATGTGGCCCTTCAAAGCGGTGTTCGCCACGGCGAAGGCGGTCTCCAGACCGATCATGCCGAACGCCGCCTGGGCGAATTCCAGCTTCTTGTGTTCCACATCCTCTGGCCGGTGATCGCTCACCACCGCGTCGATGGTACCATCCCTCAGGCCTTCGCGCAAGGCATCGATGTGCTCGCGGTCCCGCAGTGGCGGCAGCACCTTGTAGTTCGTATCGAAGCCGCGCAGACAGCCATCGTCGAGCAACAGGTTATGCGCCGCAACGGAGCAGGTCACTTTCAATTTCTTCTCCTTCGCAGCGCGGATCAGCTCTACGCTTCCCGCCGTGCTGATGGTGGCCACGTGCAGTCGTCCTCCGGTGTATTCGAGCAGCGACAGGTCGCGCTGCAACGCGATGGTCTCTGCCGTGGCTGTCAGGCCGCGCATTCCCAATCGCACGCTCATCGGCCCTTCATGCATCATTGTGCCTGCACCCAGGTCGGCATCGTGCGCGAAGGAGATCACCGTGCCATCGAAGTTGCGGCAGTATTGCAGTGCAAGCAGCATCAGGCGTGCGTTGCGCACAGGGTGCTGGTCGTCGGTGAAGGCCAGGGCACCAGCCTGCTGCAGATCATAGAGTTCGGCAAGTTGTTCACCCTTCAACCCCTTCGTGAGGGACCCCAACGGGAGGACACGAACGGCGTGGCCTTCGGCTTTGCGCAACAGGTATTCGATACCTGCACGGCTATCCAAGGTGGGCTCGGTGCTGGGGAGCACAGCCACGGCCGTATAGCCACCGGCTGCTGCGGCCTCAAGACCGTTGAGCAATCCTTCCTTCCATTCTTCACCGGGATCGCGGAAATGCGCGCGCAGATCCACCCAGCCAAGGCTCACATGCGCTCCAGGCCGGTTCACTTCCCGCGCTTCGCCCTTAGGCAAGCGCTGTCCGATGCGTGCGATCCTGGTCCCACTGATCAGAATATCCGTCTCCGCTTCATGCTGTTCGCCACCGGGGTCGATCACCGTGATGTTGCGGAGGAGGAGGTCCTTCATTTCAGCAGCCGGAGGAAAGCGACTTCAAGTGCGAGGAAGACCAGTGCGAGGATCACGAACACCGTCCAGAGTTTGCGACCGTGATCGAGCGCGGCCAAACTTACTGAAAGGGCTTCGCCGCCGGGTTCGAGCACCTCGAACGCCGTGAGGCCCCGTTGCGACAGGAGGTTGCGCAATTCATCGGGCGTGTATGCTGCCGGATCGCTTTCGGTCCGTGGCGTGTTCAGGGCTATCCGCCGCACCGTGTCCGGGCCGATGGTAACGGCGTACGCACCCGCCGGAAGATCCTCATCGTGCATCACCAGCGCGGCACCGGTGGTGGTTCGGCGGAGTTCCGGAACACGGTCCACACCGTCGGGGCCGATCACGTGCGGCACCACATCGCCTTCGATCGCAACGCCATCGAGCGGCAGCAGGGCATCGGTGCCGATACCGTTGTAGAGCGCACCCATGGGCCGGCTCAATTCGGCCATGCGCAACAGGCTGGTAACGAAAAGTGCATGACGCGTGAAGCTGCCACCGTCATCGCTTAGGGGCGCAGCGCAAACATTCACCAAACCCTTTCCGCAGTTGGTGCGCGTGAGGAATGCATTGCCATCCTGCATGCGCAGCAGGGTCTCCGCGCCAGGAACACCGTTCAACCGGAAACGTTTGCGGACCAAGGGCAGATCCACGTTCGCCGGCACATCGCTGAACACATCGCGGAAGAACGGCAGGCGCAGGTCGATCCGTTCCACCTTGATGCTGGCCGTATCCATCGCCCCATAGCCGCCCGCTCGCAACTGTGCAAGGAGCGCATTCACACTTGCCGGGTCCTGCTCCGCTCCAGGGAAGACCGCAAGGCTTCCACCGCCCTTGACGAAAGCCGTGAGTGCTTGCGCGGATCCGCTGGGCACCTCGGGTATGGCATTGAGGATCGCCAGATCGGTGCTCGCCAACGAGGCCAGATCGATGTTGCCAAAGGGCGAAGCGCTGAAGCGGAACGAGCTGTCGGCTTCGAACACGCTGGCAATGGCTGCATCACTCGCTGTGTTCCCGCCGCTGAGCAACTGAACGCGTAACGCGCTGCTCACTGTCCAGGCGATGTAAAGCTTGTCATCGAAGGTGATCGGTCGGTCGCTGATGGCGATCTCCCCCCAATGGGCCCCGGGTATATCGCTGGTGAAGTGCAACACCGTGTCCGTGAAGGTGCCGGCTTCCACGGCGAACGTCGCGAGCGCCCGTTGTTGGCCGTTGATCGACAAGCGCAAGGGCACATCCTGCAGCGCCGCCGTTCCGAGGTTGCGGATGCGCACATGCAAGGCTTCGGCCTGCCCGGCCCGGCGCACCGGTGTGGCGAACCACGCCGAATCAACGGCAAGGTTCGATGCATCGGTGGGGGTGAGAGGCACGATCACGGTGCGGACCGTGCTGTCATTCGTCCAACTTTCAACGTCGGTGATGGAGCGCTGCAGGTCGGTGAAGAGGATGGCGCGTTTGCGCGGCGCAGCGCTCCGGGCAAGGGCTTCGCGCTGCCGGGCAAGCACCAGCGAGAGCTTGCGGCTGTAGGGTCCTGCTTCCACTTGGCCTGCGGCATCCAAGGCCTCGTCGCGCCCGATCAGCAGCTGTTGGCGGCCATCGAGGCGGCCGGTAAGCACTTGGAAATCGTTGGTGGCGTCGTAGGCCAGGATGGCGTCCTGCGCATTCTTGCGCGCCTGATCGAGCAAACGACCGTCGGTGTTCTGCGCATCCATGCTCCAGCTATCGTCCAGGAAAAGGCTCACCGCCTGTCGGCCCGTGGGGGTGGAACCCGTTGTGGCCGGGATATACGGCTGCGCGAAGGCAAGGACCAGCGCTGCCAAGGCCAGGCAGCGGGCAAGGAGCGTTAGCCAGTGCTGCACCTTTTTTCGTGCACGGGTCTGCTGGCTGACGGCCTGCAGGAACTGCACATTGGGAAAGTCGATTCGCTTGAACCGCCTGAGTTGGAAAAGATGGATGGCGATGGGTATGGCCAGCGTGAACAAGGCCCAGAGGAAGGAAGGGAAGAGAAAAGCCATAGGCGCGCGAAGATGCGGGACAGCAATGGAAACAAGGATGAAGCGCCGGTATTGTCGTCAGGGGTTGTGAAAAGTTGGGACGTAGGGTGTCGCCTCCGGGGCAGAGGATCCGCGGTCAGGCTATCGCCACCGGCTTATCAACCCCCAAACCGAACAGGGCGATATCGTATTTGATCGGGTCCGCGGGATCGAAGCGCCGGAGATGTTCCGTCAGTTCAACAACGCTTTTCCAATCGTCCTGTGTTCGCTGAAGCAATCCGAGATCGCGCGCCACGCGGCCGCTGTGCACATCGAGCGGCACATGCAGTGCTGAAGCCGGGATGCGCTTCCACAGCCCCAGGTCGATACCGCGATCATCGGGTCGCACCATCCAGCGCAAATACATGTTGATGCGTTTGGCGTTGCTGCCCTTCGATGGATCGGCAACATGCTTTTGCGTTCGTGCTTGGTGGCGCGGTTCAAAGAAGCGGCGCTTGAAGAGGGCGATGGACGAGGCCGCATCCGCAAATCGGCCATTCATCAGGAAAGCTCCCTCTGGACCATCATGCTTGGCATACAGATGCCGCAGACCAAGAACGAAGTGAATAAGGTCGACACCGTTGAAAGTGCGATGGACAAAGCGGTCCAGGCGGCGTAGTTCGGGTGCGGAAGCGTTCACCACGAAATCATGGGGTGCGTCGTCGAGCAGCCGCGCCAGTTTCCAAGCATTGGCGATGATCGTTCTGCGCTGGCCCCAAGCGATCGTAGCAGTGAGGAATCCGATCACTTCCGCGTCGCCCCTCTTGGTGAATGAACGGGGCACTTGCACAGGGTCCTGCTCGATGAACCGGGGTGTGGCCAAGCGCTCGTAGGCTGCATCGAGCAGCTCTTTCACCTCAAGGCCTCGTTGGGTCAGGTGGCTCATGGTCGGATCGATCCGGCGAAGATGTGGACGCCCCGTGTGCTTTAGATTCACCAACCACAAACAGATCCTCATGACCCGGACCCTTACGCTACTCGTCGTCCTTTCAGTGTTGACCGTTCCTGTTTCAGGTCAGCCTCCAGTATGCAGCCCCCAAGGCAATGTGGTGTTGTACAGCAACTACGATGGAGGTGCCCTCGACATTTGGGTGGACGAGAACATCCCTGACCTGCATATCGGGATCGTGAGCTATGAATTCGTGCGCGTAACGATCGGCGGGCCTTTCGCGAGCAATATCGCGGCGGTGTGGTACGCTGGTTACAACGGAGACAATGATCATTGCAACGCGGGTGGGACCGTGCTCTCCACCACCATCACCGGTGCGCCTTCCGGCACAGACCAGATCAACCTGTACCCACCCGCTACCTGGCCCAACGCGAACGGGAACGGTAACATGGTCTGCAACTACTCCTGCGACATCAATTCGAGCCAAGGTGGGTGTAACACAGCCGATCAAGTGGCCCACTATTTCCTCAGCCAGTGGGGTGGTATACTGCGGTTCCACCTGACGCAATACGGCTGTTGGGCCGGACAGCAATTGATCAGCACGGGTGGCAATTGTTGCGAGGATCCATTGAGCACTTCGGTGGATGCGGTCGGGAAGGATGCGATCGTGGTCGCCTATCCTGATCCTGCGGTGGATCATGTGGTGATCTGCAAAGAAGGGCCGGTGGAAGTCACCGATGCGATGGGCCGGGTCGTTCTGCTTCAGGCTGTCGTAAATGGGAGCGAAGGGGCCACATTGGATGTGCGGATGCTACCCAATGGGACGTACAGCTTCCGCATACTTCAGAGTGCATCCCGTGGACGGTTCGTGGTGCAGCGGTGATCCGTTGGTGCGTCCTCAACTTTTTTTCCACATCCGGAACTGCCATCCCAATCCTGCGGTCACCACGAATTCATCCAGCGAGAGCGGTTCCATGGGTGCGGCTGCGTATTGCGCGTGCACGTAGCGCACGTTCGCGAAGAAGTGCATGTATTTCCACACGTAGTAGGTAGCGCTGCCGGAAAGTGAAATGTTCGGCAGGAGTTTCAATGGGGCGGCCGGACCATCCTCACCCGCGGGTTCGAGCTGTGTGAGCGAAACACCGGGCATGAAGCCGAGGCCGAGATCCAACCCGCCCTTCATCCAGTGGTACACCGGGCCGAAGGAAAGGCGGCTGTTCTCCTTCAGGAACGTGCTATCCTGCTGCGCGCCTACGAACCACGACGCCGAGCCGTGCAAGCTGATGTGGTCCTCGAGAAAGAAATCGGCATCGCCCGTTATGTAAATGTTGGTGAGCGGATGGTCCACCATGAAGCCCGGACCGATGCTCGCCGAAGCGGAGAACAGGCCGCGCGTAGCGAACGGTTCCTGCTGCTGTGCGGATGCCACCAAGCCCACGCTCATGGCAACCAATGCGGATGTTGTCCTTACCATGCGTCTATGATCTTGTAGTTGAAGCTCACGTGCAGCAGCAGATGCCCTTCGAGCTCCGCGCTCTTGTGTTGTTCGAATTCCACTTCACCGTCGTGCGCGTGCGCGTGCAGATCGGTACCGAGGTGGATCATGTACTGGCCCACGAACGAGAAGTCGCTCCGCTCGCTGATGTTGACGTGCGTGCCCAAACCAGCCTGCACTGCGGAGCTCCAGCGTTCCGCGTTGATCGATGGATCCGCGTTGGCGATCTGCTTGGAGTGATCGAAGCAATGACCGGCGAGCAGGTAGGGTTGAAGCACCGGCCGCGTCGCCCTGGGAGCTTGGAGGTAGAACAGTACGCTCCAGCCGATGTGCAGGTCCTGGCGGTTCGCGAAATCCCCGATGTTCCCGGTGAGGTAGTCGAAGAACCAATCGGTGTTCACGCGCTCGCTCAGTCCTACGCGGAGCTGGCCACCGGCCCCGGTGCCGGTATCGTTCCATTCGCCGTCGTTGAAGGCGCTCACGGAACTGCGCACACCGAGCGAGATGACGCCGCCCTGGTACTTCCGCACCTTGAGCGGTTGGCTCAGGAGAACGGCAGGAAGAAGAAACGCAAGCAGGAGGGTGGGGGTCCTTCTCATCGTGATGGGGGTCGCGATAAGAACAACGGGCGGACCGAAGAAGCTATTGCCCCGACAGCTTCATACCACCAGGACCACGGGATCGAACGCTCAATGCCAAAGCCCGAGGATCAGGCCGTAGAGCGCGAACTGCACAATATGATAGCCGCCATCGATGAGCAGCAGCACGGTGCTCTTGTTCGCGAACTGGTAGTTGATCGCGAAGCTCGTTGCCGCGATGCCGGCACCAGCGGCCACACCGCACTTCAAGGCGTAAGCAATATCGGGTACAGGACCAACGAGCCATGCGAAAGCATAAGCGGCCACCCAGGCCATGAGAAAGGCGACCCCGAAAACACGCGCCGGGTGTTTGGCATCCTTGCTGCGCGGCGCGTCCGGATCGATGCCGTTGGCCCGTGCCCAAGGCTTCAGGAACATGGCTTTGGAATACCATGGCGCGCCGAGCAGGAAAATGCTGATCGCGCAAACCAGGATGGCCAGGTGGTTCATGTTACTTGCCGGGGATCTGGATCATTTCGTACCCGTCGAGGCTGAAGACATCAGCGTCAACCGTTCCGGGAGCAAGATCCTTGATGTAGCACACCATCCTGTTCTTGCCATCGGCAGGAACCCATTCGAATTCCAGCGCGAAACCCTGCACCTCGCTCATGCGCTTGTTCATCGTCGCATCACTCGCGCGCACGTGTCTGGCCATGTCGGCATAGGGTCCCTTCAGGTCCTTTGCCACCCAGCCCGTCCAAAGGCCTTCTTCGCATTTGCCGATCACCTTGGTGCAGCTATGCCCTTCAATGGTCTTCTTCTCGCTGGTAACCGTGATGTCCATGTCCTTGTTCTCCTTGTGCTTCTGCTGCACCGAGTCGGGCAACACGAACTTCTTCTTCCTGCTCTTCATCGCCATGCGCTTGCCCTCCGCATCGATCATCAGCATGTATTGCCATTTGCCCTTCAGGTCGGTCATCATCTTCACATCGCGACCGCCTTGGCCGGGCACGGTCATTCCCACCAGCATCCTGTCCTCACTGCTCCAATAACGCAGGTTCATGGGGCTTTCCTTCAGCTCGCTCGTGGCATCGAACAAGTGCATCTCCATGCTGAAACTGCCGCTGAAGCTGTTCGGCACGAACGGGTCGTTGTCATCCTCCATGCGCATGCCCGAGCCTTGCTGCTGCAGGATGGAATTGATGTCGAACTGCGCCGTGGAGATGGTGGCAAGTGCGCCAACGAAGACCGTGGTGCAAGCGGTCCGCAGGTTGAGGGTTGTGGTGATCATGTGGAACGGATAGGCCCCGAAAGTAGTCCCGGCGGCGTGCTATGGAACGCGGCCCAAGGCACTATCGTGCCATAGCAGGACCTTCATCGGCCCGATAGTGCAGCAGCACCTCAGCGTTCATCTCATCCATGAGCTTCACCACCAGTTCGTGTTCATCAAGCTTGCTGATCCCGAATCGTTGCAAGCTGCCCGTGGCCTTGTCCGTCAAGTGCAGTTCAGTTGCGCCTTCATGGGTCCATATACCCTCCACCGCTTTACCCGATCCGCTCATGGTGTACGAGCCGTCAGGCCGGATCACCAGTTCCACGCGCCGGGTGGGATCGAAGTTGGGATCGGCAATTCCGTTGAAGGTGATGCCCGTGGCGACCCAGGTGCGCGCCAGCAGACTGTGCTTGGTTCCCGGGTCCGTAGTGTTCGATGACCGCTGTGTCTCCGGCTTTGGGTTCACGGAGGGCGAAGGGTCCGTGCATGCCGAAAAGAGAAACAGCATGAGGATCATGGATCGGCCCGGCATCATGGCAGTTCCGCGTGACGTACGGCCGCCGGTGTGGTGCCGCCCACATTCACCAGGATCGGATCGCGGTCGTTGTTTGTACCCACATACTTCACCACGCCGTCCATGTTCACGTCTTCGGGCCAGTAGCCATTGACCGTTGCGGTTGGCGTTGTACCACCAACGCGCACCAGGATCGGATAGCGATCGTTGTTGGTGCCGGTGTATTGGATGTTCTCATTGAAGACCGCATCGCCGGTGGCAAGCACCATTACACCGCCCACGTTCTTACGCGCATCGTTGTCGTGGACCTGTGTGGTCGGCAGTGTGAAATCCACTGTGGCGATCGCGTCAGCGTAAATGACCGGTGTGGAAGTCGAGAGCATCACGGGCAAGTGCGTGCGCGGCTTCACCGCCACGCAATAGCTGCCGCTGGCAAGACCCGCGAAGCCCACGGTGCTTGTACCATCCAGATCCACCACATCGCCATCGCGCTGCAACAGCACTGCGCGCGTAGCGGCCACCACACCAGGTGTTCCGACAGGTCGCATCTCCACCAGCACCCAATCCACAATGGCGTTGTTGCCTGTTACGCTCAATGTGCTTGCATTGATCGTGGCGCCGGACACGTATCCAGGTTCGGAATAGCCCATTGCCGTGAAGGGTGCAGTGTGCGGGAAGGAGAGCAGGGTGCGCAGGGCGTCGGTCATCTGCCCGCCGGAATATGGTCCTTCGAGCATGATCTTGATGCCCACCCGCGACGTGCCGTTTATGCGGGCTATTCGAAGTCGGTTCGTTCCGTTGTAGGTCGTGAACGATCCCCCGATCAATATCCTGCCATCGGGTTGTATGGCAAGCGCTTGCGGATACCCATTGGGCCCGGTTCCAAGCTGGAATCCATTGTCCACGCTGCCGTTCGCGTTCAAGCGATAGAAGAACGGGTTCAGCGTGAAGAACGGTGGTACGGGTGGGAACGGGAATTGGACCCCCATCAGGATCTTGCCATCCGGTTGGACCATGATTTTGGTAACGATGTCCCCGCCGACGGTATCCGTATCAAAACCGTTATCAAGGCTTCCGCTCGTGTTCAAACGGGCCACACCCGGGCGGGGCGCACCACCGACATTGGTGAAATCACCGCCGATCATGATCTTGCCATCCTGTTGATGAGCGATGGTGTGTACCCAGTCGGCGCCTGTTACCGGAGTGAAGGTGGGATCCAGAGTGAAGTCCGTGTTGATCCGTGTGATCCCCATCCGTGGTGTGCCGTTATGCATGGTGAATCCTCCGCCCACGAGGATCTTGCCATCGGGCTGCAGGTCGAAATCCGTGATGGTGTTGTTCACGGCGAATGTGCCCGACGGGATGCCCCCGTCGCTGGTCCCATTCGCATTCAATCGGAGTATCGTCGGTGCGGGATCTTCCAGGACAAGGATCTTCCCATCCGGTTGCACCTGGATCTTCAGGGAGGGGCTTATGCCAATGAGATCCGGTACGAATGTGGGATCCAGGCTTCCGTTGGGATCCAGCCGTGCGAGGTGGTTCTGCAGCACCCCGTTGAAGAGGCCGAAATGCCCACCCACCAGGATCTTGCCATCGGGTTGCACGGCGATCGCGCTCACCTTATCGTTCGGCCCGGTGCCTATGCTGAACGTATTGTCGAACGAGCCATCCGAATTCAACCGAGCCAGATGATTGCAAGGCGTTCCGTTGTAGCTGGTGAACATGCCTCCGATCAGGATCTTTCCATCGGGCTGAAGGGCCATCGCCCATATCTGGTTGTTGAGCCCGGTGCCGACATTGAAGGACAGGTCCAACGTGCCCTCCTGTCCGGCCGAAGGGCCAGTGCAGCAGGCGATGGTCATTGCACAAAGAAGAAAGCGCGCTTGTGCCATGCCGTGAAGTGAAAGGTAGACGGGAAAGCGGTAGGGGGTTGCCCCGCCTGGACCGGATATCAGATCACCCCGTCCTTGATCACCAGCCTGCGGTCAGCCATCTCAGCCAACTCTTCATTGTGGGTCACGATCACGAAGGTCTGGCCGAACTCCGTCCGCAGTTCAAAAAAGAGCCGGTGCAGTTCCTTGGCATGCGCGGAATCCAAGTTGCCCGAAGGTTCATCGGCCATAACCACGCTGGGGTTGTTGAACAGCGAACGGGCCACGGCCACGCGCTGTTGCTCGCCACCGCTCAGTTGGTTCGGCTTGTGCTCTTTGCGCGCGATCACGTTCAGTCGGGTGAGGAGTTCTTCGGCGCGCGGGGCGCATTCGCTCTTGCTCTTGCCTGCTATCAGACCGGGCATCATCACGTTCTCCAGTGCCGTGAATTCGGGCAGCAGGTGATGGAACTGGAAAACGAAGCCGATGTGCTTGTTCCGGAACGCACTCAGTGATCTGGTGCCCAGCTTGGCCACATCGGTCCCATCGATCAACAGAGTTCCTCCGTCCGACTTGTCCAGCGTCCCGATGATCTGCAGCAAGGTGCTCTTGCCCGCACCGCTTGCACCCACGATGCTCACCACTTCGCCTTTCGCTACGTGCAGGTCAACACCCTTCAGCACTTGCAGATCGCCGTACTTCTTGCGGATGCCGGTGGCTTGGATCATTGGGTAAAGAAAGGGTTTCGCGTTACGCGTTGACGGGTTACGTGTTCGCGCCGGACAGGTCGAAAGCAGAACACGCAACGCGTAACCCGTCAACAGGTAACTCAGCGAACGGCAACGCAGCAGCGCGTAACACACTTACTTCGCCGCATGAACCTCCACGAGTACCAAGGCAAGAGCATCCTCCAGAAATACGGCGTCACCACGCAGCGGGGCATCGTGGCATACAACGCCGATGAAGCGGTGGACGCGGCCAAGCGGCTCAGCCAGGAGACCGGCACTAAATGGTGGGTGGTGAAGGCGCAGATCCACGCAGGTGGCCGCGGCAAGGGAGGCGGGGTGAAACTCGCGAAGAACATCGATGAGGTACGTGAGAAGAGCGAGGCGATCATCGGCATGATGCTGAAAAGCCCGCAGACGCCGCCGCAAGGAAAGAAGGTGCACAAGGTGTTGATCGCTGAGGATGTGTACTACCCCGGTCCGAGCGAGACCAAGGAGTATTACATGAGCGTGCTGCTCGACCGTGGCAGCGCCAGGAACGTGATCGTTTACAGCACAGAGGGTGGCATGGACATCGAAGAGGTCGCGGAGCACCATCCGGAGAAGATCCAGAAGGAGTTCGTGGATCCGCGCGTGGGCCTGCGTCCGTTCCAATGCAACAAGATCGCAACGGCGCTGGGCGTGTCCGGCGTCGCCAAGAAGAGCATGGTGAAGTTCATCGGCGACCTCTATCGGGCCTACGAAGGTTGCGATGCCGCCATGTTCGAGATCAATCCCGTACTGAAGACCAGCGACGACAAAGTGATCGCCGTGGATGCCAAAGTGCGCCTCGACGGCAATGCACTGTACCGCCACCCGGACTACGCCGAGATGCGCGACAAGACCGAAGAGGATCCCATTGAAGTGGAAGCCGGTGAAGCGGGCCTCAACTACGTGAAGCTGGATGGCAACGTGGGCTGCATGGTGAACGGTGCCGGCCTCGCGATGGCCACCATGGATATCATCAAACTCAGTGGCGGTGAGCCCGCGAACTTCCTGGACGTAGGTGGTACGGCCGATGCAGCGCGTGTCGAGAAAGGCTTCCGCATCATCCTGAAGGACCCGAGCGTGAAGGCCATCCTCGTGAACATCTTCGGCGGCATCGTGCGCTGTGATCGCGTGGCGCAGGGCGTAGTGGATGCCTACAAGAACATCGGCGATATCAAGGTGCCCATCATCGTGCGCTTACAGGGTACCAATGCTGTGGAGGCCAAAGAACTCATCGACAAGAGCGGCTTGAAAGTGCTCAGCGCTGTAGCCCTGCAGGAAGCGGCCGACCGGGTGAAGGAGGTGCTGGAGTGAGCCGCGTATCCGCGACTTGCTCAAAGTCCCCGAGCCATGGCCGAGGCCATGAACACCATCAGGATAAGTAGCGGTAGTTCGGCGAGTGTAAGACGAGTGAGGAGCTTGGTCTTGCCAAGGTCGATGAGGCCACCTTTCTTCAGTGCCTTACGCCACCGGATCAACGTGATCATGGGGTAGAGTTCAAGCAGGAACACGATCACGAAGAGCCCCATCTTCCCGATGAACCAGTGGTTCTCCAAGTAGAACGCCGTTCCCTTTTCCAGGCCCGCGAACGCGCGCGCAAGTCCTGTCATCAACCAGATGATGACCGCGAGGCCGTACCAGTTGTCGGCCAGGAAGACCGCTTTCAGGTCGGCTGTGGCCTTCACATTGCGCAACGCCCGCCAACGCGCATACACCGCCGCAATGCCGATGGCCAGTGCAAGCAGGTGCAGGACGGCGAAGAGGTAACGGATGGTCATGTGCGGATCATGTTGTCGTGTGCTTCTCCAACCCGAGGCGTTGGATCATCTCATCGAGTTTCTGCGGCTTCTTCGACATCACCATCAGGCGGTCACCCGCTTCGATCTCGGTGGCGCCATCGGGCGATGTGAACTGACCGTTCCTTTCAATGAGTATGATCTGCGCATCCTTCGGGAAGTGGAGATCCACGATCAACTGGTCCACCGCAAAACTGCCAGGCGGAATGGAAAGGCTCACCAACGTCCCGGTCAGTTGCTTGCTCAGTTCCAGATCCAATGCGCTTTCCTGCCGGAAGCCTTCAGGGCGTTCAACACGGAACAGGCGTGCAGCGAGCGGCAGGGTCGATCCCTGTAGCAACACCGAGGTGAGCACTGCGAAGAACACCACGTTGAAAATGAACTGCGCATTGTCCAACCCAGCGATCAGCGGATAAGTGGCGAAGACGATGGGCACCGCGCCGCGCAACCCCACCCATGACAGAAAAGCTTTCTGCCGCCATGTGGCGCTCCGGAAAGGCGCGAGGCTTACGAACACTGCGACAGGTCGCGCCACAACGATCAGCACTACGCTGATCAATAATCCGGTGCCCATCACGGGGATCACCTGGCTGGGGAATACGAGCAGGCCCAGTGTCAGGAACATGATGATCTGCACCAGCCATGCCTGGCCATCATAGAAACGGATCAAGCTCTTCTTGTGGATGAAGTCTGAGTTACCCAGGATCACACCGGCCAGGTACACGGCCAGGAAACCATTGCCCCCTAACACATCGGTTGCTGCGAACGTGAACATCATCAGCGCCAATAAGAGCACCGGATAGAGGCCGTCGAACTGAAGCTTGATCCGGTTCAACGTGAAGGTCATCAGCCGTCCCATGCCCCAGCCAGCCAACGCACCAATAGACATCTGGATGAAGAAACTGGGCACCAAGGACCAAAGCGAATCGTGTTCACCGTTGATGATGCTGATCATGCCGACGGTGAGGAAAAAGGCCATGGGATCGTTGCTGCCGCTTTCCAGCTCGAGCAGTGGGCGCAGGTTGGCCTTCAACCGCAGGTTGCGCGAGCGCAGGATGGTGAACACTGCGGCCGCATCGGTACTGGAAACGATCGCCCCCAAGAGCAAGCCCTCGATCAGTGTTAGTTCCGTGAAAAGCGGCACGGCGAAGCCGACGATCAACGCTGTAACCAGCACCCCGACCGTGGCGAGCGCGAGCCCTTTCCCTAGGACAGGTCGCACGCTTTCACGCTTCGTGTCCAATCCTCCGGAAAAGAGGATGAAGACCAACGCGATGATGCCCAAGGCCTGCGCGAACTCCGCATTGTCGAAGTAGATGAACCCCAGCCCGTCGCTTCCGGCGATCATGCCCACAGCGATGAAGAGGATGAGCGTGGGCACGCCCAAACGCCCACTGGTCTTGCTCGCAATGATGCTCGCGAACAACAACAGCGCACCGATCAACAGCATGTATTCCACATGCATCCCCATGGTGGACAAGATACCGCCGCGTCCGGGGCATAGTTTCGGCGCGGACACATGGATCTTCTACTTCTTCACGGTGCGCTAGGGAGCAAGCGCCAAATGCTACCACTGCAGGAACGCCTCGGCGGTGCGGTCATCGACTTCACTGGACATGGTGAACGGGCGATCCCCGACACGGGTCTCACATTCGACCAGTTCGTGGCGGACATCGATCGTACTTACACCGTGAACAGGTTCAGGAAAGCGCATCTCCTCGGCTACAGCATGGGTGGCTATGCTGCGCTGCTCTACGCGGCGAAGCATCCTGAGCGCGTGGAGAGCGTTGTGACGATCGGCACCAAGTTGCTTTGGACTGAAGAAGCCTTGCAGAAGGAGCTGAGGAAGCTCGACCCGGATGTGATGGTGGCCAAGGTGCCCGCCTTCGCGCGCTTGCTTGCCGAGGTCCACGGCGAAGACCGCTGGCGCGATCTGGTCGCGGCCATCGCCAATAGCATGATCGTGCTGGCCGCATCGCCCTTATTGACGAACGAGGTCTGTGCCCGGATCCAATGCCAGGTGCTGCTGTGCGTTGGCGATAGCGACACGACGGCCGTGCCACATGACACACGCGTGTTCGCGAGCGGCCTTCAACGCGCCAACGTCCATGTGCTGAAGAACACTAGGCATCCTTTCGAGGAAGTGGACCTGGCCGCGCTCGAGAAAGTCATGGAAGGTTTCTGGGGGCTGGCCCGCTGAGCTACGTGGTCGGCTTTCAGGATTTCCGTGCATTCTCCGCATTTTCACCCCGTGAGCAAGAACAAGATCAGGAAGATCCTTGTCGCCAATCGCGGCGAGATCGCATTGCGCGTGATGCGCTCCGCCCGGGAGATGGGCATCAGCACCGTGGCCGTCTATTCGGAAGCCGATCGCAACGCACCCTTCGTACGTTTCGCGGATGAGGCGGTGTGCATCGGTCCGCCGCCCAGCAAGGAGAGCTATCTGGTGATCGAAAAGCTGGTGAAGGTTTGTAAGGATCTGAAGGTTGACGCCGTCCATCCGGGCTACGGCTTCCTCAGCGAGAACGGCGATTTCTGCAAGGCGTTGGAGAACGCAGGTGTGATCTTCATCGGTCCCACGCCGAAGGCCATGCATGTGATGGGCGACAAACTCGCCGCGAAGGAAGCGGTGAAGAACCATGGCGTTCCATTGGTGCCCGGCACCGAAGGTGCGGTGAGCGGTTTGGAGGAAGCGATGAACGTGGCGAAGACGATCACGTTCCCCATTCTCATCAAAGCAGCCGCTGGCGGTGGTGGCAAGGGCATGCGGATAGTGGAGAAGGAGAGCGAGTTGAAAGAGGGATTGGAACGTGCGATCAGTGAAGCACAGAACGCCTTCGGCGACGGCAGTGTGTTCATCGAGAAGTACGTGGCCGGGCCCCGGCACATCGAAGTGCAGATCATGGCCGATCAGCATGGCAACACTTTGTACCTCTTCGAACGCGAATGCAGCGTGCAACGGCGTCACCAGAAAGTGGTGGAGGAAGCGCCTTCGGCCGTGCTCACGCCAGAATTGCGCAAGCGCATGGGCGAAGCCGCCGTGGCCGTGGCGAAGAGCGTCGACTATACAGGCGCCGGAACGGTCGAGTTCCTTCTAGACGAGAAGTTGAATTTCTACTTCATGGAGATGAACACGCGCCTCCAGGTGGAGCATCCGGTGACCGAGATGATCACCGGGTTGGATCTCGTTAAACTCCAGATCCAAGTGGCGGAAGGGGAGAAGCTCCCTATGAAGCAGGAGGACCTCCGGATCAACGGCCACTCCATAGAGGTGCGGGTCTACGCCGAGGACCCAGCGAACAACTTCCTGCCCGATATCGGCACACTGACCACCTACCGTCCTCCGAAAGGCCCAGGCGTGCGGGTGGATGACGGTTTTGAAGAGGGCATGACCATCCCGATCCATTACGACCCCATGATCGCCAAACTGATCACGCACGGGGCCACGCGCGAGGAGGCCATCAACCGGATGGAACGGGCCATTGATGATTATGCGATAGCAGGGGTGGAGACCACCCTGCCCTTCTGCCGTTTCACGATGGGCCACAAGTCCTTCCGCAGCGGGAAGTACGACACGCACTTCGTCAGGGACCACTTTACTCCGGAGGTGCTGCAAGGCACGGATAAGGACGAGATGGCTGCCGCTGCGTTGGTGGCATCACATGTATTCGAAGAGACGAGCAGGAAGCCGGCAACTGTGCAACTGGCCGGGACTTTGCCCAGCCCTTGGAAACTCAATCGGCGCTGAACCGTTGCAAGGACGAAACGCACTTCTTATGCGTTGTAGCTTGCATTGGCAAGCGGAGCAGATGTGCATCACCCTTCGATCCTTCTTCGCTATAGGCGCCCTGAGCGGTGCCATGCTCTGTGGCGCCCAAGTGCTGGTTGAGGGGACGGAGCAGCGTTTTCAGGTGATGGGGCAGGATACCGTTCTTGTTGGGGAACTGCCGACCGCATTCGTCAAGGGCAAATGGGGCACGAAGGCCAAACGCCAACAGGAGAAGTTCGACCGACTGACACGGAACGTCGCGAAAGTCTACCCCTACGCCAAGATCAGCGCTTCGTTGCTGAGGGAATATGCGCACGAGGTGTCGGCGATCGAGAAAGAGGCCGACCAGGATATGTACTACAAACTGGCCGAGGCGGAATTGCGGGCCGAGTTCGAAGAAGAGGTGACCCACCTGACCGTGAGCCAGGGCAAATTGCTCATCAAGCTCATCGACCGGGAGACGGGCGCCACGGGCTATGACATCATCAAACAGCTACGGGGTTCGTTCCAGGCGGTCATTTGGCAAAGCCTCGCGCGGCTTTTCGGCAGCAACTTGAAAGACGAGTATGATGCGATCGGCACGGATGCCAACATCGAAGTGATCATCGCCCGGATCGAGGCAGGCCAGATCCCGGTGGCCGAACGGCAGCCCCGCACTGCAAAAGCCACTGCCAAGCTGGAGAAGCGCAAGGCACGGCTGTACAAGAAGTATGGCTTGGCCATGCCGACCGCGAGCACGCAGCCGTGAGAGTTGTGCGTCAGAGCTCTTTCACCATCACGTGATCGTCCATCACGTAGCCTTGGCCGATATCCAGGACCTCATCACGCAGGATCCTGAACCCTTTCCGCAGGTAGAAATCCTGCGAGCGGTTGAAGCGGTTCACATTGAGTTCGATGGCCCTGTCGCCACCGGCCAGTGCTGCTGCTTCCACTGAGGATAGCAAGGCACTGCCAACACCCTGCCCTTGTGCGCCGGGCAGTGCATACAGTTTGTGCAGACGCGTATTGATCGTGCCTGCATAGCGTACTTCGTAGCCAGCGAAGCCGAGCGCCGTAGCATTCTCAATGGCAAGCAGGAACCGATGGCCTTTCCCGAATTGCTCGTTCAACACGGCCGTGCTGTACATGAGTTCGAGCATGTACGTTATCTGTTCTGGCGAGATGATCTCCTTGTACACCACGGGCCATGTGGCGTGGGCAATGGAGCGGATGGTCGGGATATCCGCCAATACGGCTTCCCTGATCGTCACTTCGCGAAGGCTGGGGCCACGACCAGATCCTTGCTGCCAGCCGCATACTGGTAGAAGCCTTCACCGCTCTTGACACCCAGCTTGCCCGCGGTCACCATCTGAACCAACAACGGGCACGGGGCATACTTCGGGTTGCCGAAGCCTTCCTGCAGCACTCGCAGAATGGCCAGGCATGTGTCGAGGCCAATGAAGTCAGCGAGTTGTAGCGGGCCCATGGGGTGCGCCATGCCCAGCTTCATCACCGTGTCGATCTCCGCCACACCGCCCACGCCTTGGAACAAGGTTTCGATCGCCTCGTTGATCATCGGCATCAGGATGCGATTGCTGACGAAGCCAGCGTAATCGTTCACTTCAACCGGCACTTTGCCGATGGCGGTGCTGAGGTCCATGACCATCTTGGTAACGGCATCACTCGTACTGTATCCCCGGATCACCTCCACCAACTTCATCACCGGCACGGGGTTCATGAAGTGCATGCCGATCACCTGCGCCGGGCGTTGCGTGGCCGCCGCAATGCGCGTGATGCTGATGCTGCTCGTGTTGGTGCCCAGGATGCAGTTCGCGGGAGCATGCGCATCGAGCTCTTTGAAGATCCGCAGTTTCAGGTCCACGTTCTCGGTGGCGGCTTCCACCACCAGTTCCGCGTTCTTCACCCCATCGGCCATGGTGCCCGTGGTGACGATGTTCTTCAGCGTTGAAGTTTTCTGCTCCGCCGTTATGGTGCCTTTCGTGACTTGCCGATCGAGATTCTTGTTGATGGTCGCGAGCCCCTTTTCCAGATTCACAGGACTGAGATCAACGAGTGTAACGGCGTGGCCCGCTTGTGCGAAGACATGTGCGATCCCATTGCCCATCTGGCCGGCACCGATAACAGAGATGTTCATGATGTTTTTTGAAGATGGGCGAATGTAGGGGCGCGACCTGTCGCACCTCTACGAATGGCCATGCGCCATGCGAGCGGTCATTTGCCGTCGCCCTTCAGGATGATGAGCACCGTGTAAGCCATGATCTTCAGGTCAACGGCCAGGCTCATGTTCTCGATGTAGAGGATGTCGTACTTCAAGCGGCGCACCATCTGCTCCACGTTCTCGGCGTAACCGAACTTGACCTGTCCCCAACTGGTGATCCCGGGACGCACTTTGTGCAAGTGCCGGTAATGCGGTGCCGTGCGGGTGATCGCTTCAATGAAGTGCTGTCGTTCGGGCCGCGGGCCCACCAAACTCATGTCGCCCATGATCACGTTCCAGAACTGGGGCAGTTCATCGAACCGCGTGCGGCGGAGGAAACGGCCGAAGGGAAGGATGCGTGGATCGCTGGCGCTGCTCAATTGCGGGCCGTTCGGTTCAGCCTTGTGCATCATGCTGCGGAACTTGATGATGCGGAACGGCTTGCCGAAGCGGCCAACGCGTTCTTGTGTAAAGAACACCGGCCCAGGGGACGAGAGTTTCACCATGATGGCGATGATCACCATCGGGACGAAAAGGACCACCAAGGCCATCATGCTCAAGAGCACATCCACCACACGCTTCAGGCTGAACTGCCACGCGGGCATGATCTGCGGGTTCACCTCGATGAGGGGCGTACCGAAGATGCTGGTCATCTTCACACTGCCACTGAGGATGTCGTACATGTCGGGAATGATCTTGGTGCGCACACCAGTGCCTTCCACTTCGTTGAGGATCCGGCTGATGTGTTCGTGCTCGCCGCTCTCCACGGCGATGATCACTTCTTCCACCGCATGCTGCGGGATGAGTTGCGCGAGTTCCTGGATCTTGCCCAAGCGTTCCAGCCCGGCGGAGGTGAGCTGCTGATCGCTGCCGTTCACCTGCACGAAGCCGATGAACCGGTTCCCCGGGCTTTTCGGCATCGCCGCGATCTCGTTATAGATGGCCATAGCACGCTCATTGCCGCCGACCAACAAGGTGTTGAACCCGTACCGCCGGTCGTGCACACGCGCAACCGTGCGACTGGTGAGCCAGAAACGCAGCAGGAAGGTGGATCCGAAGTGCAGCACGAAGAGCGCCAGGAATGACCGGAAATGATCCACCACCTGGTCATCCAGCAGCAGGGTGAAGAAGATGACCGTGACCCCGATGATGGAGATCAACAGCGTTTGCCCCAACTCCTTGGTACGGAAGCGACGGTAGATATCCGTGTAGCCCCCGATCAAGGTGTACAACCCGAACCAGAAGAGAGGGACGAGCAACAGGCCCTTCGCATAATTGCTGTCGAAGGTGAGGGGAACTTCGTACTGGAATTTGGCGGGTTCCAGTTCGAGCTTGCGGTAGATCCAGAACAAGGTCCACGCCGTGGCGGCACCCAGCAGATCGGCTGCTATGTACCGGGCCACTTGGGCGCGCTTGTTCATGGTGTCGCTCATGGCCGCACCAGTTTCACGTTGTCGATCCAGAAACTGGCATTCCCGATACCTCCATCGAGTTCGGCGCCGATGTAGAATTTGCGATCCGCTGCAACCGGGTTATTGGTGAACGGGGTGAGGTCGATGTGGATCTTCTTCCACGGCATGTTCCCATTGTCCTGCTTGGTGGGTGCGATGTAGACATAGGGCTCATCCACAACGAAACCATTGACGGTGTAGTACAGTCCGATAAGCATCCGCTGGTCGCTGCGGTAGTCCAGTTCAAGCCATGTCGTGCCGCTGCCTTCCAGGTCGGCCGTCTCGAAACAGATGCCCTTCATTCGCGGATGGTCCGCGTCCAGGAAGAACGCGGCGGCATCTCCTTCACCGGGCTTTACATCATCGGGGTGGGCAAGGCTATCCCAGTGCATCATAATAGTGTCACTGGCCACATCGAATGTGAAGGGAATGGCCGGGTCCTCGAAGTCGGCGATCCAGAAGGAGAGATCAGGCTGGTACTGGAAAACCGGGTGCAACGGTGTGTGCTGTCCGGGCACCAGATCCACATAGCCCGACCAGGTGCGGTAGAAGGGATACTGAACCAGGTCGGTGCTCACCCCGTTCCGCTCAACGCCGGCAATGAACTTCATCTGCACGGTGCCGGAAGAGAGCACCGGAATACGGGCATTCGCCTCCCAAACACCGAGCGAAGCGTCGTTCACGTAACTCCAAGCATGTGGGATATTGCTGCTGTTACTGCCCTGGGTGAGTTGGTCGGTTGAAACGGCGAATGCGGACAGGTCGAGGTAGGATGGCACCTTGTCGCCCTTCTTGCAGGCGGCCAGGCACAAAAGGAAAAGCACTCCGTTCCGTAAGGGTCGGGTCATCGTCTCACGTGCGTGAACGATGTGATGAACGGATTTAGTATGCGCCCTCATACAAGCGTGCGGGTCTCCATGGCATCGAGCACCCGATGTGCCAGTTCCAGCGCCCGGTACCCATCGAGCAGCGGAACCTCGGTGGGCTTGTTCGTTCCGATCGCCTCCACGAAAGAGCGCAGTTCCTCCCGGATCGCGTTCGTGGCTGGGATCACCGGTTTCTCGAAACCGATCTCCCGGATACCCTTCTCGCCAAGATCGATCGTCATTGCGAACGGGTCTGGATCGCCTTTCACGGTACGCATCCGCACGATCTCGGCTTCCTTCGCCAGCATATCCACGGCGATGTATGCATCACGTTGGAAGAAACGGCTCTTCCGCATCTTCTTCAGGCTGATCCGGCTTGCTGTGAGATTGGCCACGCAGCCGTTGGCGAACTCGATCCGGGCGTTGCAGATGTCGGGTGAATCGCTCAGGACGGCCACCCCGCTCGCGCTTACCTCCCGCACGGGACTGTCAACCACATTGAGGACGATGTCCAGGTCATGGATCATCAGGTCCAGCACCACGGGCACATCCGTTCCGCGCGGCTGGAACTCGGCCAGCCGATGGGTTTCAATGAACATGGGGTCCTTGAGCCATGGTCGGGCTTGAATGAAAGCCGGGTTGAAACGCTCCACATGCCCAACCTGTGCCTTCACGTTGTGCTCTTCGGCCAGGTCGATGAGGCGCAGGGCTTCCTCCACCGTTTGGGTCACCGGCTTCTCCACGAACACATGCTTCCCCAAGGCCATGGCCGCACTGGCGCATTGGAAATGGTATGGTGTGGGGGTCACCACGTCCACTACATCGCAGATGGCCAACAGCTCCGGCATGGAGGCCAAAGCGGTCACACCGAATTCCTGGGCGACCGCCTCCCGCTTTTCGGGATGGGGGTCGAAGATCCCCACGACTTGGCAACCGGTCAATTCCTTCCATTGCTGAACGTGGATGCGCCCAAGGTGGCCAGCACCAAGTACACCTACACGCAACCGTTCACCCGCCATGCATCAAGGTTGTTGAAAAGGGCTGCGAAAGTAACCGGATCGTAGAGCCCTGGAG
>JBATMK010000111.1:0-6699 GCA_049289815.1 Flavobacteriales bacterium
CATTGGTGAGCAACAGCCACTTCACCTTGAAGATGATGTTGTAGCGCGTGGCCTGGTCGAAGGTGCTTTGGTCGATGCGGACGCTAGGTGCTTTGCACTCCACCAACGCGAGCGGCCTTCCGTGATCATCATGCACAACGATGTCAGCGCGCTTGCTCAGGGTGTTGAGGGTGAGTTCCTGTTCCGTACGGATCAGGCCAATCGGGCACTTCCTGTCGTGTACCAGGTAATTCAGGAAATGCTGACGCACATGCTCCTCGGGTGTATGGGCCACCCAGATCCGCCGGCTGGGGTCGAAGAGCTGAGGCCCCTCGACCGTACTTCTACATTTGATCCCGAAGTCGGGCAGGTTCAACTGCTGGGCCACTGACACGAAGCAAACCTATCACGTGCGCAACAAGGAAGAGATCGTCAACAACTGGCTGCCCCGGTACACGGGAGTGCCCGTCAGCGAGTTCAAGCAGCATATCCTGCTCACCAACTTCGATGGCTACCTGGACATCTTCTGCAGCCAGACGGGCGCGGTGGTGAAGGACCTGCACAAGAGCATGCGGGTGGCCTTGAGCGAGGACATGTGCATGGTGAACTTCGGCATGGGCAGCGCCAACGCGGCCACGGTCATGGACCTGCTGAGCGCCGTGGATCCGAAGGCGGTGCTCTTCTTGGGGAAGTGCGGTGGCTTGAAGAAGAAGAACCAACTGGGTGATCTGATCCTGCCCATTGCGGCCATCCGCGGTGAAGGGACCAGCAACGACTACTTCCCGCCGGAAGTCCCTGCGCTTCCCAGCTTCATGATCCACCGCGCCGTGAGCGGAGTGGCGCGCGATCACGATCTGGACTACTGGAGCGGCACGGTGTACACCACCAACCGCCGCGTATGGGAGCACGATGAAGCGTTCAAAGAGCGCTTGCGCGTGATGCGTTGCATGGCCATCGATATGGAAACGGCCACGCTGTTCATGACCGGGTTCTCGAACAGCATTCCCACCGGGGCATTGCTGCTGGTGAGCGACCAGCCCATGGTGCCCTGGGGCGTGAAGACCGATGTGAGCGATGCGCATGTGACCGGTGCCTTCGTGGAAACGCACGTGCGCTTGGGCATCGCCAGCTTGCGCGAGATCATCAACGAAGGCCGCAGTGTGAAGCACCTGCGTTTCGAATGAGCACGCTGGACGGTTATAAGGCCGTAATGAAGGATGTGCAGGCTGGCAAGTTCAAGCCGCTGTACGTGCTGCATGGAGAGGAAGGGTTCTTCATCGATCGTGTGAGCAAGGAGATCGAGGAGCGCGCATTGCAAGAGCACGAGAGGGACTTCAACCTCACCATCCTCTATGGCCGCGATTGCGATGCGGATACGGTGAAGGACACCTGCCTGCGCTACCCCATGATGGCCGAACGGCAGGTGGTGGTGCTGCGCGAAGCACAGAGCTGGCGGCCCGACCAGTGGGAGAAGCTGGAGGCTTACGCCAATAAGCCCACCCCCACCACCGTGCTGGTGATCGGACACAAGCACAAGAAGCTCGACGGTCGCAAGGGCTTCGCGAAGGCTGCGGCGAAAACAGGCGTGGTCTTCCACAGCGAACCGCTGAAGGACCACGAGCTGCCCAAGTGGATACAGGCTTACGTGGCGCACCACAAACGGAAGATCGGCCAGAGCGAGGCGATCCTGTTGGCGGAACATCTCGGCAGCGATCTCGGCAAGACAGCGATGGAAGTCGAGAAGCTTGCGCTGGTGACGCAGGAAGGTGCGAACATCACGGCCGACACGATCCAACGGTACGTTGGCATCAGCAAGGAGTACAACATCTTCGAACTACAGAAGGCGATAGGCGCGCGCGACCACTTGAAGGCGCAGCGCATCGCGCACTACTTCGCCAGCGACCCCAAGGACCATCCCTTGGTGCTCACGATCGGATTGCTCAACGGTTGGTTCAGCAAGGTGGCCATGGTGCATGGTCTCGCGGGCCGACCCGATGGGGAAGTAGCAGCCACGTTGAAGATCCCGCCGTTCTTCGTGCGCGAGTACGCCCAAGCCGCACAGAACTTCAGCAAGCATGCCGTGGTGAAAGCCCAGACCGTGCTGCGCGATACCGACCTGCGCAGCAAAGGCATCGGCAGCGCTACAGCGGATGATGGCGAGTTGCTGCGCGAAGCGATCGCGAGGATCCTGTCCTGAAAGACCTTGCTCACTTGGAGCGCTGCGACTCTTGAAGCCCCACTTGAACGGATCGACATGAGGACCGCGGTCGCCATGGCGCTTGTGCTGGCCGTCGCGAATTGTATGGCACAGGATGCCAATGCCCGGTTGCGCGCAGAACTGGAGACCATCAACGAACTGGACCAACGCGACCGGGAGAACATCGGGGCCTATCCCTTGGGCAGTGCGGCGCGCGACAGTGTGGTGATCCACATGGTCCTCCAAGATTCGCTGAACACCGCCCGCATCACAGCCATCATCGACAGTGCCGGTTGGCTGGGACCGGATGACGTGGGCAGCGATGCCAGTTCAACACTTTGGCTGGTGCTTCAGCACGCCGATCTACCGGTGCAGGAGCGCTACCTGCCGGAGATGCGGCTCGCGGTGACCGAAGGCAAGGCCCTGGCTTCGCATCTGGCATACTTGGAGGATCGCATCGAGATGCGCAACGGCCGGCCACAGATCTACGGATCGCAAGTGCTGATGAAGGATGGCCAAGCCGCCTTTGCCCCGATCCGCGACGAAGAGCAAGTGAACGAGCGCCGCGCTTCCGTTGGGCTGGGCCCGCTGGAAGATTACGCAGCGCAATTCGGCATCGTCTGGTCCCCGGCCAAAAAGCAGGAGCGCGTGCTCTTGCTCGCTCCAGCCAAGCCATGAACATTCAGAAGGATCCAGGTCGCGGTGTTACCGTTGCTTAAAAAATACCCTGATAACGGTATTGCGGCCTCGGATACGATGGCCCAGTTTTGTCCTTGAAGCTGCATTCATCAGCGGAGCGGACCACGAATTGGTGAAGGAACAGTAGTCCGCACCGCATCGCACGCCCCGCGACCTACGTCGCGGGGTTTGTGCTTTTTCCAGTGCTGGGCGTTCCATGATCCGACAGAACGAACAAGGGGCCTCCCGGCCCCTTGTTCATTCATCATAGGGACCTGCGGATCACTTGCGCATTGTGTTGCTCACCGTATAGATCTCGTCACGGTGGTACGGATCGTTGAAGCTGCCCATCTTCTTGAGGAAGGCTTTGCGTGCCGCTTCATCGGGCCATGCGGCTTTCTCCAACGCATCGCGTTCAACCGTGCTGAATTTCTCAATGTCCTCCCAGGTGGCGTATTCCAGGGTCACTACCACGGTGGCACCCAAGCTGCCCCATGCATGGCGGTAAATGTTGTAGTGCTTCAGGATCGCGCTCTTGGAGATCACTTTGTCGAAGTACTCCTGCTCCATCTTCCACATATCATCCTCGGTCATGCCATCGGGCACGGTGATCTTGGAAGTGGTCTGGGTGATGAAGTTCACATCGGGTTTGTCCTGCGCCAGGACATGGCTACCCGGGATCATCAAGCCGGTGGTCAGGGCAACGATCGGCAACAAGCGCAACAAGGTCGTTTTCATGGTAGTGGGGTTAAGGGTTAGGGAGTGTTTGAATACGGGAACAAAGGAGCACGCATCCTCGTGCACCGGCAATCCCCACTAGTGGGTATTAACCCTGCTTGAACGCGGTGCTGGGCACGCCCCTGTCCTGACCGGTCACGGACGGGCAACCCAAGAAGGCCACGGATGCGAAAGCGATCGCGTCATCGCAACGCGATGCTCCGGAAGGAACACCACGATGGGGTCAACTCTTGCTCACATGACTTTAACACCCGACCGCACCGCTCCTAACTTGCACCACCTGCTCCGCGAACCAATGCACATCACGCAGAAGCTCTTCTTCACCTCAGCACTATGTACCGTGCTGGCCAGTACTGCCCATGCCCAAGTTGTGGTGAACGAAGTGAGCGCCAGCAACCTGGCCACCATCCCCGACAACTTCGGGGACTATGGTGATTGGATCGAGCTGTACAACACCACGGCCGCTCCTTTCGATATCAGCGGTTGGTGGTTGAGCGACAACCCCAACACGCCCATGAAGTGGGCTTTCCCCGCTGGCACGATCATGGCCGCCAATGCACGCCTGGTGGTATGGTGCAGCGGGCGCAACACGGGCGCTCCCAACTTGCACACCAACTTCAAGCTGAACCAGACCAGCCAGGAATGGGCGGTGCTGAGCAACCCGGGGGGCACGGTGATCGACGATTTCCAACTGGTGCAACCCACCAAGGAGGATGATAGCTGGGGCCGCACCACCGATGGCGCCGCCACGTGGAGCATCTTCACCACACCCACGCCAACGGCCGCGAACGCTGGGGCTGTGCCGTACTACGCGAACAAACCGCTGCTGAGCCCGGCCGCTGGTTTCTATGCCGGGTCGCAGAACGTGACCATTGCGCCGGTCGCCGGCTGCGACGTGCGGTATACCACCAACGGCAACCTGCCGACCGCGACCAGCACGCTTTATTCCGGTCCTATCGCCGTCGGAACAACGACGGTGATCCGCGCAGCGGCGTTCCCCACGGTGCCCGGCTCGCCCAGCAGTTTGGTGGAGACCAATACGTATTTCATCAACAGCCCACACACCGTGGCGGTGTTGAGCATCGCAGGCGATGAGTTGAATGACCTGCTGGAAATGGGCAACCAGATCGAGCCGCTCGGCTCTTTCGAGTACTTCGGCCCGGATGGGGTGCAGCGCGATGAAGCCGTGGGGCATTTCAACGAGCATGGCCAGGACAGTTGGGCGTACGATCAGCGCGGCTTCGATTACATCGCCCGCGATGAGACCGGGTACAACGACGCCATCCACTACCCGGTCTTCCGCACCAAGACCCGCGATAAGTACCAGCGACTGATCGTGAAAGCCCTTGCCGGCGATAACGTGGCCTACGGCCCGGGCCAACCTGCGCACCTCCGTGATCCCTACGTGCAGGCCCTCAGCCAGCTTGGCGACCTGGAGATCGACGAACGCAGCTACGAAGCTGCAGTGCTCTATCTGAACGGGGACTATTGGGGCGTGTACGATATGCGCGAGAAGGTGGACGATCACGACTTCACCTACTACTACTACGACCAGGACGAATTCAACATCCAGTTCCTCAAGACCTGGGGAGGTACTTGGAGCGAGTACGGTGGTGCGCAAGCACAAGCGGATTGGGATGCGTTGCGCAACTACATCAACAGCAACAACATGGGCAATGCGGCCAACTTCGCCTATGTGGACAGCCTGTACAACTGGCACAGCCTCATCGATTATTTCTGCCTCAACAGCTACACCGTTTGTGCCGACTGGCTGAACTGGAACACCGGTTGGTGGCGCGGCCTCAACCCCGCGGGTAACAAGAAGAAATGGCGTTACGTGCTCTGGGATGAGGATGCCACCTTCGGGCACTACGGCAATTTCACCGGTATCCCGGATCAAACACCTACCGCTGATCCTTGCACCGTGGAGAACCTCGGTGATCCCGGCGGGCAGGGCCACACGCTGATCCTGCAGAAGCTGATCAACGAGAACCCGATGGTGCACGATTACTACGTGAACCGCTACATCGATCTGGGCAATACGGTTTTCAATTGCAATAACATGCTGGCGCTGCTGGACAGCTTCGTGGCCATCATCGACCCCGAAATGCCCGGGCAATGCGCGCGCTGGACCAACACATCGTACACGGACTGGCAGGCGAACGTGCAAGTGATGCGCGACTTCATTATCACCCGTTGCGTCACCATCGAGGATGGATTGGTGGACTGCTATGACCTCACGGGCCCGTTCGATGTGGTGTTCAATGTGGATCCTCCCCTCAGTGGTTCCATCCAGGTGAACAGCCAATCTCTCCCTTCGTACCCCTTCACCGGAACATACTACGGTGGCATCACCACAACGCTCGCTCCCATCCCCGCAACAGGCTGGACCTTCAGCCATTGGACCATCGCCAACGATACCATCAGCCCCAGCACGCTGGACTCGTTGGTGACGGTGGACTTCGATGTGCCCGATAGTGTGGTGGCGCATTTCGTTCCACCCATCCGTTACGATGTGTATGTGGACGTTGACCCACGCACCGGTGGTTATGTACAACTGGGCAGCACCACGATCACCCAGTTCCCGCACATCGAAAGTGTGCCGCACGGCCTGCCCATGACCTTGAAGATCTTCCCAGCGCAGTACCACGATTGGTTGTACTGGGAGATCCTCCACAGCGCGATCACCCCCGATGATTCACTGGAACAGGAGGTGAGCATCACCTTCTTCAGCACCGATACCGTCATCGCCCATCTGGATCCCCAGCAGCACGCCTACTACCTGCCGAACGCCTTCACACCCAACGGCGATGGCATCAACGATGTGTGGTTCCCAGGACAGCAGGTGGTGGATGCGGAGACGTACGACCTGATGGTCTTCAACCGCTGGGGCGAAGTGGTGTACGCGAGCAAGGATCCCTTCGAAGGATGGGATGGCAGCGCTGGCGGGACGATCGCACCCAATGGCGTGTATGTCTTCAAGGCACATGTCGTGGACGCGATCAGCAAGGAGGACTACGATTTCACCGGACACGTTACCGTGTTCCGCTGATCGGACAAGGACAACAGCGAAGCGCCCCCGACGTGTCGGGGGCGCTTTTTTCTTG
>JBATMK010000112.1:0-15959 GCA_049289815.1 Flavobacteriales bacterium
GCCCAAGACCCAGGCCGACCTGGACAAGATGGGTGCTGCCCTGGCCAAGCTGGCCGAGGAGGATCCTACATTCAAGGTGCACACCGACGAAGACACTGGACAGACCGTGATCAGCGGCATGGGCGAACTCCACTTGGAGATCCTCGTGGACCGCATGCGCCGCGAGTTCAAGGTGGAATGCAACCAGGGTGCCCCCCAAGTGAAATACAAGGAGGCCATCACCGGTAGCGTGAACCACCGCGAGGTGTACAAGAAGCAGACGGGTGGTCGCGGTAAGTTCGCTGACATCCATGTAACGATCGAGCCGCAGACGGACATGGCCAAGGAAGGCCTGGAGTTCGTGGACTCGATCAAGGGCGGTTCCATCCCGAAGGAATTCATCCCTGCGGTGGAGAAGGGCTTCAAGGCCTGCTTGAAGAACGGTGTGCTCGCCGGTTTCCCGCTCGAGCGCCTGAAAGTGACCTTGACCGACGGCAGCTTCCACAATGTGGACTCCGATGCATTGAGCTTCGAGATCTGCGCCAAGAGCGCATTCCGCGAAGCGGTGCCCAAATGCAAGCCCGTGCTGATGGAACCGATCATGAAGATCGAGGTCATCACCCCGGAGGAGAACATGGGCGACATCGTGGGCGACCTCAACCGTCGCCGTGGCCAGATCGAAGGCATGGACGACCGTGCCGGTGCGAAGGCCATCAAGGCCACCGTACCCCTGAGCGAAATGTTCGGCTACGTGACCAGCCTGCGCACCATGAGCAGCGGTCGCGCCAGCAGCACCATGGAATTCTCGCACTACAACCAAGCACCCTCCAACGTACAGGAAGCGGTGATCGCCAAAGTGCGTGGCAAAGTGACCGCCTGATCCCCGCAACGACCATGAACCAGAAGATCCGGATCAAGCTGCGCTCCTACGACCACAACCTCGTGGACAAGAGCGCGGAAAAGATCGTGAAGACGGTGAAGAGCACCGGTGCCGTGGTGAGCGGGCCGATCCCCCTTCCCACGCACAAGCGCATCTTCACGGTGCTGCGCAGCCCGCACGTGAACAAGAAGGCGCGCGAGCAGTTCCAGTTGTGCTCCTACAAGCGCATCATGGACATCTACAGCAGCAGCAGCAAAACCATCGACGCCCTTATGAAGCTGGAACTCCCCAGTGGCGTTGACGTGGAGATCAAAGTCTGACGGAGATAGTTGTACGGGCCGATGATCGTCGGCCCCAACCAAAGGAAACCATGAGCGGATTGATCGGAAAAAAGATCGGGATGACCAGCTTGTTCGATACGGACGGCAGCCTCGTTGGCTGTACCGTGATCGAGGCTACCCCCAACGTGGTCACCCACCTCAAGAGCGTTGAGAAGGAAGGCTATTCGGCCGTTCAGCTCTCGTTCGGCGAGAAGAAGGAAAAGCAGACGACCAAGGCGTTGTCCGGCCACTTCAAGAAGGCCGGCACCACGCCCAAGCGCAAGGCGCACGAGTTCAAGGAATTCGAGCAGGAGTTCAAGTTGGGCGATACCGTGGGAGTGGACCTCTTCGAGGAAGGCACTTTCGTGAGCGTTACCGGCACGAACAAGGGCAAGGGTTTCCAAGGTGTGGTGAAGCGTCACGGTTTCAGCGGCGTTGGTGGTAACACGCACGGCCAGCACGATCGCAATCGCGCTCCCGGTTCATTGGGCGGAAGCAGTTACCCTGCTCGCGTGTTCAAAGGCCTGCGCATGGCCGGTCGCGATGGCGGCAAGAAGATCACCACCGAGAACCTGAAAGTGGTGAAGGTGGATACCGAAAAGAACCTCGTTCTGTTGCGCGGTGCCGTTCCCGGTGCCAAAGGCAGTTACGTCATCATCTGGAAGTAAGATGGAACTCGACATCCACAGCATCGACGGCAAGAGCATTGGCAAGAAGGCCAAGCTGAGCGACGCGGTATTCGCGATCGAACCCAACGATCATGCGATCTACCTCGACGTGAAGCAGCACCTCGCCAACCGGCGTCAGGGTACCCACAAGGCCCTTGAGAAAAGCGAAGTGAGCGGCAGCACCAAGAAGCTGCACCGCCAGAAGGGAACCGGTGGAAGCCGCAAAGGCTCCATCAAGAGCCCAACCTTCAAGGGTGGTGCCCGCGCCTTCGGCCCCCGCCCGCGCGATTACCACTTCAAGCTGAACAAGCAGGTGAAGGACCTGGCCCGCCGCAGCGCCCTGAGCTACAAGGCCAAGGACGGCCAGATCAGAGTGTTGGACAAGTTGTCCTTGACCGCCCCCAAGACCAAAGACTTCGCCAAGATGCTCCTGGCTTTCGGACTGGACCGCAAGAGCTTGCTCGTGCTGCCCAGCCGCGATGAAAATGTGCTGCTCAGCTCACGCAACATCCAAGGCGCCCGCGTGGTGCTGGCAAGCGAACTGAACACCTACGATATCCTCAACGCCAATGGCCTGCTGATCGTGAACGATGCGATCGCACCCATCGAAGCCACCCTTTCCAAATGAGCAACCCAAGGATCCTCATCCGCCCGGTGATCACCGAAAAGGTGACCAAGCAGACCGAGAAGGAAGGCCGCTACGGCTTCGTGGTGGAGCGCACCGCCAACAAGATCGAGATCAAGAACGCCGTTGAAAAGGAGTTCGGGGTAACGGTAACGGGCGTGCGTACCATGATCGTGCCGGGCAAGGACCGCACCCGCTACACCAAGACGGTCATCCTCAGCGGCAGCACCAGCAGTTACAAGAAGGCGATCATCACCCTGAAGAAGGGCGAGGTCATCGATCTGTACAGCGCCATCTAAGACAGCGATAGCAGCAGAGCGCCATGGGCATCAAGAAACTCAACCCCGTCACCCCCGGCACCCGCCACCGGGTGATCACCGAGCACGAAGGCATCACCACCAACGTGCCCGAGCCAAGCTTGACCAGCGGCCGCGTGAAGAGCGGTGGCCGCAACAATACAGGCAAGATGACCATGCGCTACATCGGCGGTGGTCACAAGCAGCGTTACCGCACCATCGACTTCAAGCGCGACAAGCATGGCATCAACGCCACGGTGAAGACGATCGAATACGATCCGAACCGCAGCGCGCGCATCGCCTTGCTGCAGTATGCCGATGGCGAGAAACGCTACATCCTCGCACCGAACGGTGTGAAGGTGGGCCAGGTGCTCGTGAGCGGCACCGGTGTACCGCCTGAAGTGGGCAACACGCTCCCGCTCGGCGAAATCCCCTTGGGCACCATCGTGCACAACGTGGAACTGCAGCCCGGCAAGGGCGGCAGTTTCGTACGCAGCGCGGGCACCTTCGCGCAGCTGAACGCCCGCGAAGGCAAGTACGCAACGCTGAAAATGCCCAGCGGTGAGATCCGCATGATCCTCTCCGCTTGCCTTGCCACCGTAGGCACCGTGAGCAACGCGGAGCACATGTTGCAGAAGAGCGGCAAGGCCGGTCGTACGCGTTGGCAGGGCCGTCGTCCTCGCACCCGTGCCGTGGCCATGAACCCCGTCGATCACCCGATGGGTGGTGGTGAAGGCCGCGCTTCAGGTGGACATCCACGCAGCCGCAAAGGCTTGCTGGCGAAGGGCAAGAAGACCCGCCACCCGAAGAACACAACAAGCAAGTTCATCATCTCGCGCCGCAAAACCGGAGCGTCCGCCAACTGATAGCCCATGAGCCGTTCACTCAAAAAGCCACCCTTCATCCACTACAAGCTCGCGCAGCGTGTAGGGGAGGCCACTGCCAGTGGCAAGAAGAGCGTGATCAAGACCTGGTCCCGCGCGAGCACCATCGCTCCCGAGTTCGTGGGGATGACGTTCGCCGTGCACAATGGCAACAAGTTCATCCCGGTGTACGTGACCGAGAACATGGTAGGCCACAAGCTCGGCGAGTTCTCACCCACGCGCACCTTCCGTGGTCACAGCGGCAACAACAAGAAAGAAGCGTAACCCATGGGAGCCCGCAAGAAACTGAGCGCCGAGAAGCGCAAGGAGGCCATGAAGACCACGGCCTTGGCCACGCTCCGCAACGTGCCCACCAGCCCGCGCAAAATGCGCCAGGTGGCCGATGTGATCCGCGGCCTTGAAGTGGAGAAAGCCCTGGGCATCCTCCAGTTCAGCACGCGCCACACGAGCACGCCCATGCGCAAGCTGCTGCTTAGCGCGATCGCCAACTGGGAAGCCAAGAACGAAGGCCAGAAAGCCGAAGGCAGCAAGCTGGTGGTGAAGACCATCATGGTGGACGAGGCCAAAGGCCTTCGCCGCATGCTGCCCGCCCCGCAGGGCCGTGCTTACCGCATGAAGAAGCGCAGCAATCACGTGACGCTTATTGTAGATACCGCAGCCAACTGAGCATGGGACAGAAAGCACATCCGATCGGACAACGCCTGGGCTTCATCAGGGGCTGGGACAGCAATTGGTACGGTGGTTACGACTACGCGGAGAAATTGGTGGAGGATGAAAAGATCCGCCAATACCTCATGGCCCGCCTGAAAAAGGCGAGCGTGAGCAAGATCGTGATCGAGCGCACCATGAAACTGGTGACCGTTACGATCAACACCGCCCGCCCCGGCGTCATCATCGGCAAGGGCGGTACAGAGGTGGACAAGTTGCGCGAGGAACTGAAGAAGTTCACGGGCAAGGATGTCCAGATCAACATCTTCGAGATCAAGCGTCCCGAGATGGATGCGCGACTGGTCGCCGACAGCATCGCCCGCCAATTGGAGGGCCGCATCAGCTTCCGCCGCGCCATGAAGATGGCCGTGGCCAGCAGCATGCGCATGGGTGCCGAAGGCATCAAACTCACCGTTTCCGGGCGATTGAACGGAGCGGAGATCGCCCGGACCGAAACCTATCGCGAGGGACGTGTTCCCCTGCACACGTTGCGTGCTGACATCGACTTCGCCATAACCGAGGCGCACACCAAAATGGGCCGTATCGGGGTGAAGTGCTGGATCATGCGCGGCGAAGTGTTCGGCAAGCGTGACCTGAGCCCCAACGTGGGCCAGAGCAAAACAGCAGCAGCCGGTGGTGGCCGTGGCCCGCGCCCCATGGGTGGCGACCGCGACCGTCGCGGCGGTGATCGTGGCGAACGCCGTGGTCCGGGTGGTGGTGGAGGTGATCGTCGCGGAGGTGGCGAACGCCGTGGTGGAGGAGGTGGACGCGATCGCTCTAACAGCTAAGACACAAGACAATGCTCCAACCGAAGCGTTCCAAGTTCAGGAACATGCACAAGGGCCGCATGAAAGGCCAGGCCCAGCGTGGCCACCGCGTTGCCCTCGGCTCCTTCGGCCTGAAGGCCGTGGAAGGTGCATGGATCACCAGCCGCCAGATCGAGGCGGCCCGTGTGGCCCTCACCCGTCACATGAAGCGTGAAGGCCAAGTGTGGATCCGCATATTCCCGGACAAACCGGTGACCAGCAAACCCGCCGAAGTACGTATGGGTAAGGGCAAAGGCGCCCTTGACCATTGGGTGGCGGTGGTACATCCCGGCCGTATCCTGTTCGAGGCCGACGGCGTGCCGATGGCCACAGCGAAAGCGGCCCTGAAACTGGCGGCAGGCAAGCTGCCCATCATGACCAAGTTCGTGGTCCGCGAGGATTACGCCGGCCAATAAGATCCTGCCATGAAAAAGAAAGGAACCGAGATCAAGGACCTCACCGTGCAAGAGTTGCAGGACAAGCTGGCCGAGACGCGCCAGACCTTGGGCAAACTGCGCTTCAACCACGCCTTGAGCCCGATCGAGAGCCCCGCCCAACTGCGCACCAAGCGCAAGGAAGTGGCCCGCCTCCTCACCGAAATGCGCAAGCGCGAACTCACTGCGAAATGAGCACCGAGACCACAACCACCGTTGACCGGAACCTGCGCAAAGAGCGTGTTGGGATCGTTATCAGCGACAAGATGACCAAGAGCATCACCGTGATGGTGGAGCGCCGGGTCATGCACCCCAAGTACGGCAAGTTCGTGAAGCGCTCCAGCAAGTTCATGGCGCACGACGAGAACCGCGACGCCAAAGTGGGCGATACCGTGAAGATCGCCGAGACCCGCCCCATGAGCAAGCTGAAATGCTGGCGCTTGGTGGAGATCGTTGAACGCGCCAAATAAGAGAGCACCATGATCCAACAAGAATCCCGCCTCGGGGTAGCCGACAACAGCGGCGCCAAGGAAGTGCTGTGCATCCGTGTGCTGGGTGGCACCGCACGTCGCTACGCCTACATCGGCGACACGATCGTGGTGACCATCAAGGACGCGCTGCCCAACGGCAACGCCAAGAAGGGAACAGTGAGCAAGGCCGTGGTGGTGCGTACCCGCAAGGAGACGCGCCGCAAGGATGGCAGCTACATCCGCTTCGACGACAATGCCGTGGTGCTGCTTGACGCAGCCGGTGAGATGCGCGGTACGCGCATTTTCGGTCCGGTGGCCAAGGAGCTGCGCGAAAAGAAATTCACCAAGATCATCTCCCTCGCACCGGAGGTGCTCTAAAGGAATGGCGATGCATGCGTCGCCACCAGCAATGCAAAAGAAGACACACATCAAAAAGGGCGACCTGGTGAAGGTCCTGGCCGGCACGGAGCGCGGCAAGCAAGGCCGTGTGCTCGACGTGGAGCGCGCCAGCAACAGGGCTTTCGTGGAGGGGTTGAACCTGGCCACCAAGCACAGCAAGCCCACCACGGCCACCCCACAGGGCGGTATCGTGAAGAAGGAAGCGGCGATCCACCTGAGCAACCTCATGTTGATCGACCCTAAGAGCGGTGAACCCACGCGTGTGGGCCGAAAAGCAGATAAGGACGGCAAGCTCGTCCGTTACGCAAAACGATCGGGCGCGATCATCCAGTGATGAGCTACCAACCCAACCTCAAGAAGAAGTACCACGCCGAAGTGGCGCCGGCACTCATGAAGGAGTTCAACTACACGAGCTCCATGCAGGTCCCCCGTCTGGTGAAGATCAGCGTGAACCAGGGCCTGGGCAGCGCGGTGGGCGACAAGAAGATCATCGAGAACGCCCAGACGGAGATGACCACCATCACCGGCCAGAAAGCGGTGCAGACGATCAGCCGCAAGGACATCAGCAACTTCAAGCTGCGCAAAGGCATGCCCATCGGCGTGCGCGTTACCCTGCGCGGCAACAACATGTACGAATTCCTGGACCGGTTGATCGCCGTGAGCCTGCCCCGTACCCGCGACTTCCGCGGTGTGAAGTCGACCGGCTTCGACGGCCGTGGCAACTTCACCATGGGTGTGAAGGAGCAGATCATCTTCCCGGAGATCGACATCGACAAAACGCCGAAGATCCAGGGCATGGACATCACGTTCGTGACCACGGCACGCACCGATGAGGAAGCGAAGGCATTATTGACCGCGTTCGGGTTCCCGTTCGCCAAGCAATCAGCGCAGTAACATGGCCAAAGAATCGATGAAAGCCCGCGAGCGCAAGCGCGCCCGCATGGTGGAACTGCAGAAGGACAAGCGCGCGGCCTTGAAAGCCGCTGGCGATTGGACCGCCCTGCAGAAGTTGCCGCGCAACGGCAGCAAAGTGCGCATGCACAACCGTTGCCAGCTCACCGGCCGCCCGCGCGGCTACGTGCGCATTTTCGGCATCAGCCGGAACATGCTCCGCAATATGGCCCTGGAAGGCAAGATCCCGGGTGTAACCAAGTGCAGCTGGTAAGACCAACACGACCATGACCGACCCTATCGCAGATTACCTGACCCGCTTGCGCAACGCCATCATGGCGCGCAAGAAGATCGTGGAAGTTCCCGCCAGCGGCCTGAAGAAGGACATTACGCGGATCCTCTACGACAAGGGCTATATCCTGAACTGGAAAGCCGAGGACGATGGCAAGCAGGGCACCATCAAGATCGCCCTGAAGTACGATCGCGCCACACGGGAGAACGCCATCCGCGAACTCACCCGCGTGAGCAGCCCCGGCTTGCGCCAGTACAGCCATGTTCGAGAACTTCCCAGAGTGCTGAACGGGCTCGGTGTAGCCATCATCAGCACCAGCAAGGGTGTGATGACCGACAAGGAAGCGCGTCAACTGAACGTGGGAGGCGAAGTGCTCTGTTACGTGAGCTGATCCACAAAAGAGAACAGACGATGTCACGCATTGGAAAAGCACCGATCAGCATCCCGAAGGGGGTGCAGATCAGCATCAGCGACAAAAACCTGGTGACCGTGAAAGGTCCGAAGGGCACGCTGACGCAGAACGTGGATCCCACCATCACGGTGAAGGAGGAGGACGGCATCATCAACCTGAGCCGCCCCAGCGATGCCAAGCCGCACCGCGCCATGCATGGGCTGTACCGCGCGCTTATCGCCAACATGGTGAAGGGCGTAACGGAGGGCTACGTGATCCAGCAGGAGCTCGTTGGCGTGGGTTACCGCGCCACGGCCAAAGGCCAGCGCCTGGACCTGTCTCTGGGCTTCAGCCACAATATTGCCTTTGAACTGCCTGCCGAGATCAAGGTGACCGCAGCACAGGAAAAAGGAAAGAACCCCATCATCCGCCTGGAGAGCGTGGACAAGCAATTGGTCGGTGCCGTAGCCGCCAAGATCCGCGGTCTGCGCAAGCCTGAGCCATACAAAGGCAAGGGTGTGCGTTTCGTGGGCGAACTGGTACGTCGCAAAGCAGGTAAAGCCGCAGGTAAGTAAGTGGAAGGGCGATGCTTGCATCGCCCATACAAAGCCCAACAGAAATGTCAACGACCAAGATCATCCGCCGCGAGAAGATCAAGCGCCACATCCGCAAGCGCGTGAAGGGTACGCCCGAGCGCCCGCGCCTGACCGTGTACCGCAGCAATGCGGACTTCTACGCGCAGATCATCAACGACGAGGAAGGCCGCACGCTCGTGAGCGCTGGCAGCCTGAAGGACAAGAAAGCGCACGATGCCAGCGGTATCGAGCAAGCCAAGTTGGTGGGAGTTGCCGTGGCCGAGAAAGCCAAGGCAGCGGGCATCGACAAAGTGGTCTTCGACCGCAACGGCTTCCTGTACCATGGACGTGTGAAAGCATTCGCAGACGCCGCGCGCGAAGCCGGCCTCAACTTCTAACCAAGCACCATGACCGAATCGAACAAAGTCAAGAGCAGCGATCTGGAGCTGAAGGATAAGCTCGTCGCCCTGAACCGTGTCACCAAGGTGACCAAGGGTGGCCGCACCTTCACCTTCGCCGCTATCGTGGTGGTGGGCAACGAGAAAGGCGTGGTGGGGCACGGGCTCGGCAAAGCCAAGGAAGTGCAGGAAGCCATTGCCAAAGGCGTGGACGATGCGAAGAAGAACCTGGTGAAAGTGCCCGTACGCAAAGGCACCATCCCGCACATGCAGGAAGGCAAGTTCGCCGGGGCGCAGGTGCTGTTGAAGCCAGCGGCGCACGGTACTGGCGTTATTGCAGGCGGCGCCATGCGCGCTGTGCTGGAGAGCGTCGGTATCACGGACGTGCTGGCCAAGAGCAAAGGCAGCAGCAATCCCCACAACGTGGTGAAGGCTACCATCCTGGCACTCACCAACATGCGCGATGCGAATGCCATAGGCCAGCAGCGTGGCATAACGATCGATCGCGTATTCAACGGATAAGAAACCCCGACACGTCGGGACACAGCATGAGCAAGTTGAAGATCACCCAGACCAAAAGCTGGATCAAGTGCCCCAAGCGGCAGAAGGATACCCTCACGGGCCTTGGCTTGGGACGCATCGGTCGCACGGTGGAGCACAATGCAACACCCCAGATCAACGGCATGGTGGCCAAGGTGGCCCACCTGGTGAAAGTTGAACAACTCTGAACGGAACAGCGATGGACCTGAGCAAGATCAAGCCCGCCGAAGGCGCGGTAAAAGGTGGCAAACGCATCGGTCGCGGCCAAGGCAGCGGGCGTGGTGGAACGAGCACCAAAGGCCACAAAGGCCAACAGAGCCGTAGCGGTTATAGCCGCGCGGCAGGGTTCGAAGGTGGCCAGATGCCCTTGCAACGGCGCCTGCCGAAGTTCGGCTTCACCAACCCCACCCGTGTGGAGCACAAGGGCATCAACCTGGATGCCTTGCAGATGCTGGCCGAGAAGAGCGGACTGAAAGCCCTCGATCCGGCAGTGCTGCGTGCACACGGCATGCTTGCCAAGAATGATACGTTGAAGGTGCTCGGACGCGGCGAATTGAAAGGCGCGTTGGATGTGAAGGCGCATGCCTTCAGTGCAACGGCGAAGGCGGCCATTGAAGCGAAGGGAGGAAAAGCGGAGACGATCTGAAGTAAGCCATGAAGAATCTGATCGCAACCATCAAGAACATCTGGCGCATCGAAGAGCTGCGCAACAGGATCCTCATTACCCTGGGGTTGCTCTTGGTGTACCGCATCGGCTCGTTCATCGTGCTGCCCGGCGTGGACACTACCCGCCTCGATGCCAGCAACAGTGGTGGTGGTGGGCTGGCCGACCTGCTTTCGATCTTCACCGGTGGTGCGTTCAACCGGGCGTCGATCATGGCACTGGGCATCATGCCCTACATCAGCGGCAGCATCATCGTGCAGCTCATGGGCATGGCCGTTCCGGCGGTGCAGAAAATGCAACGCGAGGACAGCGGCCGGAAGAAGTTGAACCAGTGGACGCGCTATCTGGCGATCGTCATCTGCATTTTCCAGGCACCGGGTTTCATCTTCACCACCATCGACAGTTCCGCACGTCCGGAAGGCCAGTTCTGGTTGATCCAGAGCATCGTGATCCTCACGGCGGGAACGTTGTTCGTGATGTGGCTGGGTGAGCGCATCACGGAGCGTGGCTTGGGCAACGGTATTTCATTGATCATCATGATCGGCATCATCGCCAGGTTCCCGCAGTCGTTGGCCCAGGAGATCGTGGGCCGTACCAGCGGCGGCGGCGGATTGGTGATGCTCCTGCTCGAACTCGTCTTCCTGTTGCTCACCATCGCGGGCATCATCCTCTTGGTGCAAGGCACACGGAGGATACCGGTGCAGTTCGCCAAGCGCGTCGTTGGCAACAAGCAGTACGGTGGTGTTCGCAACTACATCCCCCTGAAAGTGAACGCGGCCGGTGTGATGCCGATCATTTTCGCCCAGGCCATCATGTTCATTCCGCTTTACGTGTACCAGGCGTTCCAGCAGCCCCCGCAATGGATGGCGGGCTTGGTGGATCTGCGGAGTGTCACGTACAACGTCCTGTTCTTCCTCATGGTGGTGGTGTTCACCTACTTCTATACCGCCATCATGGTGAACCCCAACCAGATGGCCGACGACATGAAGCGCAACGGTGGCTTCATCCCCGGTGTGAAGCCCGGTAAGAGCACCGCCAACCACATCGATGAACTGTTGAGCCGCATCACGCTGCCCGGTGCCATTTTCCTGGGTCTCGTGGCGATCCTGCCCGCCTTCGCCATGATGGCCGGGATCAAGCAGCAGTTCGCGTACTTCTATGGAGGCACCAGCATGCTCATCACCGTGGGTGTGCTGCTGGACACATTGCAACAGGTGGAGAGCCACCTGTTGAGCAGGCATTACGATGGGTTGATGAAGTCAGGTCGGATAAAGGGGAGGACGAACCCAGCGTTCAGCATGGCGACAAGTTGAGGTCATGGGCAAGTCCGTGATCTGTTTGAGCGATGAGGAGATCGCGTTGGTGAGAGAGAGTTCTTTGCTTGTTGGAAGGACCTTGGCCGAAGTGGCCGGGATGATCGGGCCGGGTGTCACCACCCAACAGCTCGATACCCTGGCCGAAACCTTCATCCGGGACCATGGCGGCATACCGGGCTTCAAAGGCCTGTACGGATGTCCGAGCACCTTGCTCATCAGTGTTGATGATGCGGTGGTGCATGGGCTGCCGGGCGACAAACCCTTGAAAGAGGGCAGCGTTGCCAGTGTGGATTGCGGTGTACTGATGAACGGTTTCTACGGCGACAGTGCTTACACCTTCACCATCGGTGAGGTGAGCGAGGAAGCCAAGCAATTGCTGCGGGTAACGCAGGAATGCCTGGCCCTCGGAATTGCGCAAGCGATCGATGGCAACCGTGTGGGTGATATCGGTTACGCGGTGCAGCATCACGCGGAAAGTCACGGATACGGTGTTGTCCGGGAGTTGGTGGGCCACGGTGTGGGCCGCAAACTGCACGAAGCACCGGAAGTGCCCAACTACGGCAAACGTGGGCAGGGCGTGCGACTGAAGAGCGGGATGGTGATCGCGATAGAACCGATGATCAACGGCGGCACCAAAGAAGTGCGGCAGGAGCCCGATGGTTGGACGATCGTGACGCGCGACGGGAAACCGAGCGCGCACTTCGAGCATACCGTGGCGGTGCGTGATGGCAAAGCAGAGGTCCTTTCAACGTTCGAGCACATCGAAAGTGTGCTGCGGGCGAAGAAGAGCGTATTGAACTAGGAACATTCCCGGAGCGCAAGCCGAGGGGGGAAACGATAGGAAGGAAGAAGGCAACGGATGACGAAGACAGGCAGCATAGAGCAGGATGGCATCATCAAGGAAGCGCTCAGTAACGCCATGTTCCGGGTGGAACTGGAGAACGGGCACACCATTGTGGCGCACATCAGCGGCAAAATGCGCATGCACTACATCCGCATCCTTCCCGGCGATAAAGTGAAACTGGAGATGAGCCCTTACGATCTGAGCAAGGGCCGCATCACCTTCCGATACAAGACCTGAAGAAGAAGCAACGACCCATGAAGATCAGGGCCTCCATCAAGAAACGTTCAGCGGATTGCAAGATCGTGCGCCGCAAGGGACGTCTGTACGTGATCAACAAGAAGAACCCCAAGTTCAAGCAGCGTCAAGGCTGAGAACGCAACAGAACGAACATGGCACGTATCGCAGGCATAGACCTACCTAAAAATAAACGCGGGGCGATAGGCCTCACCTACATCTACGGCGTGGGCCGCAGCCATGCGCTGTGGATCCTCGAGAAAGCCGAGGTGGACCCGGAGATCAAAGTGGAGGATTGGGATGACGACCAGCAGGGCCGTATCCGCACCGTCATCAACGAGAACATCAAGGTGGAAGGCGCGTTGCGCAGCGAGATGCAGTTGAGCGTGAAGCGCCTCATCGACATCAACAGCTACCGTGGCAACCGCCACCGCAACGGCCTGCCCGTGCGCGGCCAGCGTACACGCACCAACAGCCGCACCCGCAAGGGCCGCAGGAAAACGGTGGCCAACAAGAAGAAAGTCACGAAATAACGCGAAGGGGCGGGACATGTCCCGCCCACCAAGACGAAGACCATGGCCAAACAAGCAGCCGATACCAAACCAGGTGGCGCCACCGCCGGAAAGAAGAAGAAGAAGACCGTCCATGTGGAGGCCTTCGGCGAGGCGCACATCCGTGCCACCTTCAACAACATCATCATCAGCCTCACCAACACGAAGGGCGAAGTGATCAGCTGGGCCAGTGCCGGCAAGATGGGGTTCAAGGGGAGCAAGAAGAACACGCCTTATGCCGGCCAGACGGCCGCTGAGGAAGCCGCGCGCGAAGCCCACGAACTGGGCCTCCGCAAGGTGAAGGTGTTCGTGAACGGTCCCGGCAGCGGTCGTGAAAGCGCCATCCGCGCATTGCACAACAGCGGTGTGGAAGTCACCGAGATCATCGACCAGACGCCCATGCCGCACAACGGCTGCCGCCCACCCAAAAAGCGTCGCGTTTAACATCAAACAAGTACGGGCGCGAGATCTCGCGCCCCAACGACCATGGCACGTTACACAGGACCCAAGACCCGCATCAACCGCAAGTTCAAGGAGCCCATCATGGGCGCCGACAAGTGGATGGAGCGCAAGCCCTACCAACCCGGCCAGCACGGCGCCCCAACGGGCCCCGGCGCAAAGGGCAAAGGAGGCGGTGGCAAACGCCGCAGCAAGCAGAGCGAATACAGCATCCAGCTGCAGGAAAAGCAGAAGGCGAAGTACACGTACGGCATACTGGAGCGCCAGTTCTCCAAGATGTTCAGCCTGGCCGCGAGCAAGAAAGGCATCACCGGTGAGGTGCTGCTGCAACTCTGCGAAGCCCGCTTGGACAACACCGTATACCGTATGGGCATCGCCCGCACGCGCCGCGCTGCCCGCCAATTGGTGAGCCACGGCCACATCACGGTGAACCAAGGCCTGGTGAACATCCCCAGCTATAGCGTTCGCCCCGGCGACACCGTGGCCGTGCGCGAGAAGAGCCGCAGTTTGGAAACGATCACCAACAGCGTGGCTGGTGGTGGCAGCCGTTTCGATTGGCTCGAGTTCAACAACAGCAACATGACCGGCAAGGTGATCGCGCTTCCCGAGCGCGCCCAGATCCCGGAGAACATCCGCGAGCAGCTGATCGTGGAATTGTACAGCAAGTAAGCCCAAGGGGCAGGAGCACGAGCAGCAGGCGGGAAGAGGACAAGGACAACGAACAACGAATAACGAACAACCAACAACCAACATGCCCATTCTCGATTTCCAGCGGCCTGACAAGGTCACGATGATCGAAAGCGACGACCAGCGCGGAACCTTCGAATTCCGCCCGTTGGAGCCCGGCTACGGTATCACCATCGGCAATGCGCTGCGCCGCATCCTGCTCAGCAGCCTCGAAGGACATGCCATCACGGCCCTCCGCATCGACGGTGTTGCCCACGAGTTCAGCACCATCAAGGGTGTGATCGAGGACGTGACGGAGATCGTGCTCAACCTCAAGCAGGTGCGCTTCCGCCGCCAGTTGGAGGATGTGAGCACCGAGAAAGTGAGCCTGACCATCAGCGGCAAGGACAGCTTCACCGCAGGTGACATCGGCAAGCACACCACCGGCTTCCAGGTGCTGAACCCCGATCTGCTGATCTGCCACATGGAGAGCAGCGTGAAGTTGAACGTTGAAGTGACCATCGGCAAAGGCCGGGGTTACGTTCCCGCCGAGGAGAACAAGATCGAAGGCGCGCCCATCGGTACCATCTTCGTGGACAGCATCTTCACGCCCATCAAGAACGTGAAATACAGCGTGGACAATACCCGCGTTGAGCAGAAGACCGATTACGAGAAACTCACCCTGGAAGTGGTGACCGACGGCAGCATCAACCCGAAGAACGCATTGCAGGAAGCGGCCAAGATCCTGATCCACCACTTCATGCTGTTCAGCGACGAGCGCATCAGCCTGGAACTGGAAGAGCGCGTGAAGGAGGAGGAGTTCGACGAGACCAGCCTGCACATGCGCCAGATGCTGAAGACCAAGTTGGTCGACATGGACCTGAGCGTGCGCGCCCTCAACTGCTTGAAGGCTGCCGATATCGAGACCCTCGGCGACCTGGTGAGCTACAACAAGAACGACCTCTTGAAGTTCCGCAACTTCGGTAAGAAGAGCTTGACGGAGTTGGAGGACCTCGTGGAGAACAAGGGCCTCACCTTCGGCATGAACGTGAGCAAGTACAAACTGGACAAGGAGTGATCGTAGGGGCGTGACCTGTCACGCCCACTATGGCACGACGTAGAGAGACGCCAAGACCATGAGACACGGGAACAAGAACAACGCGCTTGGCCGCAAGAAGGCCCACCGCGACGCGCTGATGAGCAACATGGCGATCAGCCTGATCGCGCACAAGCGCATCGAAACCACCCTGGCCAAGGCCAAAGCGCTGCGCCGCTTCGTGGAGCCGCTGCTCACCAAGAGCAAGGCGGACAACACGCACAGCCGTCGTGTGGTGTTCAGCTACCTGCAGAACAAGGATGCCGTGAGCACCCTGTTCCGCGACGTGGCCCCGAAGATCGCCGCACGTCCGGGTGGCTACACCCGCATCCTGAAGATGGGCAACCGCACCGGCGACGCCGCAGAGATGGCACTCATCGAGCTGGTGGACTTCAACGATGTGTATGTGAAGGAGACGGCAGGTGCCGAAGCCAAGAAGACCCGCCGTAGCCGCCGCAGCCCTGCTGCGAAGAAGGCTGCTGGTGATGCAGCTCCTGAAGCCCCGAAGGCTGAAGGTGAAGCGAAGGCTGAGTGATCGCTCAATAATGAACATGAGAAGGGCTCCCGAAGGGG
>JBATMK010000113.1:0-27924 GCA_049289815.1 Flavobacteriales bacterium
GCCATCGGTGGTGCCTGTGCCGGGGTGATGTACTCGGCCACCGCCGGTGAGAATTGGAACTGGAAGGATTTCGGGAAGTCCGTGGCGATGGGTGCCGTGGCCGGTGCGATCGGTGGTGTGGTCGGACAGATCGGAGCGGGGCTGGGCATGGCCCAGAGCATGGGGCTGAACATCATATCGAACAGTGCTGCACAGATCGGAACGAATCTCGCGTTCGGCAATGAGGTGACCTGGGGTATGGTAGCGGGTTGCGTGATCGGTGGGGTGGTGGCCAGTGGTATAGGAGGGTTCAATGGTGTTCAGGGAGGCGGATTCGCCAATATGGCCGCCGAAGTGGGATTCAACGTGTTCAAGTACGGTGTATCCGGAGCTTATAGCGGCGTCATCGGTGCCTCCATCGATAACCGCGATGCCGTTCAGGGACTGGTGAACGGTGCCAAATACGGTGCTCTAGGGGGCGCCGTCACCGCCGGACTGAACATAGTGGCCATGGGACCCACCTACATACCCAAGAGGACCTATGGCAACTTCGGGGACTATAGACCCGTTTATCGCACGGGCACCTTCCTTACACGTGCCCTGGCCGGGAACGGAACAGGCATGGCCGTTGGCAGGAACATGATCACGCATCGCTTGGACGAATCGCGCGAGTGGAGCAGGAATGGCGTACCCGTGGATCCCGTGGCCGAGAACGAATTGCTCCTGGCCCACGAAACGTGGCATTGGCAGCAACAGGTGGACCTCGGCTGGTCCAAGTTCTATACGCGGACCCTTTGGGAATACATCAAGTTCGGCGCGAGCAACACGTATGATACACCGGGTACCTTGGAGTGGGATGCCGATCAACACGCGCCAGGGCTCATCCTGGGCACACCCTGAAATGCGCAGGTGCTGGTGGATCCCCGTGATGCTCCTGTTCGCAGGATGTACCGTGGAGACACATTTCTACGTCTGGAACGGCACGGCTGCCGAAATGGTGTTGGAGATAATGCCTTCTTACATCAAGCCCGAAGCGGCCGGGCCGTTCCATTTGTACCGATCAACGAACAGGCCTGCCGCCTGGAACGATTACCAGAAAAGCAGTTCGACCGATGAAGTGGTCCCGCAAAGCGATGGCACTTACCGCTTCGTGGTGCCACCGGGCAGTGGGGTCTATTTGGGCGAGGGCCGTAACAGCCACCATTCCTCCCTCAAGAGCATTTGTTGGATGGGCGCTCCACAGCGCCATTGTGTTGCCTTGGACCATACGCTGGGCCAGCCCTATGTGGACCCGATGGGCGGATTCGAGATCATCCGTCTGGCACGTTGACGCACATTCATCATCGCGTTCAGCGCACCAGAACGCTTGCCACGGCATGGTAGCCGCTCCCGCACACTTCGAAGGCATACCAACCTGCGGCCAGGTGCGCGATCGGGATCAGCGCGCCCGATCCTTGCACCCGGTGAGTGGCCATTCCGCGCCCTAGCGCATCGTGGATGATGAGAGTGGCGTTGTGCAGCCCATGGGGCACGGTCAGCGAAACCATGTCGTCGGCCGGCATCGGTTGGACCTGGAAGAGGACTTCGCCGTTCTCCGGCACGCCCACATCGCAAGGTTGTAGTTGCACGGCATCGATGTAGTACACCGCGCGCTGCGCCGGTGCTGAGGTCCACCCGATGAAAATGGAATCGGGATCCGCCTGCCCCGAGAAGTTGCCGATCGTGAGGTACTGCTCACCGCCTTCAGCAACGAAACCTGCGGTGAGGTCGGTCCACGAGGTCGTATCCACAGCCGTGGTATTGAAGATCACCTGTGCTTCGGAGGCCCATGCGGAGGTATCCCAACCTTGGCATACCGACGGATAGTACGGGGTGAAAATGGCGGAGAGCGTGGCAGTTCGGAAAGCCGACCGGCCCGCGAGGCTGGCGTTCAACCCGAAACAGTATTCCACACCGGCCACCAACGGTTGGGTTAGTGGAACAGAGAGGTAGTGCACCGTAGGAAAGGAACTTTGGTACGCGTAAGCGATGACACCGGCATATGCCACACCGTCGTGCGCTTCCTGCTCCCCCCACAGGTTGGCCGGAGCTCCTGATTGCGGCCAACCGTTCGCCGTGCTGCACGGGTGGAAGAAGAAAGCACCGCTGGAACATTGCGCCGGCACCCAGTCCGCCAGTTCGTCATACGATACCCCGCCGTTGCAGGATTGATCCAGCACTTCGAACCCGGGATTCGGGACCAGGTTCTGGCCCATCGTTGAAGCGAGCAGGCCGAACCACGAAAGCTGTATTGCCAGGGTCCGGCACCCGAACCGCTGGACGTCCTCAGCGCTGAACGATGCAGGGCGAAATGATGGTCTCATCGCCACGCACGAAACGGATGAAATAATGCCCGGAGGAGAAGTTGCTCACATCGAAGGTCGTACGTGTGGAAGTGACCGTCGTGGTGGCCATCAGTGCCCCTGTAGGAGAAAGAAGGTCGATGGTCCCCGAAGCGAATTCCGATGGTACCATGATGGACAATTGCTCCGAGGCCGGGTTCGGTGCCACTTGTAAATGCAGCTCTTCCATGCTCGAAGCGAGCACCTTCGGTTCGGCATCCTCCTCCTTTTCCGTTATCACATGAGGGTCCCAGCAATACCAATCGCGTTGGATGCGGTCGCCTGTGTTGCTGTACAAGTAACGGACCTTGCAATGGTTCTGTGCCTGAACGTTGGAACAGAGAACCAATGTGCTCGTCACCGATATCAGTGACAAGCAGCTCATGGAAAGGTGTTTGGTCCACATGATCGGTTGGAATATGCTGACACTCGAAAGATATCGGAATTCCTCCCCGCACCCACACGATCAGGAGGAATGAAAATGTGCCCGAGAGGTCGGAAGGCGTCGCCTCAGGACAGCCAGGTGGTGTTGCCCCTCACCCCTTCACGAACCGCGCAGTCCCGGTTGGACATTGGCCAGCAGCGGCAGGGCGAACAGGAATAGGAGCGGGCGCATGAGTTACTTATGGCTCATTCCGAACCATCGGGGGCTGCGAAGGTGAGGGAGCGTGAGCGCTACCGGCGACGGCATGGTGGACATCTCCGCCCAAAGTTCGCCAAGAAGGCCTTTACCTACTTTTCAAACGACCCAAGACCCAAAAGCACACCAGCATGAGCCGACATGTCCTTCTTGCGATCCTCCTCTTCGCGACTTCCGGGTCCTTTGCCCAGCAGCCCGGTGATCTGGATAGCACGTTCTCCGCCGACGGTATCGTTACCACCAACTTCAGCGGCTCGAGCGACGACTTCGGTCTCTCCGTTGCCGTGCAGCCGGACGGCAGGCTCGTGATCGCCGGATCCTCGAACAATGGCACTGCGGCCGAGATCGCACTGGTACGCCTGCTGGCAGATGGCAGCCCGGACAACAGCTTCGGCACCGGCGGCAAGGTCACCACGGCCATCGGCACACTCGATGATCACGCCACCGCCGTGGCGGTTCAATCTGATGGGAAGATCGTGGTGGCCGGATCCACCTTGATCAATGGAAGCGGGATGGCGTTCGCGCTGCTCCGATACAACGCCGACGGCACACTGGACAACAGCTTCAGCGGCGATGGCGTGCAGGTGGACGACATCAGTGCGGGGTACGACGAGGCGTACGCCGTGGCCCTGCAACCGGACGGGAAGATCCTGGTTGCGGGCTACACCAACAATGGCAGCAGCGACGACTTCGCGCTGTTGCGCTACACAACGGATGGCGCGCTCGACAACTCCTTCAGCGGCGATGGCATCGAGACCACGGACTTCGCTGGATACAACGATGCCGTGGTCTCCATGGCACTGCAGCCCGACGGGAAGATCATCTTGGCGGGCTATTACGGCAATGGCACGGATGAAGACTTCGCACTCGCGCGCTACGACCCCGATGGCACTCCCGACGCCACCTTCGGAAGCGGCGGGCTCGTGAACACCGTTTTCACCAGCGGCGATGACCGAGCCTACGGTGTGGCCTTGCAACCCGACGGCAAGATCGTGGCCGCCGGGATGGTCTCGAGCCCGCCGTATTGGATCATGGGCCTGGCGCGCTACAACGCGGACGGTACGCTCGACAACAGCTTCAGCGGCGATGGAATGACCACAACCCCGAACGGCACATACAGCGGTGCGCGCTCGGTGGCGCTGATGCCCGATGGCAGGATCGTGGCTGCAGGATCCACCGATTTCAATTTCATGGTGGCCCTCTTCAACACCGATGGTACGCTCGACACTGGTTTCAACACCGACGGCATCCAGACCACCAGCGTTGGGGACTCCGATTACGGCAACTCGGTAGCGGTGCAAGCCGACGGGAAGATCGTGATGGCAGGAGCGGCGCATTTCACCAACACACTGAACGACTTCGCCGTGGTGCGTTACCACACTGGTGGTGGTGTTGGGCTGCAGGAGTGGGCGCAGGCCGATCCCGCATTGCTCCTCTACCCGAACCCGGCGCATGACCAACTCACCGTGCAGTTGGCGGCTCCAGGTGCATGGCTTGAAGTGCGCTCAAGCGATGGCCGCTTGCTGAAGGCGCAACGCGCGAACACCACGCAAATGACCTTGGACATCGGCGATCTGGCCGCTGGGCTTTATGCAGTGAGCATCAAGGAGGCATCCGGGGCGCGAAGCGCGCTGCGGTTTGTGAAGGAGTAGCGGTTTATTGAATAAGGCGGATCGGTGGTGCGGAGTGCGACCTGAAAGACCCACCAGAGTGGAAACGAACGGGTGCGGCGGACGATCTCGAACTACTGCCAAACTATGCCGGCGTTGAGATAAGTGTTGCCGAAGCCATGTTGGTCTTCCTTGGAGAAGACTAGCTCAACGCCGTTAGGCCCTTCATACCTTATTTCAAACGACTGGATCTCTCCATCTACGAGGACAATTGACTCACGGGAGTATGCGTTGAGCATACCACTTATTCCAAGGATCCTGCCTTCCACCTGACTCAAGTTGTCCATGGGGTAAATGAACCACTGCGGGATGTGAGGAATGCTGTCGACAAGAATGATCGGACTGTCGACTTCCGTCATCATGTTCAGCGCTGCTGGAGGCATATTGTTTTGACTGACATGACCCGGAATCGCTTCCCCGGGAAAATCTCTTCCTATTACAAGTGATAGTTCATTGAGAAGTTCTTCCGCACTGCTGAAATCGGCGCGCACAAAATCAAGTTGCAACAGTTGCTCGATGACACGGGCAATGGTCATGTTTGTGCACGTATTTCCTCCTTGCACGAGCTCAGATCGTTCCCTCACCCCTTCACGAACCGCGCAGTCCCTTGCCCCGCATCGGTGCTGAGCTGCACGATGTAGACGCCCGGAACCAGATCGGCAGTTGAAAGCGCCACGTTCGCTGATCGCTCCATGACTTCCGTACGCAACATGCGGCCAGCGGCATCGAACAATTGCACACTGCGGATCAGATGCTCGCCAGCGGAGAGGTGCAGGATCTGATCCTCGTCCAGGTATGTATGCACACGCACAGGCTCCACGATGCCGGTGAGCAAGGGTTCCAGTTCGATGCCATCGTACCAACCCGCTCCAAGGAAATCCGTACCGCAGGTGAGGTAGACCACGGCGGTGTCGGTGGCCGTGGCGTGCACGCTATCGGTGATCCAGCAAAAGTTCCACGAGAGAGCAGGACTGCCGATCCACGCCCCGGTGGTGAAGTCGCCGTTGTTCAAGGTGGCGAAGCCCATGTGCGGAAGGGCGTTCCAGCCCGTGGAATCCACGCGTACCCATCCGCTCACTTTCCAATAGTCGCCGGACTGCACGAAGGGGATGCGTTGGTAGAGATAGCTGGGCGAACAGTTCGGGTTGCCGATGTTCTTGCGCACGCTCCATTGTCCTGTGCCCGGCGGCACGTACGTACCGCCCACCGGAGTGTCGCAGGTCCATTCCCAACCTGTTAGGCTGAAGACGCCGTTGTTCTCGAAACTGCCGTTCACCAATTGCGCATGCGCCAACACCGCGATCGGTAGCAGCAACGCGGATAAGAGTGTTCTCATGATGCCTTGTAAAGTAAAGGCATCCCACTCAGTTCAACCCGGCTTCATAACGGTACCTCACCGCCGCACTGTCCGGCGGCACGCCAAGGGCGCGCAGATCAACTTTCACTGCTTCCACCGTCCATGGACCTGACTGGCGGCGGCTGCGCAGGCGTTGCCTGCCGGTGAAGGTGATGAGATGCTCGGTCATGTAGCGGCACTTCGGATCGAAGCGCACGTTGCTGAAGAGGATCGCCTCGATGGCCGACACCTGCTTGCGGTGTTGGATGTCAATGGACACCTCGGCATCCTCGTTGGAGCCGTAGCCCAAGTTGCTGTAGTAGATCGGGCACACCGAAGCGATGCGCGCGATCATGGCTTCCCATTCCCGGCGGATCTCGTCGTAGGGCAGTGGGCGGTGGCTGCTGATTCCTGTGGTTGACATTTTTTCCGTCGGTTGGCTGGCTCATAATGTAGAAGCGGTAGCCATACGCGAACGTCTGCTGTCGAGTCGTCGCTGGCTACCCGGTTCAACCGATATGCGATCGCCGCAGGCTCGTGGACAGACCCCCAAGTCATTCTTCAGAACGGATACCCGATGGCGATATTGAAGATCATGTTGTCGAACAGCTTCGGCTCCAGGTCATCGAACACCCAGCGATCACCTTCGGGCAATGACGGCCGGCGCAAGGGGGTGGCGAGATCCAGGCGCACCACGATCACTTCGGGATCGAACCGCACGCCGAATCCTGCACCTGCCGCCAACTCGCTCAACGCGTTCTCCCACTTGAACGTACCTCCCGGCCGCTGTGGGTCGTCGTTCACGAGCCAGATGTTACCGGCGTCGGCGAACAGGGCTCCCTTCAAGTAGCCCGAGATGGTGAAGCGGTATTCAAGGTTCGCCTCGAAACGGATCTCGCCGGTCTGGTCGATCAGTACGGTGCTGTTCTCTTCCGGTACATACGTGCCTGGGCCCACCGACCGTGCGCGGAAAGCCCGCACGCTGTTGGTGCCGCCCACGTAGAACTGCTTCACGAAGGGCACCACATCGGAGTTGCCGTACGGCACAGCCACTCCGGCGAGCACGCGAGCAACGATGCGATCACCACCTCGGCCGGCGGGGCTGTAGTAGCGCACCTCGGGCCTGAAGCGAAGGAATTGCGAGTAGCGACGACCCAACAAGAGGTCTCCTTCCTCCGGGCGTGGACCGGCGATGCGATAGCCAAGGTCCAGCAGGTTGCCGCTCTCATCGAAGCCCAGGCTGGCCATCATGTAACCACTGGTGGTGGTGCGCCGCTGCGTGGTAACGGTATAGGTGTAGCCGAGGCCCACGATGAACTGTTCCTCGAAGCTGCGCTGCACGGCGGGGTTGGTGTCGAGGAAGGCGGTGAATTCCGCGCTGCTGTAGTACAACGAATTGAAGCTGACTTCCAGGATGCGCACGTCGTGCCACACGCGTGGATTGTGGCGCCACACATAACCGAACGAGGTGTTGAAGGATTCCAGCCCGTACAATCCCACGCGCCGGAAAAGGCCATAACCGATGTCGGCGCGCGTATTGGGCGCGGAACTGCGCACCGAACGCAGGCCCCGGAAGGGAACGATGCGCGGGATCTGCAAGGACATTTTCACACCGATCTCGTATGCGTTGGTGCCTTTTCGATCGCCCGCGATCTGTGTCTCGAAACGGCCGTTCAGGTCGGCACTGAGGATCTCCGCACCCCGGAACAAGTCGCGGTCCTTGAACCCCACACGCAAACCTGGACCGGCGAAGTTGTTGCTCTTGCTCACGGCGTTCAGCTCGCTGAACAGCGACCATCGCTTCTGTGGTACCAGCAGCACATTGGCATGCAGCACGCCGGGTCGCAGGGCGTCCTCGGTGTAGTTCACCTGCGTGCTCTTGAACACACCGAAGCTGCTCAAGTGTTGCGTGGTCTGGTCGCTGCAGAATGACGAATAGAACTGGCCGGGGCGAAGGAACACGCCGCGCACGATGGTCTTCGGGCGATAGGTGTTGAGGTAGTTGATATACACTACGCTGTCCACTACTGTACTGTCGTTGCGGGGCAGCGCGGCGTCGTAGTCGCCGTGCACGCGCACGGCACCGAGGGTGAAGCGCTGCCGGGCTTTCGCGTTCGCCACGCGCTTCATACGGAGACGCACATCCATCACATGATCCCCGCCTGACGTGTCCGCAGCCCACACGAGGTCATCGTCCTTCAGGTGGTACCAACCCGCATTGCGCAAACTGCCGGCAACGCGGTTGCGTTCGGCATCGAGCCTGGCGAGATCGTAGAACTGACCGACTTCCAGCGGTGAACGTTCACGGGAACGGGCGATGCGGAGGTTGAGCGTGTCGGTGCTGTCCCCGTAGGCAATGCTCCGCAACCGATGTGGCACACCCGCGTTCACATGGAACACCACGCGCGCCTTACGGCCTTCGGCGTTCACTTCGTAGCGGCTGCGAGCGGCGAAGTAGCCGTGGTTGTTCATCCGGTTCTCCAGCGCGGCGTTGATGTCGTTCAGCGGAACATCGGCCAGGTACACCGGTGGCGACCCGATCTTGTTCTTCAGCAGGTTGCGCAAGCCGTTCACCTTGCGCGGTTCCTTGATCGCATTGTGCAGCGCTGCCGCCGGCCGCATGCCCAGGATGTTCGTGTTCGGCTCCGGCACCACGACTTCCGTGAGTTCACCTGTCAGGCTTTTGCGTTCCTCGACCGGTGGTTGGTCCCACTCCACTTCAAAGCCCGCGAACAACGGGCGTTCGGGCGTGGCGTACTTCAGCCCGGTGCAGGAGCTGAGCAGCGCGGCGCAGAGCAGGACGGGGTAGGCGACGCACCTCATGGTCCAGCGGGATCTTGTGGTGCTGCAGGTCCATCGTTTTCCGGATCGGCCTTCTTCTTCTTCCGTTCTTCCGCTTCCTGCTTGCGGTGCGCTTCACGCGCCGCTTCCCGTGCACGCTCGTTCTCCTCGAAGTCGCGTGTGTGGATCAATGCGATGCCGCTGTCGGTGATCTCGCCGTCATACAGGTCGAACGCGTTCTCATAGTACCCTCGCAACCGGAAACGGCCGTCGCGGGTGAGGTTGTAGATGATGGCGTACTGGGCGGCGCGCGTATTGTTCACGTTGCTCGCGCTCGCTTCGTTCTCGTCCACACCCACCGAGCCGCCCACCTCAAAGCTCAGGCGCTTGTCCAGGAAGCTCTTGCTCACCTTGTAATCCACCGAGGTGCGCTGATACGTGGAGTTGCCCTGCGCCTGGTCCACGGTGCTCACGCCAAGCTGGATGTCAACGCCCTTCACGTAACGTCCGGTGACCTTGTTCATCTGGTCGGTGAGGATGCCGTTCACCGAATTGCGCGCAGCGCTGGTGGCAATGGTGCTGCTGGGCGCGCCACCTGCGCCTTCGTCCTGTACGAAAGAGTTGAGCACGAGCAATCCGAAGACCTGGCGGTTGAGTTCTTCCTCCTGGCTGCGGTCAGCAAGCCGATCCAGTTCATCGTTCACTTGCGGATAACTATTGCGGTACTCGCGCGGCAGGTCGATGCCGAAGCCGATGTCCGGCTTCTTCATGGCTCCATCGATACTGATGACCACTTCGAACGGAAGGCGCGCGCTCAAACGATTGCGCTCGGCCTCGCTCAAGGTTCCGGTCGCGTTCGCCACCAATGGATAGGCCGCGCTTTCCGAAACGTACCGCGCGCGGATGTCCATGCGCGCATCGATGGGGTCACCGGACCACGTCACCGAGCTGCCGGGCAACAGGTCAAAGCGCTTTTTCACCAACCCATAGAACTCCAGCGTGTAGCCACCTTCGCTTACAACGAACGGACCGGTCAGGCGCATCTGGCCATCGGGATCGTATTGGAAGCGCAGGTCGCCGGTGCCTTTGAACGTGGCCTGGTCGCCGGTGGTCGGGTCGAGCACGATGGCGAACGCCGCGCGGTCGTCCACACGGATGTTCAGGTCCAGGTCCACCTTGGGCAACTGTGCGCGCAGCGAATCGCGCATGCGTTCTTCGGCCGTCGCTACACGTGTGGTGTCCGTACCCGATAGGTCGGTGGTGAATTCCACGATCCCTTCGCTCTCCACCAACTTCACCTGGCTGCCGGGCAGCACCACGCTGAGGTCCGTTCCGGCGAGGATGCCGAGATCGCCCTTCACAACGGGTGCCTTGTCGGTGCCGGTAACGCGCACATCCAAAGCGGCGATGAGATCGCCGTAAAAGAGCTCGTCCTTCGCCGGTGCGCTGTTCACCAATTGGAACGAATCGGTATGCAGGTCAAGGTCGAAGCGCATGCTGGACAGGTCGGTCGTGAACACTTGTCCGTGCAGTACAAAGGCGTTGCCCAAGCTGTCCAGCACCGTGAAGTCATTGAAGGTGAAACCATCGGCATCAGCCAGCAGGCGCTCGTTGCGCAGTTCGTATCGTGCCCCCGTCCGCTTCACGCCCACGAAGGCGTTCGTGAAGGTGAGATCGCCTTGCACGCTGTTGCCGGTCTTGAGTTTGCGCCAGTCCACGGTGCCTTTCAAGCCACCACCCAGTTCATAGAGCACACCGCCGGCGAAGGGTTGCAGGAAGGCCATGTCCGTGAGCCCGATGCGTGCGTGGGCTTCCATCGCTGGCGGTTGCTGCTCGCTGTCGTAGCGCGCATCGGCATCCAGTTCGTTCGTGCCGTTCTCCAAGCGCGCATTCACCGTGTATTGAGCGCTGCCCGGCCCTTCCGCATGCACCGCGAGGTCGCCGATCGGCTTGCCCGTAACCTGCAGGTCTTCCACGCGGAGATCTGCGCGCATGGCTGAGCTGGCGTTCAACGGCAGCACCACTTCACCGCTCATAGCACCGCCGATGATCGGCATGCTGTCGCGGGTGGAAACGAGGTTCAGCAACGCCCCCATGTTGAACTGATCCAGATGCACCTCAGTACTGTTGGTGTTAGTGACCAGTTCCGCGCGTTGGTCGCCACTACTCAGAACGAAGTGCTGTGCTTCGGGACCGGCATCGGTGAAGCGCAATTCGTTGAGCGGGTCCACGGTCCATGCCGAGGTATCGAGCACGAGACCTTCGGCCAAGTGCATCGCGATATCGCCGTTGGTGCGACGGAAGTCGATCGGTACCACGTATTTCGGTACGCCGTCCTCTTGATCGATGCGCAAGGCGCTCTTCAGTGTGCCCGGACGGGAGTTGGCCGTTAGAGCGAACCCATGCACATGGAAGTCTTTGTAGCGTATGCTGTCCAACCGCAGCGCACCGTCCAGTGCCTTGCCTTTCGCATTCGCGTTCACTGTTAGCGCCGTTAGCGCAATGTCCTGGTACTGCAACACAGGCACATCGATGGTCAGGCGAAGGGCGTCGGTATCACTATCGTAGTGCCCGGTGAATTCCTCCAGTTCGATCGCCTTCAGATCCGGTAGCACGATGCCCGTAAGCCATTCCGTTTTCGGCAGGGCCACGCGCAGGTCCATCCGTCTCCCCGGTCCGGGAACGAATGAACTGTCCTCCCGGAAGAAGCTCAAGAGCTTTTCGCGTGTGTGCGGCAGCAAGCTGTCCACCGGAATATTGGTGCTGTAATCGACTTCCAAAGCATCCGTTGACAGCACGAGGAAGGTGGAGTCGGTGGAGAGACGACCTTGCGCAGTGAACTCTTCGAAGCGGAAGGAGCGCTCCGGGTTGGAGAGCTGCACACTGTCGCCCACCAGCGCGAATTCCGTGAAGCCGTCCGTCGAGAACCGTGCTGTGCCATTCCATTGGCCTTGCACATCGAGGGGATGGTCGTACCAGCCCATGGCCTTCAGCTGCAGCCGATCAGCCCGCAGTGCAACAGCCCCGGAAATGGTGTCGCTGCCGACCGGCCAGCGCGCATCAGCGCGCAGCGCAATGGCCAACGCCGGTGCATCGGTCGTCACTTCGGCATGGATGGAATCGCCTTGGACCTTCGCGGCAATGCGCGAGCCGCTGAGGTCCTGGCCATGGTAGAGCAACTGCGAAGGGATCACCTCCAGATTGCCCCTGCGATCGGATGTTTTCAATGCCTTACCCTCGCCAACGATCTTCGCGCTCACCAGACCCATCGTCGTGTCGCCGGTGAAGCGGTCAAGCGGAACGTTTTGGATGGTGAGGTCGGCCTTCACCGCATCGGGCATGCTGTCATGCAGGCCGGTTGCGCCGACACTTCCCTTCACGTCACCGAGGTCACTGCGCAGGTCCAGATAACCTACCATGCCAGCACCGGTGCCGACCACCCGCACGCTGCCCGCCATGCGCGACGGTTTGGGCGTGTTCGCCGGCATGTACGATGCGACGATCGAGCGCATGCCATCACCCATAACGACCTCACGCACGTCGGCGCGGAAAGGACTGTGAACAATGTTCCCCAGGTCCTGGGCATCACCGTCCATATGCACTACCGTTCCCTGATCGCCCACGATGTCCAATCGCAGCGTATCGACCCGCTGTGCCGTTCCACTGAAACCCACTTGCATGTTCCACACCTCGTTGGCACGGATGGGCTGCGGCAACACCACGCCGAATTGGTCCAGCAGTTCCTGCAGTTGCGCGAGATCGATGGAGGAGGAGACGCGTACGTTCAACGGTACCGCTTTCGGTGCGCGATAGACATTGGTCATATCGCCGGGAGCGGCGGTTGCCGCGAAGCGTACCTCGGTGATGCCCAGCGCAACAATGCCATCGCTCAGGCGCACGAGCGATGGGATCGCATCCACATTCACGCTTGCGTGCAACACGGCATCACCGGTCCCTGTTGCCTTCAGGTCGCGGATGAAGGCGGTCACCGTACGGTCATTGAAGGCCAGGTTTTCCGCACGCAATGTGATCGCTCGGTAGTCCATGTGGTCCGGGTCCATCAATTCCCGCGCTGGCCGTATGGCGCCTTGATGCATTTGGATGTTGCCGCCATCGATCACCAGTTCGTGCACCGCGATGTCCAGACCGCGCGCCCAATACCTGAAACCATCGTGCTGGTCCAACCATGGTGGTGGTGCGGAGGTGAGCCCGCCTTGCACCAAGGTGTCCTTGGCCAAGGTGCCGAAGTGCGCATCGGTGAGCGCCACGGAGGCAAACCGCATTTGCTGCCGCGCGAACACTAGGCTGTCCACCTGCAATGCACCAGTGCCCACCTGAACCCAAAGACTATCGTGGCTCACGGCATCCGTGAGTGTGAAGGCGACGTTCTGGAAGCCGAGTTCCCGTAGGTCAATGTCGAGTCCTTCCAAGGGATTGGTGAGTGCCGGATAGGTATCGGGCTCGGACGGGCTTGGTGTGGTCGACATGTCCACCCGGGTATTCGCGATGTGGATTGACCGGGCGTGGAAGAGCGTAGCGCCGGCATCCATCGCATCCATCTCCACTTGCAGTTCGCCCAGCACCACGTGCATGGCAAAACCGCTCCGGGCCAATTCCATGTCGAAGCGCACATCGGTCAGGTCAACACCGGAGGCCGAGAACGGCATGGGCGCTGTGCTGTCCGCAACGGCTTCCTTCACAGCTGCCGTGTCCGGTGCGAAGGCGCGGATGATGTAGGTGAAGTTGAATGTGCTGTCCGCCCGCTGTACCAAATGCGCGCGCACATGCGAAAGTTGTGTGCCGTTCAGTTCGATGCGGCCATCGATGAGGGCACCAAGACCAAGGCTCGACTTCAGTTCACCGGCGTACAGGAGCGTGTCGCCGCTTTCATCGAAGACCAGGAGCCCGTCAACGGAAACACCTATGGGATATCGCAACGCGAAATGATCGAGGCTGACACGCGTACCGATCTTCTTTTCCAAGTAACCCACAGCCTCTTTTCGGATACGGTCCTGAACGGGGGGGAAGTAGATCAGCAATGCGATAAGGCCCAGCAACGCTGGTGGAAGCAACAACAGCCACAACAAGACACGCCGCAGCCGGCGCCACCATCGAGGGCGTGACCGGAGGGTCGCGGGTGTTTGCGCGTCAGCAGGTAGCATGAGCTAGAGCACTATCGGCGAAGAACATACCAAGCTCCGCTCCGCTCCATTGCACGAAGGTCGTGCGTCGGGCGTGGTTCCGGCCCGTTCCTTCGCAATGCGGAAGGGCTGCCCGGGCTGCATGCACATGCAACAGCCTGAACCGGGTCACTGTGAAGCCCCGGCAGGGGGGCTTCATTGTGTTCGGGCGAACGTGTCGTGGCCGCCAGTACGGCGTTCACATAAGCCCAAAGCAGGTTCAGAACCGATCCAGCTCCATCACCTTGGCCCACGCCGCAACGAAGTCCTTGACGAACTTCTCCTTCGCATCGGCCTGCGCGTACACCTCGGCGATCGCGCGCAGCTGGGAGTTGGAACCGAATACGAGGTCCACGCGGGTGGCCGTCCATTTCCGATCACCGTTCTTCCGATCGTGGCTTCCGTAAATGCCGTCTTCGCCGGCCCGCGGCGCCCAGGCTTTGCCCATGTCCAGCAGGTTCACGAAGAAGTCGTTGGTCAGTTGCCCCACGCGATCGGTGAGCACACCGTGCTTCGCGCCGCCGGTGTTGGAGCCGAGCACACGCAGGCCGCCCACGAGCACAGTCATCTCCGGCGCACCCAGGGTAAGCAGTTGCGCCTTGTCGATGAGCATTTCTTCGGCCGGAACGCTGTAAGCCTTCTTCAGGTAGTTGCGGAAACCATCGGCCTGCGGCTCCATCACGCTGAAGCTTTCCACGTCGGTCTGCTCCTGCGTGGCATCCATACGGCCCGGTGTGAAGGGTACCGTAACCGCGTGCCCCGCATCCTTGGCGGCTTTCTCCACGGCGGCACAACCACCGAGCACGATCAGGTCGGCCATCGAGACCTTTTTGCCCGACGTGTTGAATTCAGCTTGGATCTTCTCCAGCGCGCTCAGCACCTTGCCGAGTTGCGCGGGATCGTTCACCGCCCAGAACTTCTGCGGGGCCAGCCGGATGCGCGCGCCGTTGGCGCCACCGCGCTTGTCGCTGCCGCGGAAAGTCGAAGCCGATGCCCACGCCGTGGAAACGAGTTCGCCCACACTGAGGCCCGATGCGAGGATCTTGCTCTTCAGCGCGGCAACATCGTTCGCGTCGATGAGTTTGTGATCCACCGCCGGGATCGGATCCTGCCAGATCAGGTCTTCCTTCGGCACTTCCGGACCGAGGTACCGCGACTTGGGTCCCATGTCGCGGTGCGTGAGCTTGAACCACGCGCGCGAGAACGCATCGGCGAAGGCCTTAGGATCCTGGTGGTAGCGCCGCGCGATCTTCTCGTACGCGGGATCGAAGCGCAAGGACAGATCGGCCGTGGTCATCATCGGCGGATGCTTCTTGTCCGGATCGTGCGCATCGGGGATCAAATGCTCGGGCTTGCAATTCTTCGCCACCCATTGGTGCGCACCGGCGGGGCTCTTGGTCAGTTCCCACTCGTAACCGAAGAGCATGTCGAAGTAGCCGTTGTCCCACTTCGTCGGGTTCGGCTTCCACGCGCCTTCGATGCCGCTGGTGATGGTGTGCACGCCGATACCGGTGCCGAGCTTGTTCGCCCAGCCCAGGCCCTGCTGCTCGATGGTGGCAGCTTCAGGCTCACGTCCCACGTTCGATTCAAGCCCTGCGCCGTGCGCTTTGCCGAAGGTGTGTCCACCAGCCACCAGGGCCACGGTCTCTTCGTCGTTCATCGCCATGCGCTTGAAGGTCTCGCGCACATCGCGGCCGCTCGCAACGGGATCGGGGTTGCCGTTGGGGCCTTGCGGGTTCACGTAGATCAGGCCCATTTGCACGGCCGCGAGCGGGTTCTCCAGATCGCGTTCTCCGCTGTAGCGTTTGTCGCCCAGCCACTCGGTCTCAGCGCCCCAGTAGATGTCCTGATCCGGCTCCCACGTGTCCACGCGGCCACCGCCGAAGCCGAAGGTCTTGAAGCCCATGGACTCCAAGGCAACATTGCCAGTGAGGATCATCAGGTCGGCCCAGGAGATGCTGCTGCCGTACTTCTGCTTGATCGGCCACAACAGCCGCCGGGCCTTGTCCAAACTCACGTTGTCCGGCCAGCTGTTGAGCGGGGCGAAACGCTGTTGCCCGCGGCCACCGCCGCCACGGCCATCGCCTGTTCGATAAGTCCCCGCACTATGCCAGGCCATGCGGATGAAGAGCCCGCCGTAATGGCCCCAGTCGGCCGGCCACCAGCTCTGCGAGTCGGTCATCAAGGCATTCAGGTCCTTCTTCAGCGCGGCGTAGTCGAGCTTCTTGAAGGCGTCGGCATAGTTGAAATCGGACCCCAGTGGGTTCGCTTTCGGCGCATGCTGGTGCAGGATGCCAAGGGTGAGCACGCCCGGCCACCACTCGCGGTTGCCGGTGCCGCGACCGGCCACGGGATTGCGCATCGCGCCGTGCATGACGGGACACTTCTCCGCACCGTTGCCATCAGGGCTCGTGGCGCTCGCGGCGGGTGCCGGGTTCTTGCTATCGCTCATCGTGTGTGGGTCTTTTGATCTTCTTGTGTTGTTCCGAGCCCCATGGGCACGGGTCTCAGCGTGGTTCCTGGGCGTCCGTCACCGCGAGGAACGAAGCAATACGCGTTCGTCCACTGTGGATGACATGTACGAAAGTCGTTATCGGGGGCCGAAGCTATCCTGACATCCCTCATGGACCGTGTCCATGACCTCATCGATGTGATCGAAGCACCGACCAATGAGCAAGTACCCCCGAGTCCGGTTCATGCAGCGGGTGGGAGCCCTACCGCGCCTCCCACATCCCGGCTTCGATCACCTCCACGCAATGCCGGTCGGGATCGCGGAAGTAGAAGCTGCGGTGGCCGTGCCGCCACACATGATCGTGCTCGATCGCGATCCCCGCAGCGATCACATGCGCACGCCAGGCGTCGTAGTGCTCGCGCGGTGTTTCAAAAGCGAAGTGCAGTTCGCCGGTGCCGAAGTGGTGGGGGAGTTCCGTCTGCTTCGATGACAGCGCGGCGGTGAAGCAGAGCAATACGGATGAGCCGGCGCGGAAGAACACATGATCGCCGGGCTGGTCGCCGAAGCACACGAGGCCGAGCGCGCCTTCGTAGAACGCCTGTGTGCGCGCCGTGTCCGAAACGTAGAGACAGGTCTCCTTGATCCCGGTCAGCGGCGGTGCGGCCATGGCATCACTTCAATGCGATCCCCAGTTCCTTCAACTGGATGTCGTCGATGCGGCTCGGAGCGTCGATCATCACATCGCGGCCGGCGTTGTTCTTGGGAAAGGCGATGAACTCGCGGATGTCGCTGCGGCCACCGAAGAGGCTCACCCAGCGATCGAAACCGAAGGCTGCGCCACCATGCGGCGGTGCGCCGTATTCGAAGGCGTCCAGCAGGAAGCCGAACTTGTATCGCGCATCCTCGTCGGTGAAGCCGAGCACGCGGAACATCGCTTCCTGCATGCTGCGGTCGTGGATGCGGATGCTGCCACCACCGATCTCGGTCCCATTGATGACAAGGTCGTAGGCGTTCGCTTTCACGGCACCGGGGTCGCTCTCGAGCATATGCGCGTGCTCGGGTATCGGCGAGGTGAAGGGGTGGTGCATGGCGTGCCAGCGACCGCTCTCCTCATCCTTCTCCAGCAGCGGAAAGTCGACCACCCACAGCGGCTTGAAGGTCCACGGATCGCGCAGGCCGAGGGCATCGCCCATGTGCAGCCGCAGTTCGTTCAACGCCTTGCGCGTTTTGTCCGCGCCACCGGCCATGATGCACAGCAGATCGCCCTGCTTCATGCCGAAGCGATCGGCCCACTGTTTCAGCACCTCAGGCCCGTAGAATTTGTCCACGGTGCTCTTCAGCCCTTCCTCCGTCCACTTCACGAACACGATGCCCGTTGCGCCGATCTGCGGGCGCTTCACATAATCGATGAGCGCATCGGTCTGCTTGCGGCTCCAGGTCGCGCAGCCTTCGGCGTTGATGCCCACGACCACTTCGGCATCATCAAAAACCTTGAAGCCTTTACCGCGCACAAGATCAACTCCCTCTCCGCTGGAGAGGGCCGGGGTGAGACTCACGAACTTCATCCCGAACCGCAGATCCGGCTTGTCGCAACCGTAGTCGCGCATGGCCTCATCGTAGCTCATGCGCAGGAAGGGCTCGTTGAACTCCTTCTGCAGGATCGCCTTGAACAGGTGCTTGGCCAGGCCTTCGAACGCTTGCAGGATGTCCTCGCGTTCCACGAAGGCCATCTCGCAGTCGATCTGTGTGAACTCCGGCTGGCGGTCGGCACGCAGGTCTTCGTCGCGGAAGCACTTCACGATCTGGAAGTAGCGATCGAACCCGGCCACCATCAGCAGTTGCTTGAAGGTCTGCGGGCTTTGCGGCAGCGCGTAGAACTCGCCCTGGTTCATGCGGCTGGGCACCACGAAGTCGCGCGCACCTTCCGGCGTGCTCTTGATCAGCACGGGCGTTTCCACCTCCAGGAAATTCTGGCTGCTGAGGTAGTTGCGCACTTCGATCGCCATGCGGTGCCGCAGCTCCAGACCCTTGCGGACGTTGTTGCGGCGCAGGTCGAGGTAGCGGTATTTCGCGCGCAGTTCGTCGCCGCCGTCGGTCTCTTCTTCAATGGTGAAGGGTGGTGTCTTCGCGCTGTTCAGCACCTTCAGTGCGCTGCAGAAGATCTCCACTTCGCCCGTGGGCATGTTGGCGTTCTTGCTCTGGCGCTCGATCACCTTGCCCGTCACTTGCACTACGAATTCGCGTCCGAGCGTGCGGGCCGTCTCCCGCAACGACGCATCGCTGTCCGTGTTGAAGGTCAACTGCGTGATGCCGTAGCGGTCGCGCAGGTCAACGAAGGTCATGCCGCCCAGATCGCGCGTGCGCTGCACCCAACCGGCCAGGGTCACTGTCTTGGAAGCGTCGGAGAGGCGGAGTTCGCCACAGGTATGGGTGCGGAACATGCAATAATGGAAGGGCGGCGAAGTTAGTTTCGGCATTCAAGCGCTACTCGCGATGCGAACGCCCACTGCCGCGCTCTTCCTTTCGGTGATGATCTGTTCCGCTTTGCGGGGCCAGGCGCAAACCTGGCTCGCCGCTTCAAGTTTCTTCGGACGGCAACCGGATGCCCGCTCCGAGGCCATGGGGCGTGGCAATGTGGCGTTGCAAGGCGACGTACGGAACATGTCTTTCAATCCGGCAGCGTTGATGGATCTGCGCGGCTTGGATGTTTATCTCCATAGCGCCGACAAGTGGTACATCTTCGAGAGATCGGAATTCGACCAAGGAGCGATCGCTTACCGACTGGGGGAACGATGGTCGTTCGGTGCAGCTGTGGATGGCTCGACCATCGGCAGTGAACATTTCACCTTCGGCGATGTGGTCGAACCGCGTCGTGGCTTCATTTACCAGACCGAGGACGATTTCGTTGCGCCCACGCCACGTCTGATGCTTTCTTTGGCTTCGGCACCGATCGAGCACCTGAGCATCGGCATCGCTGTTGGCAACATTCCACTGGACAAGAATGACCGGGATGTGGTTTACGGCTCGCTTGGTGTTGCGCATGGAGGGGAATTGCCCGGTCATGGTGCGCTCCGTCATTCCATCCGCATCGGCGCGTCAATGCAGAACATCACGTTCTCGGAAGAGTCCCGTACTGTCTACTCGCTTGATCTGCACGGACAAGTGGACACTTCGTACCGCGTTATCGATCGTATCCCTGCCATCATCCGTGGTGGCTTCGGCTACACCGCACGCTGGCGCAGCGGCTGGCTCTGCGATACGCTTCCCACCTTGGCGTTCACCGCGCATGTACAGTACGACGATGACCTCACGCAACGCTACCGTTCGGCCGTTCACATCGGTGGGGAACTGCTCATCCTCGACATCCTTGCCTTGCGCGCAGGATGGTACCGTGAGAGCGTGGACGACCAAGAACTTCCGGAGGCGTACAGCGATGCGATTGAGCAGTTCACGTATGGCTTTGGCGTGCAAGTGCCTTTCGGCGCATTGACAAAAGGCAAGGCTCCTATCACGATCGGCCTCGACTATGCCAATTTGCCGCAGGTGAGCTACTACGCAGATGGTCTGGGGATCCACGACGAGCCTTGGGAGAACTTCCAAACCATCGGCGTGCGTCTGAACTATGGCTTTGCGCCCATTTTCAAGCGCAAGGCGAAGAAGGACGGCTGATCAACGCAGGAACGATTGGGGCTCTGACCTCCTCCGTTTCAACCACCCCAGCGGCGCAGCATGCGCATGCGCAAGCACGGGCCCATCGCTGAAGTGCGCTCTGTCCTTCACCAGAAACCGGTGCATCCGATGGATGCCGATATCGTGCTGATCCCGCAATTCCAGGAGCATCGCCGAACGTGTGCCATCCGGCACCGCATGACCACCGAAAAGCGATGTCGTTGCGCGGATGCTGGCTGCGCTTTCCCATGCAGCGTTGTGCCGTGCGCCGAGCCGGTACACTTCCTTGTAGCTGTCCAAAGCCATACGGCAGAGCAGCACGGTGCCGCGCTCCTGCAACTGCTTGCACACCGCGTTCGCGTGGCGCAACGAAATGATGTAGCCATCAGTACCGAGGGCTCCATGCAGATCGGTCGGGAAGATGTTGCACCGCTCCGGTGACCCCAGCACTGCAAGGTGGATCTCCCGCGGTTGAGCGTAGGCAATGCGCAGCTGATCGTACTCGGTCATGGACCGCGTGACGTTGCCGATCCGTCGTTCGTTGAGGCGTTGTCGCAAACGATCCCAAGGCTCCAACATCGGCGGCAGGAACCGTTGCCATGTCTTCGTACCGCCGAAGAGCCGGATGCCAGGCCAATGCTTTTCCGGCAGTTCCTGCAACTCTATCCTGGCGATCGCCTCGCCGTTGTGCTCCAACTTCAACAGGCCTTCGCTCACCACGACTTCTTCCGGCAGGCCCAGCACCAGCGGCCGATAACCCAGGAAGAGCAGCGATCGCGGATCGATGGGCTTTCCATCGATGGTCCATTGAATGAGATCACGCATGCTGTCCGCCTCAACGCACAGGTACTCCTGCGGGTAACCGGTCACACGGATCAGGCGGTTCGCGATGCGTTGCAGCAACATGAAGGGAAGGTAGGTGCGCATCAACCGTGCATGTGAATGTGAACCGTTCGCGACAACGCGGGCAGCGGCTTTCCGTGCGTACGCATCTTCACACAAACGCACAACATGAAGAAACTGCTCCTCGTCGCGGCCCTTGCCCCCGCCATGTTCCCGAAGATCGGTTCGGCGTGCTCCTGTTTCGGCAACAACAGTTATTGCGAAACACTTGCGCCGGGCTGGTTCAACCCCGATGCCACAGCCTTGGTGGTGAAGCTTTCCACGTATAACTATGGTATCACGGTGAAGGTCGTCCAGACCTTCGGCGGTACTTCACTGCCCAACGATACCCTCACGGTCTGGGGCGATAACGGGGCCCTCTGCCGCGTCTACCTGGACGGGATCCCCGATGGCGACACGGTGATCTTCGGTTTGAACGAGACCGACTTCGCGGGCAATTTCATTACCGCAGGCTACCCGCCCGACCTGGAGCAGCCGGGCCATTACATGGTGAGCGTATGCGGGGTTTACGCGCTGAACTATGAGAACGGCTTGGTGAGCGGCTGGATCACCGCGCCCACCATGCAGACCATGACCCTTCAGGATTTCGAGACGATGGTGAATGCCTGCACGATCGGTGTCGGGGTGGAGGAGCAGCAGATGACAGACCCACTGCTCGTGCGTTACGTGGATGGCGTGCCCTCGATCGAAATGCTGGACATTCGGAACACCGCAGTATTGGAAGTGGTTGATGTGCAGGGCCGCTCCGTTCTCTCTCGCCCATGGGATGGATCGCCGTTCCGGTTCGACGGTTGGGCCTGCGGGGGTTACACGGTGGCTGTTCGCAGCGATGGGAAATTGACCGTGGAGAAGTTGGTGATCCGCTGAAGGCCCGACTTCCACAACCGTTCATGCGATCGTCCAACGGGAGGTCACAGGTTGAGCGGCTTGCCTGAAAGCAGAACCGTCATCGCGTAAAGAACTTTGAGCATGCTACGAACACTCCTCTTTTCCGGTTTGTTGGCCGCACCGTTGATCTCCAACGCGTGTTCCTGTTTCGGTCCGCCGACCTTCTGTGGAACGATGTTCCCCATCGGTCCTAACCCCGAGTGGTGGCAACCCGATGCGGTGATCCTCGGCGTGAAGTTGGACGACTACCAGCACGGCATGGATGTGAAGGTGGTGCAATCGTTCAGCGGTGCATTGGTAGCGGACGACACCGTGCGCGTGTGGGGCGATTGCGGTTTGCTGTGCCGTCATTATCCAAGTACCTGGAACGTTGGCGACACGGTGGTGTGGGCGCTGCGCTTCACCGACATGGCGGGCAATACGTTGTGCGGCACCAACTTCGAGCAAGCGGGTGATTACATGATCTCCGTCTGCGGAACCTATTGGCTGGAATACGACAACGGGATCGTTGCCGGCCAGATCACGGCTGAACTTCAGCAGTCAATGACCCTCTTGCAGTTCATCCAGGCGTTGGAGGGTTGCGGGGCGATGGGGTTGAACGAGGTCGGTCGCGTGGATGGCTTGACGGTCGCTTACGAAGGCAACGTTCCGGTGATCTCCATGAGGAGCTTACAGGGCGAAGCTGAACTGAACGTGGCGGATGCAGCCGGACGATGCGTGCGCGCACGCGGATGGGACGGAGAACAATTGCCGCTTCAGGGCTTGAGTTCCGGTCCTTACCTCATCCGGGTGGAACAGGCCGGCCGCCGGACGGTCCAACGCGTGATGGTGCCATAGCGCAGACGAGCCTGCTCAAAGAATGCGGCATCCCCGGCGATACCCTTCCGTCTATGTGGTATGAAGGTCCTGATGGAGAAAGCCGGATGTTTCAGTGCATCGATCGCGCTGCTGTTGGGCATGGGCACGGTGCAAGGCCAACCCGGTGCGCTGGATACGAGTTTCGATGGCGATGGGATCGTGACGATGGATCTCGGTTCCTTGGACGATGAAGCCGAGGCCGTGGTGGTGCAACCGGATGGGAAGATCGTGGTAGCAGGATATTCCGGCGATGGCTTGGATGTGAACATCGCAGTGCTGCGCTTCAACCCGGATGGGACGCCTGACGCCATATTCGGCAATGGCGGAGTTGTCATCACGGACATCGATAGCAGCTACCAGATCGCATTGGATGTTACGTTGGACGGTGAGGGAAGGATCCTTGCCTGCGGCTGGACAGTGGTGCCTGGCGGTTCTTATGACATGGTCGTGCTGCGTTACCTGGCGGATGGAACGCTTGATAGCGGCTTTGGCATCGGTGGCATCGTCACCACGGCGGTAGGTGCCCCTGGCGAAACGGAACAAGCCTATGCGCTGGTCGTTCAGCCCGATGGAAGGATCGTGGTGGCAGGTGCTGCAACCGACTCCAACCAGGACAGGTTCTGCGTGGTGCGCTACCTCTCCGATGGCACGCTTGATCCAGCCTTCAGCGGGGATGGTATCCAGATCACTCCCATGGTTCCCACTTGGCCCGGCCTCGCCCACGGCGTCGCGATCCAGCCCGATGGGAAGATCATTGCCGTTGGCTGGTCGAACGGATTTGCGTTAGCGCGCTATACCACCACCGGCGACCTGGACATAACGTTCGGCAACAACGGCACGGTGACCACGGGAGTCGCGGGACTTGCCTACGATGTGGTGGTGCAGCCCGATGGAAAGATCCTCGTGCCCGGCGCCATTGGCGGCGGGAACTTCAGTTGCGTGACCGCACGGTACAATGAGGATGGCACGCTCGATAGCGGCTTCGGGGTGAACGGACAGGCGATCACCTTGGTGAACACATCGAGCATAGCGGATGCTGTGCTCTACCAGCCCGATGGAAAGATCGTGGTGTCGGGATATTCAGGCATTGGGTTCCTGGTGCTGCGCTATACCGCCAATGGAACATTGGATGCATCGTTCGGGAACGCAGGCGTGGTCACCACGATACTCGCTCCACAGGGTGCGATCGCTTTTGGATCGGCGCTCCAGTCCAATGGGCGGATACTCGTATGTGGCAGAACGACGACCGGCACGAATACCGATCTGGCCGTGGTGCGTTACCTCACGGGTCTCGAGGTCGGAGCGGTGGATCTTGATGCAGGAACCGTCGCCACGCTCGTCTATCCGGATCCCATCGGCGAGACGGCCACACTGGAGTTCGAACTCCACGATGCCGGAAGCCTCTCCTGCGCTTTGCACGATGCCGAAGGCCGATCGGTGCGCAGCTTTTTTTTCACCAGAGAGCACCCAGCGGGCAAGCAATGCACGACGCTTGATCTCTCGGGCATCGCTGCTGGCAACTACCTACTGGTGTTGGACCAGGGCGATCGGCGCACGAGCGTTCAGGTGGTTAAGCAGTAGACGGCAGCCCCCCTGCTCCGGATCCGTGGCTAGGTTTGAAGGGAACCCACCCACCCCGACCATGCCTATCAACAGCCCCTTCACCCGATTCGCCAAAAGGACTTCCACCTACACCGGTAAGCCCGCCACCTTCATCATCGCGGTGCTCGTGATCGTGGTATGGGCGTGTACCGGGCCGCTATTCGACTACAGCGATACTTGGCAACTCGTGATCAACACGGGCACCACCATCATCACCTTCCTCATGGTGTTCCTGATCCAGAACACGCAGAACCGCGATACGGAGGCGCTGCAGATCAAGCTCGATGAGTTGATCCGCGCGATCGAGGTGGCCAACAATTCGCTGCTCGACCTGGAGGAAATGGACGACAACGAGCTGGACCGCATCCGCGAGGAATACGCGGTGCTCGCCAGGAAAGATCGCGTTGATCGGAAGTCGATGGGTGCGGCGTGACTTGTCACGAGGGTGGCCACCGACCCATGTTGCTCCTAGTGCGCCGCGGTGCTTTTGATCTTCCCTGATCCGGTCGCGGAGGGCTGCGCGACCATCCCGAATTCTCGTGATAGCCGCATAACCTTAAGGGCCGCCGGATACATTGAGCCGCAAACGCACAGGAATGAAATACATCGTTACCCCCATCGCTTTTCTTGCTGTTACCTCGGCCCTTGCACAGGCCGGGACACTGGACCCCACCTTCGATGCCGATGGCATGGCCACGCTTTCCGCGGGTGGGCCCACCAATGGCCAGTCCGTGGCCGCACAGCCCGATGGGAAGATCGTTGCAGCGGGGTACATCGGATCAGGAAGCGGTTTCGCCGTGGCGCGCTTCAACACCGATGGCTCGTTGGACAATTCCTTCAGTGGCAATGGTTGGCTAACCACCACCTTCGGCAGTGGTGATGGGTTCGGACGATCGGTGCTCGTGCAGCCCGATGGGAAGATCCTTGCGACCGGTAACGCCGCGCCGTCCGGCGGTGTCAACTCGTTCGCCCTGGCGCGCTACAACAGCGATGGAACGCCCGATGCCGGATTCGGCACCGGAGGGGTACTGACAACATCGATCGGTCTCGGTGCAAGTCGCGCGTCGTCATCGGCATTGCAGCCCGATGGCAAGATCGTGACGGTGGGCTGGCGGTACGGCGGCGCGGGCGACACGACCGTGGTGGTGCGTTACGCAAGCGATGGCACGTTGGATGGATCCTTCGCTACAGGCGGCATCTTCAAACTCGGGGCGACATCGAACATGGACGCTTACGATGTGGCGGTGCAGCCGGACGGCCGCATCGTGGTAGTGGGGGACAGTGGCGGGTTCAACACGTACCACACCTTCGTGTTGAGGCTCAACACCGACGGTACATTCGACACGGGGTTCGGCAATGGTGGATATACCTCTGCTTCGATGGGCGCTGGTGCGAGCGAGGGCTACGGTGTTGCGCTGCAGGCCGACGGCCGGATCGTGGTGTGCGGTCGCAGCAATGCAACGGGTAACTACGATGCGATCCTGTTCCGCTTCAACACCGATGGAACGCTGGACAACTCCTTCGACGGCGATGGCAAGGTGAGCACAGCGCTCACTCCACAGAACGATTCGGGCAATGGTGTGCTGGTGCAGCCCGATGGCAAGATCCTGCTCGCGGGTTTCCAAGGCGCTGGCGGTACGCTCACTGTCGCGCTCGCGCGTTACCTGAACGATGGTTCGCTCGATCCTTCGTTCGGCACGGGCGGCGTCGGCGATGCACCCGACGGTTCGGGTTATGGCGTGGCCTTGCTGCCCGATGGTCGTATTGCCGTGGGTGGCGGTATCAGCTCGCAGAGCGTGCTTTCGGCCTACCTGTACACGAACGATGCTGGTGGTGTGGGCGTTCCGGGACCGGAAGATCTTGACGTTCACTTCCAGCTCTATCCTGCTCCCGTAACGGATCACGCAGTGATCGAATTCACGCTTGCCGAGGCCGCCACGGTTGCGTTCGAGCTCCACGACATCCAAGGACGACTTTTGCCGATGACCGCAGTTGGTGGAACCTTCAGTGCTGGTATGCACCGAGCAGCGATCGACCTTTCGTTCCTGACCACAGGTGCCTATCTGCTATCCTTAAGCGCGAACGGTCGCGAATGGACGAAAGCGTTCGTGAAGGAGTGAGGTCCGATATCCGGGAGAACTCGTGAAAGTCAGAGCGTCCCCCTCGCCTCCTGCTCCCGTTCGATCGCCTCGAACAGCGCCTTGAAATTCCCCTTGCCGAAGCTCTTCGCGCCCTTGCGCTGGATGATCTCGAAGAACATCGTCGGGCGGTCCTCCACCGGCTTGGTGAAGAGTTGTAGGAGGTAGCCTTCGTCGTCGCGGTCCACCAGGATGCCGAGATCGCTGAGCGGGCCGAGGTCCTCATCGATCGGACCCACGCGGTCCAGCAGGCCGTTGTAGTAGGAGGAAGGCACTTTCAGGAACTCCACGCCGCGCGCCATCAGGTCTCGCACCGTCTTCACGATGTCGTCCGTGGCAACGGCGATGTGCTGCACGCCTTCGCCGTTGTAGAAGTCGAGGTATTCCTCCACTTGACTTCGTTTCTTGCCTTCGGCGGGTTCGTTGATCGGGAACTTGATGCGGCCGTTGCCGGTGCTCATCACCTTGCTCATCAGCGCGCTGTACTCCGTGCTGATGTCCTTGTCGTCGAAGCTCAGCACGTTCGCGAAGCCCATCACCTCCTCGTAGAACTTCACCCACTTGTTCATCTGGTTCCAGCCTACGTTCGCCACCATGTGGTCCACGTACTTCAGGCCGGCTGTCGGCGGATTGTAGGCGCTCTTCCACGGCTTGTAGCCCGGCAGGAAAGTGCCGTGGTAGTTCTTGCGCTCCACGAAGATGTGTACCGTATCGCCGTACAGCTTGATGCCGCTCTTCACCACTTCGCCATCGGCGTCCTTCTCCGTCATCGGCTCGAAGTAGCTCACCGCGCCGCGCTTCGTGGTCTCTTCCCAGGCCTTGCGCGCATCGTCCACCCACAGCGCGATCACCTTCACGCCATCGCCGTGCTCGCGCAGGTGATCGTTGATCGGGTTCTCCTTCGTCAGCGGCGTGGTCAGCACCAGGCGGATCTTGTCCTGCACCAGCACGAAACTGCTGCGGTCCTTCACGCCGGTCTCCAAACCCGCGTAGGCCAGGCTCTGGAAGCCGAAGGCCGTTTTGTAGAAGTGCGCGCTCTGCTTGGCGTTGCCGACGTACAGTTCGATGTAGTCGGTGCCGAGGAGCGGCAGGAAGTCGGCGGCTCCTTCAACAACTTTCTTCAGTTCTGGGGTTGCGCTTTCAATGGCCATGGTCGTGGATCTTTCGTGCCCCAAAGTTCGGTGATTTCTTGGGCGTATGAATGATGAAGGTCAGGGCGTGCCCCTCGCAAAGCCTCGGGTCGGGCTTTCCCCTTCAAGTCCTCGGCTGGATTACCAGCCTCCGGGCTTTCCGGTACAATCCCTCACGCGGGGTGCAGTGCCGGTGATAGGATCTTTGATTAACGAATCTTGCGGAAGTAGTGATTCGTCTTGTAGTTGAGTTCTAGCCGGAGCTCGGTTCCTATTTCGTTGTTGACTCCTGCGGTATAGCCAGCCATACCATACTC
>JBATMK010000114.1:0-12346 GCA_049289815.1 Flavobacteriales bacterium
GCACATTACCTCGGCGGTGGTGGCCCGTTGAACAAGGGCACGCTGGAAACCAGCTGCAAGCACAGTTCATTGCAGGAGCGCCGGGCGGCCGACGCGGAACGCGCCAGCATCCGTTACAAACAGTCGGAGTTCCTGTTGCAGCGTATCGGGCAAACCTTCGACGGCCTCATCACCGGTGTTACCTCGTGGGGCATCTACGTGGAGCTGAAAGAGAACAAGTGCGAGGGCATGATCTCCATCCGCGACCTGCGTGGCGATGCCTTCAAGTTCATCGAAGGCAAATTCCAGGTGGTGGGTATGCGCACGGGAAAGACCTACCGGCTGGGCGATGAATTGCGCGTTACGATCCGCGCGGTGGATATGGAGAAACGCGTTGTGGACCTCGTACCGGAAGGAAGTAAACAAGAACCCGTGTCGACCGCACCCTATCGCAAGGAGCTGCGCGGAGGGAAAAGGGGGCGCCGCTAGACCAGGTTCAATCGCTTGGCCAGCTCGTCCTTGTAGCTGCCGCCGATCGGGATGATCTTCTTGTCGTTCTCGAGGATCACGTTAGGCTGCTCGATGGCCGTGATCTTGTCGAGCCGCACGATGAAGCTGCGGTGCACGCGGATGAAGTCGCTCTCGGGCAGTTTCGCCTCGATGTCCTTCATGGTGCTGTGGATCGTGTAACGCGTGTTCAGCGTATTGATCGTCACGTAATCCTTCAGCGCCTCGATGAAGTAGATGTCGCTGCTCTTCAACTTCACCAACCGGCTGTTGTTCTTCACGAAGAGGAACTCTTTGCCACTCTCCTTGTTCTCAACCAAACTGAACAGCAGATCGCGCTCCTTCAGCACCTCGGTTTCCTTCTTGTGCTTGTAGAGCGCCATTTCGATCGACGTGTGGATATCGATCTCCTTGAACGGCTTGATGATGTATCCATAGGGCTGTGTGACTTTCGCCCGGTTCAATGTGTTCTCGTCAGCGTATGCGGTAAGGAAGATCACGGGTATGTTGGTCTCTTGGCGGATCTTGTCAGCAGCTTCTATCCCGTTCATGTCGCCCTTGAGCATGATGTCCATGAGGATGATGTCCGGCTGCGTCTCGATGGCCAATGCCACCGCGTTCTCGCCGGTTGCAGCAGCCCCCGCTACGGAATAGCCGAGCTTCTTGAGGCTGTGCTGGATGTCCTTGCTCACAATGCTCTCATCCTCGACCACCAAAACACTTGTCTGCGCCATGTCTTTCCGTTGGTTACGCTCAAATGTATGCTTGCGGCCCGTTTCTACGGGCGATCGGCCGTTGGGTTCCCACCCTGGGGTTGGTTGCTCCGTTCAAATCTGAGGACCCACTGGGCGCCCGCGCCCGGTTGCCGCTCAATACGACCGTCGATCTGTCCCGTCAAGGTCTGCACCAGCTGCAGGCCCAGGTTGGCACTCCGTTCTTCATGGAAGTCCTGGGGCAGGCCCACGCCGTTGTCGGCCATGCTGATACGTACTTGGCGTCCGGAGAGCTCCACCTTCAGGTCGATGATACCCTCAGCCCCATTGGGGAAACCATGTTTGAGGGCATTGCTCAGCAGTTCATTCAGGATGAGCCCGCAGGGTATGGCCTGATCCAGTCCCAGCTCCACCTTCTGCACATCGGTATTCAGCCGCACCTTGCCATTGAGGCTGTAGCTCATCATGAGGTTGCGCGCTAGGCTATCGATGTATCCGCCCAGGTCGATGCTGCTGAAGTTCTTGGTCTGGTAAAGGCTTTCGTGGATGAAGGACATGCTGCGCACGCGGTCCTGGCTGTCGCGGAGCATGTCCAGCATCCGCTTGTCGCCGCCCACATACGCGCTTTGCAGGTTGAGGATACTGCTGATGATCTGCAGGTTGTTCTTCACGCGGTGATGTACCTCTTTCAGCAGCACTTCCTTTTCGTGCAGGCTCTCCTGCATCTTGCGCTGGGCATCCTTGCGGTCGGTGATGCCGTGCGCCAGGCAGCTCACCTCGCGCACCACCCCATCGATCACGATCGGGTTGAGGAAGTTCTCCACCCAGAGCATGCGGCCCTTGCCGTTGTCCAGTTCCACCTCGAAGTGCTGCGGTTCTCCACGCATGGCCGCTTCATAATAAGCCACCACCGGCTTCCATTTGCCGCCGGCAACACGTTGTTTCATGTCGTCGATGAAGGGGTCACCCACGTCGTACTTGATGCCGAGGCCACGCTGGTTGCTTTCCTGGAAGTGTTCATTGAACGCGGTGATGCGGAAGTCGTGATCGAGCGTCCAGATCATCACGTTGGCGCTGTTCTCGAAGATGGCCTTGATGCGGGCGGCCTGGTCGCGCACGGTGCGTTCGGCCATCACCTGTTCGGTCACCTCGTGGCCGATGCCGAACACCTCGTCCACCTCACCATCGGCGCCGATCACGGGGCTCAGGAAAACCTCATTGCACACGGTGCTCCCGTCCTTGGCCTTCACCTCGGTCTCGAAGCGCAGAGTCTTGCCGGCGAAGGCCTGTTCGTATTGGTGTTCCCAGAAACGATGGTACTCCTCGCTGGCGAATTTCTTCCTGGGCATCGCCTTGTCGTCGCGCACGGATGGCCGTGTGCCGTACAGCCGCTGCACCATGTCCGCATAGCCCTGGTTGAAACTGGTAAGACCGATCTCCTTGTCCACGGTCCAGAACATGTGTTCCCCGCTTTCGAACAGCGCACGCAGTTTGGCCGTCTCGTGATCGAGCCGTTCCTGGTCTTCCTTGGCCTTGGTGATGTCGCGGCTCACGCCCATGGAGCCGAGCAGCTGCCCGCTCTCGTCGTAGAGCCTGCTGGCCGCCAAGAAGGAGATGAACTCGCCTCCGTCCCGGTTCTTGTTGCGCACCTCGCCCGTGAACGCACCGTGTGAGTCGAGCTCGCCAAGGATGCGCGCATGCTCGGCGTCGTTCGCGTACAGCATGCTCGCGTGCTTGCCGATCACCTCCGCTGGTTCATACCCGAATTTCACGGCAGCCGCTGGATTGAATTCGGTGATGCACACCTCGCGGTCCACGGCGATGATGGCATCGAGGGAGCTGTCCACCAAGCTGCGCGCGAACCGTTTGGAACGGCTGAGTTCATCCTGTGTGCGGCGGTGCTGGGCGATCTCGTGGCGTAGCACTTCGTTCACCTCTTCGGCAATGGTGGCGCGCATACGCTCGCGCAGCAACTTGTCCTGTTCCTGTCGGTCCTCGATGCTCAGTTGCAGCGCTTCGGCACCTTCGTAACGGATGCGCGCTGCGGTGATCTGCAATTCCTTCACCACGCCATTGGGGATCAGCCAGCGGACCTCGATCGATGCGGCGTGCCCCTGGTCGGGCACCTGCCCAAGCCATTCTTCGAACCGTGCACGGTCGTCCTTGTGCAACAGATCGAACAGCGGTGTGCCGGACAGGGCCGAGCGGTCTGACAATCGTTCGGCCGCCGGGTTCGCGTACCGCACCGTCCCCTGCCGCACGATGAGGATGCCATCGCTCACGTGCTCCACCAACTGCCGGTAGTTCTCCATCAACGAGTGCTGCTCGAATTCGGCCTGCCGGAATGCGGTGACATCGATCAGCGTGCCCTCGATGGTGGCGGCCCTCCCTTCGATGCGGCCGAGGAAAATGTTCTCAAGCACCTCAACGGGGCGGCCGCTTTTGTGTCGCAGCGTAAGGGCGTAATTGGTGAGCCGACCCTGGTCGCGCAGGTCGTTGATCAACTGTTCACGGACCTCCCTGGTGAAATAGAGTTCAGCGGCGGAAGTAGCCATGAGTTCGGCGCGATCGGCGTAGCCGAGGATCTGGGCCATGGCATCGTTGCACTCCAGGAAACGTCCCTGCAAGGTGGAGCGGAACACCCCGGCCACGTTCTTGCTGACCAGGTTATCGTACTGCTGTTTCAACTCCAGGTACGCGCGGCCAAGCTCCGCCTCTTCCGGTCGTTGACCACCGATGCCTTCAACCCGTTCCGTTTCCACGCCCCGAACTTAGGCTGATGGTGGAAGGTGCACGGTGGAAGGTGGAAAACAGAAGGTGCATGTCATACCCCTCACCCTCAATAGCGCATTACTGTTCCGGATCCGCACTACCGGGTACAGGCAGGCGCTGGCCATCGATCCGCACCTCTTCGCCATTGAGGTAACGGATGGTCATTTTCAATCCGCCTTCCTCAGCATACAGGTCCCAATCGCCTTGTTGTAATCCGGCGCTGTACTTGCCTTCCGAACGGATCTGGCCGTTCGGGTAGTACCAACGGTGCTTGCCCTCCGGTTCTCCACCTACGAATTCACCGATGAAGTAGGTACGGCCGTTCTGGTACGTATGCTTCCAGATGCCATCCTTCAAGCCATCCTTGTACTTGCCCTTCTCGGTGTGATCACCCACCACATAGATCCATTCGCCTTCCTTCCTTCCATCGATGTATTCGCCTTGGGTGATCACCACGCCGGTGCTGTCATATTCCACGCTGGCCCCGTCCTCCCGGCCCTTCCGGTAGTTCTCCTCGCGGTGTGTGGCGCCGTTCTGGTAGTACCAGGTCCATTGGTTCTGGGCAAGTCCGCTCGCATAGCGGCCCTTCTGTTCCATCTTGCCGCTGCGGTGGTAGTACACCCATTCACCTTCACGTTTGCCGTCCTTGTAATCGCCCTCCGCCCGCAGTTCGCCGCTCAGGTAATACTCCTGCCATTTTCCGTTGGGCACACCCATGTCGTTCACGGGGCCCTTGCCCATGAGCTGCCCGTTCCGGAAGATGCTCGATGACACCACTGAGCCGTCCAGTGCGAACTCACGGAACAAGCCCTGCTTACTGCCATCCTTTCCGTATGTGCCCGTCATAGCCACTTTGCCGTTCTCGTGGTAAGTGCTCTTGATCTTCAGCACCTCAGCCTCGGCGGCGTTCACTTCCACTTCGCCTTGATCGTATTTGGTGATGTCCTTGAGATTGCCGTTCGCATCGTACTCCTTGAAGACACCTTGCCTCTTGTCATCCACGAACACCCCCTCCCATTTCACCTTACCGATCCGATCAGGCGTGGGACCCGGATGGAACTCCTTCCATGGTCCTTGCTTCAATCCGCGCGCATCGGTGCGGTTGATGTCTTCCTTCTTGCGCAACACACCTGAGCCGTAGCTCAACAAGCTCACCAGCCGACCGTCCTCGCCGAAATCGTATCCCCTCCCCTGCTCAAGACCTTTCTCGAACGGGATCCGCTTGTGCACCGCACCGTTGGCATGGTAGTACACCGCCTCTCCTTGCTTCACATCATCAACGAAGGGCTCCATGCTCATCAGCATTCCATCGCTGTCGTACTTCCGTTGCGGGCCGTTCTTCTTATCGTTCGCGTAGGTGATCTCCGTCATCAACTTCCCATCGGTCGCATAGAACCTCCACGTGCTGTCCAATAAGAACCGCTTGCGACCACCCTCACTGCGCAACGTACCATCCTCGTAGTAGGTCTTCCACCAGCCTTCGGGTTTGCCATCCAACAAGTAGCCCTCGCTGCTCACCTTGCCGTTGGTGTGCTTGTATTGGGTGAAGCCATCCTGAGCGACGGACGCACCAGCCATTACCACCATCATCAACACCATCATGTATTTCATTCTTCTTCTTTAAAAGAGATGTAATGATGATAAGAGCTGTTGATGGTGTGTATGATCGGAGAGCGCGGTGCTTGCATTGCTCACTTTTCAAAAGTAGCCAACGATCCATGCACGATCGTTGGTACAGGGATAGTCGGTCAGGCGTTGACATTTGCGCGGAAGTCGGGCCTGAATGAACGATCGAACAAGACCGTTCGAGGGCGGCGCGGTTGATACTTGGCTGTTCATCCCGGGCTGAGGGATCGTGGATGGATCGTTGGCGGATGACCGATCGATTCCATTTGCTATTCCCAGGGGATCGATCATGGCCATCAACGATCGTTCACAGCTGGAATAGTTGCCACGTCTTGTGCACGTCTTTTCCCTACCCAGCGATGATGCATTGTTAGATCGCGCAACCACCCTTCTATCTTTGGCGGGAAACCAGTCCAGATGCGCATTGCCATTGGTAACGACCACGCCGGCACGGCCTTGAAGAAGCGATTGCTGGAGCGTATGCGTGCAGCGGGTCATAGTGTGACCGATCATGGTGCACCAACGGAAGAGAGCGTGGACTATCCGGACTTCGCCCATCCGGTGGCTATCGCTGTGCAGAACGGCACGGCCGATCTGGGCGTGTTGATCTGCGGCAGCGGCAACGGGGTGAACATGGCGGCGAACAAGCACCACGGTGTTCGGTCAGCCCTGGCGTGGAACGCGGAAGTGGCCACCCTGGCCCGCACACACAACGACGCGAACATCGTCGCGCTGCCATCGCGGTTCGTGGATGAAGCCGAGGCCGAACGCATCGTCGATGCCTTCCTCGCTGCGCACTTCGAAGGTGGCCGCCACCAACGTCGGGTGGCCAAGATCGAGGCCGCTTGATGCGGTCATGAACAACCCGAGCATATGTTGAGAACGAATTTCCTGGTCGCCGCTACGGTGGTGATCGGCCATGCTGTGCACGCGCAGCAGGACACGGTGGCGCTTCGCTACGCGAACACGATCACCGAGGCCGATCTGCGCACCTACCTCACCACCCTCGCCAGCGATGCTTACGAAGGTCGCGAAGCCGGTATGCGGGGCCAGAAGATGGCTGCGGAATATCTGCAGAAGCAGTTCGCCGGGTTCGGCATCGGGCCGGTACCCATGGCCGCGGAGCGCGGGCTGGTCGAGGGCTATTTCCAACCATTCGGATTGGTCGTGGAACAACCCGGCAGCTTGGTGCTGGAGACCGATGGCAAGGAGCACCGGTTCCTGGATGATCAACTGTACTTCAACAACCGTACGCCGGCCGACGTCGGTTTCACGGAACTGGTTTACACCGCCGCGGATGGGCTGGGCACATTGCCGGCCAGCACCAAGGCTGCGTTGATCGTTCTTCCGCCGAAGGACAATACGAGCGCGGTGGAGACGGACCAATTGACCGAATTGGGCCGCGCTTTTTCTGCACGCGGTGGAGAACTGCTGTTGGTAGCGGCGGAGAACTTCGAACTCACGACGCAGACATATGCGCACTGGCTCGGTGGTACGCGCACGCGCTTGGCCGACGATACCATGAAGGTGATGGCGCGCAAGGGCGCGCAGGTCATGTTGATCTCGCCATCACTGGCGACCGCACTGCTGGCAAAAGGTGATCTGGCCTACGCCAGGGAATTGAAGCGCGCAATGAAGAACCGCCCGGTGAAGACGCGGACAATCAGCTCACCTGTTCGTGTACTCAACCATCCGGTGCGCACGCCCATGGGTAGCGAGAACGTGCTCGCATACATCGAGGGCTCGGACAAAAGGGATGAACTGGTGGTGGTGACCGCTCACTATGATCACATCGGCATGCACGATGGCGAGGTGTACAACGGAGCGGATGATGATGGAAGTGGAACGGTGGCCTTGTTGGAAATGGCACAGGCGTTCGCGCAGGCGAAGCGCGAAGGTCATGGCCCGCGCAGGAGCATGCTGTTCATGCCCGTGAGCGCGGAAGAAAAGGGGCTGCTGGGTTCACGATACTACAGCGACCACCCGGTCTTCCCATTGGCGAACACGGTGTGCGACCTGAACATCGATATGATCGGCCGCACGGACGGCGTTCACCGGAAGAGCCCGCCGTACGTGTACATCATCGGCAGCAACCGGTTGAGCACCGAGCTGCACGCGGTGAACCAGCGCGCCAACGATGTGTATGTGGGCATTGACATGGACGAGACGTTCAACGCCCCTGACGACCCGAACCGCTTCTACTTCCGCAGCGACCACTACAACTTCGCTCGCAAAGGCGTGCCGGTGATCTTCTACTTCAGCGGGGTGCACGAGGATTACCACCAACCCGGCGACGAAACGGAGAAGATCCGCTTCGACCTGTTGCGGCAGCGCACAACGCTCGTCTTCCACACCGCCTGGGAGGTAGCCAACCGCGAAGGCCGGTTGGTTGTTGACGGGAAGATCGAGGACGACGAAGATTAAGCCGCCTTGTGCACTGCGGCGGGTACCGGTTCCGCGAGCATGCGCTCCAGGAACAGCTCCAGGTTGCGGCGGTAGTTGAGGTAATGCTCGCCCGTGCCCGGCCCATAGAACCCGGTGCGGATGCGGCGTACCGTTCCTGCGCGATCGATGAAGATACAGGTCGGGTAACTCATCACGTGATCCAGGAAAGGCAGGCGTTCCGCGGCGGCATCCTTGTTAGCTGGTCCCGCATAGGCGATGTCGTACTTCACGTTCAACCGATCGCGGAAACGCCTCAAACCGGCGATGGCCCTGGCACTATCGGGGTACTGCTCGAAAGCAATGGCGATCACGGAAAGGCCGTCATCGTGGTACTTGGCGTACATCTCATCCAGCAGCAGGGTCTCATCAACGCAGTTCGGGCACCAGCTGCCCATCACCTGCACCATCAGCACGCGGCCGGCATGGGCTTCGTCCTTCGGCGAGATCGTACCGCCGTCGATGCCCGGGAAACTGAAATCGGCCATGTCGTACCCCTCGCGCAATGCGGTCAGTGAATCCGGGTCGCGCAATTTGTAGGATGCATTGCGCACGGCCACCCAGGGTTCCTGCCAATGCGTTCCGCTCCAGAAGCGTCCGAACAAACTGTCGTTGCGCCAGCCCGCTTTGAAGAGGAAGGCGTGCGTGCCGTCGAAGCACGAGAGCTTCAACGAATCGCCATCGACCACACCCTCCAAATAGCGGTAGTCGCCGGTTTCGGTAACGAATGTTCCGGAGGCGTGAGAACCCACTTGCGAGAACAGCCCGATCGCATCGTAAGCGTCTGCTGTGCCCTGGCTGTAGTGCGTTTCCCACGCACCCGACAGATCGCGGGTATCGCTCTTGCTGTGCAGGGCGAATCGCGCGCCGGTACCGGCGGTGGCTACGAACGGAATGCGGTAGTCCGGGCCCTTCAGGTGATTGGACCATTGACCCACGAAGACGGAATCGGATGTGAAGGCCCCGAGGAACTCCGAATCGAACAGGGGCATGCGCACGCGCATCGTGTCGTTGGCGAAGTGCACATCGTCCACGGCGATATGCTCGGTGCCGTTGTGTACCGTCATGAGCCAGCCCGTGGGATCGTGATCAAGATCGAAGCCGAACGGGAGGATGTTCCCGTCGCCGATATCCAACTGCATCAACCACGCTCCTTGGCGCGGCTCGATCGGTGCGCGCTCATCGCCGGCGCAAGCCGCGAGCAGGGCAACAAGTGAGAATAAGGGGAGCGCGGTGCGCAAGTGCATCAAGGGTTCTCCTACGCAGAGCTTCGGTGAACGTGGGGTGGCGAATATATCCGGACAGGTCGAGGATGGACCGCCCATCAAACGTCGAACTTGATACCCTGCGCCAAGGGCAGCGAACTGCCGTAATTGATCGTGTTCGTCTGGCGGCGCATGTAGGCTTTCCAGGCGTCGCTGCCGCTTTCACGGCCACCGCCGGTCTCCTTCTCACCGCCGAACGCACCACCGATCTCGGCGCCACTGGTACCGATGTTCACGTTCGCGATACCGCAATCGCTGCCGGCGGCGCTGAGGAAACGCTCCGCTTCGCGCATGTCGGTGGTCATGATGCTGCTGCTGAGGCCCTGCTTCACGCCGTTCTGGATCGCGATGGCATTGGTGACATCACCCATGTAGCGAAGGAGGTAAAGGATCGGTGCGAAGGTTTCCGCTTGCACGATCGGCATATCGGACTTCGCCTCCATGATCGCGGGCTTCACGTAGCAACCGCTTTCCTGTCCTTCGCCGTTCAGCACGCCACCTTCGATGACGGCTGTTGCACCCTGTGATTTCGCCGCCTCGAGGGCTTTTGAATAGAGCCCCACCGCATCGCGATCGATAAGCGGGCCCACGTGGTTCTTCTCGTCCAACGGATCACCGATGCGCAATTGCGCGTAGGCCTTCACGAGCTTCTGTTTCATGGCCTCGTACACGCTGTCGTGGATGATCAAGCGGCGGGTGGTGGTGCAGCGTTGTCCGGCAGTGCCGACAGCGCCGAACAAGGCCGCGCGCAGCGCCATGTCGAGATCCGCTTTCTCCGAAACGATGATAGCATTGTTGCCGCCGAGCTCGAGCAATGAACGCCCCAGGCGTTCGCCAACAACACGTCCGACAGCCTTGCCCATGCGCGTGCTGCCAGTGGCGCTCACCAAGGGAACGCGCGCGTCCGCCGCGAGCCACTCCCCAACTTCACGACCGCCGTTCACCAACACACAAACACCTTCGGGAACGTTGTTGCGCTTGAAAACTTCCGCAGCGATCATCTGGCAGGCAACGCCGCACAATGGTGTTTTCTCGCTCGGCTTCCACACGCACACATTGCCCGAAACCCAGGCAAGTGCCGTGTTCCAAGCCCACACGGCAACGGGGAAATTGAACGCGCTGATGATGCCCACAACGCCGAGCGGATGCCACTGCTCGTACATGCGGTGCTCTGGACGTTCGCTGTGCATGGTGAGACCGTGCAACTGACGCGAAAGACCAACGGCGAAATCGCAGATGTCGATCATCTCCTGCACCTCGCCCAAACCTTCCTGGTAGCTCTTGCCCATTTCGTAGCTCACGAGCTTTCCCAGGCCGGCCTTGTGTTTCCGGAGTTCCTCGCCGAATTGGCGCACCACCTCGCCGCGCTTCGGTGCCGGCCATTGGCGCCATTGCGCGAACGCGTCCTGCGCGATACCGATGGCGCGATCGTACTCTGCCTTGCTTGCGCCGCGCACAGCCCCGATCAGCACGCCGTCCACAGGTGAGTACGAAGCGAGCAACTCGCCATCGCCCTTCAACCAAGTGGAGCCGGTGGAAACACCGCTTTGTTGTGCGGCGATACCGAGTTCAGAAAGGATGGATGCCACGCGGTTCGTGGGTGCAGAGACAGTGGTTGGCATAGGCTTGAAAAATGGGGCGCGAAGGTAGCGGGCCCGTGAACCGTCGAGCGGGATTGACCGAGCGGACAATGGGCATTTGAAGAATGTATAGGCCGGAATTGGCCCAGAAAACCCCCTTGTAAGCACAAGTCCCTGTAAATGAGGTGATTAAATCGACATCAACAGGTCGGCTCCAGTGCACGAACCGAGCAGATGAACAGGTGCACCACCTTAAAGCCGGCGGCGTCGCCCAGAATGAAGGAAAACAGGCTTCTCTGGGCTTCAGCGTTTCCGCCCGATGTACAGGGTGCTCGAGGTGGACCGCCCGGTAATGAGTGCGACCATATTGCTCCAGGTTCCCTTGACGAGACCAAGGGCCAAACTCACCAGCGGCCCCCTACCCCGGTAACGTTCGCTGAGCATGCAGATGTAAGGAGCGTCCAACCACATACGCCGGCTGGAAACCAGCTTGAAGCCGTGCTGCTCCATCAGCATTCCAATATCCTTTGGCCTGAAATGCGACAGGTGCCTGGGAACATCCAAAGCCGCCCAGAGACTTCCGTAATGGGTCCGGTCCCAGCTCGTGCGGTCGGGAACGGCGATGAAGAGTTCACCACCAACGCGCAGCAGCGAATTGAACTCCCGGAAGGACCCGTTCAGGTCCGGGAGATGCTCCAGGACATGCCAAAGCGTGACGACCTCAAAGGGTTTTGTTCGGTCTACTTGGGCCAGGGCGGAGAAGGTACTTCCGGGGCTGGTTTGCTCCGCGATCTCCCGGGCCCGATCGCTCGGCTCCACCCCTGCTACTTGGAAGCCGCGCTTCTTCATATGCCCTAGGAAAGACCCCGTTCCGCAACCCACATCCAACAACCTGCCCTGGGGTTTGTAGAGGGCCACCAAGCGGTGCTTTTTCCGGAGTGCATAGCTGCGGGCAAACCGATACAATCGATCCGAAAGGGAGGCCGCGGAATCGGTATGGCTGATGTAGTTTACAGAGGCGTAATACCGGCCGATATCCTCCTGCTTCGGTCGTGGGTTCGTGAAGAGGAAACCGCAGGAGATACAGGAGGTCAATCGGAAGACCTCCTTGCTCAGATGATGGTCCTTGACCTCGCCCTCGGGGGCAAGGTCGGCGTGCCCACAAATGGGGCAGGCCGAGAGCTGTTCTTGAGTTACATGTTCCACGTGGAACGATCTGTTACCTCACCCCTGCCCCTCTCCCAAGGAGAGGGGTCATAAAGGGAGGGTTCGGGTGTGGGTGGAAGGACCGACATCTGGCCTTGAAGGATGAGGATGGGTTACCTTCCCAGGTAGACCATGAGCACACTCAGGTCAGCGGGGGAAACGCCGCTGATGCGGCTGGCTTGACCCAGTGTTGCAGGCTTCACCATGTCCAGTTTCTGGCGGGCCTCGATGCTCAAGGATGTGAGCCGGGCATATT
>JBATMK010000115.1:0-1607 GCA_049289815.1 Flavobacteriales bacterium
GCTACATGCGGATTTTGCGAACCACCCCGGGTCACGGCATGGGACTGCCTTCGTTGTTGCCTTCGTTGCTCTCGGGCACCTGGCCTGTGGCCGGTGGATTGCCACCATCCACCCTTACCAGGTAGGCGATCTCCTCGAAGGGCACTTTGCAATCCCCCTGGTTCGGATCGCACCGCACGAAGCACAGGTCCGCGTTGTCGCCCGGGAACCGGTACACGTCCACCGTGCCCGGGGGCGTATAGCTGAAGTTGGCCGCGTTGGCGCCGGCGTTCAACCCGGTCACGGTCTGGGTGGCCACCTGTGCCAGGGTGCCGGTGCTGCCGTTCGCACTGGTCTGGGCGCTCAGCGTTACCGTGAATTGGCCGGCGGCTGCGTTACCCGCGTTCGTTGCATTGTAGGTCACGGCGGGCAGGGAGATGGAATGCCTGAACTCATCGCAGGAATCCGTACCACATTTATATCTCCTCACCAGGGTACCTCCGGTAAGTCCAGCGCAGAACACCTTGGGTATGCTGGGGAAGGTCTCGTTGGCAACACCGTAGCTGCCTGTGGTCCTTTTGAAAAGCGGGCGGTTGGTACTGTTGACCCCCGCCGAGGGGCGCGGTTGCAGATCCGGCGCTATGACCGTTACCTGCACATCGTCGCTTGCGCTGGCGAGCAGGCTGTTCGTAGCGGTGAACCGGAGGATGTATACACCGGGCGCCAAGCTGGCTCAGCGACCACGAGCGACAGGGTCCCTTCGGAGACCCTGGCGAGGTTTGGAGAGCGCCCGGGGTAACTTCAGATACCCGTCGATGTTGAAGCGGGCACTGCTCAGCCCAGCGCGGGCCTGTTGCGCTCGGCCAGGCACAGGCCGATCCAAGCCACCGCATCCTGCAGGTGTCTGAAGACCTTGATCGGGAATTCCGTGGGGTGGTACCGGAGGTAGATGCCGGCGATCTTCTCCAGCAGATTGTCCTGGACCACAATGGCGAGCGCATGGGTTTCCTGGCCTGCAGCACCGTCGCCATACACGTTGGTCATCAACATCCCCATCTCGAAGTCCGCATCCTCCGGCACGATGCCGATGACGCCGAAGGGCAGCTCCTCCGCGAACTGTTTGCGGGCCGCGAGATTTTCGCGCACCACCGCAGCACTCATCTTCACACCGGTCTTGTATCGGCACACAACGATATCAGCGTTCATCCGCTCCATAACGGCGCTTGGGGTCTCTATGCGTTCCATGCTCGGGTGGGGTTGTTTTGGTGGTGATCCGTCCAAAATACGAACAACCGGCCTTTGCAACATGCAGGGTGCTGGCCGTGGAGCAGTGAGGACCCTGCGATCAACGAAGAGCGCAACGGTTCCTTTCTGGAGTTCCCGTCGAGGTTTGAAACGGCAGTTGGCGGAGTCCCGGGGAAGGCCTGAGGGGAGTTGGGTCGCACAAGGAAGTCGATGATCGTGGAGCCACATATCTTTGGACTAAAGCAAGGCAGATGGTAGCGGTACTGAAGCGCAACAGTCCAAAGGGGAGTTTGAGCAGCGTGTTGAAGCGTATGGCACGAACGAAGCGTACGGCGGCGAAGCGCAATGGACTGGGCCAGTTCGTGGGGAAGATCCACTTCGAG
>JBATMK010000116.1:0-9718 GCA_049289815.1 Flavobacteriales bacterium
CACCAACACTTCCAACGCGATGGCAAGCACCACGAAAACAGCGGTCCACAACAAGGCTGGCTTAAGCTCGGGCATTTTGGATCCGAGGAACTGCCCCGCGTGTTTCCGTTTCCAAAGGCGAACGAACAGCAGCAGCACCACGGCCGCTGTGCCATGACCCCAAACCCCGACGAAGCCGACAACATCGCCATGCTTGTCATAGGCAGCGACCACGTCGGCGAGCGGTGCTTCAGCACTGGCAGCGATCACTTGCGGATGCTGGGTGAAGGCGATCGCTTGCGCGGTCAACCATATCAACATGATGCTGCAGAAGAGGCCAAGCCCCATCATCATCTCCAACCCCGGCGGGCGGAAAGGGTGGGAGGGATCGCCCGGCTTCGGGCCGCCTTCAGGCAGCGGCTTCACCGGCTCTTGTGATCCTTCCATTGATGACTACGGTATCGATGCCGTCGCTGCCGAAGAAGTAAGGCAAGGCGGCTGGCGAATGTAGCGGCCGGGTAATGATGAAGCTGGCACGCTTACCGACCGAAAGGCTACCGAGTTCCGCAGAGAGGCCCATGGCCGCAGCGGCGTTCAGTGTCGCGGCATTGATCGCCTCCTCCGGTAGCATCTTCATCTGTGTGCAAGCGAGGGAGAGCACCACGTTCATGTTGCCATTGGGCGTACTGCCCGGGTTGAAGTCGCTCGCCAAGGCCACGGCATTGCCGTTCTCCATCAGTCGTCGCGCAGACCCGTAGGGAATGCCCAGGAAGAAGGAGCAACCCGGTAGAAGTGTTGGTATGGTGTTACTCCCTTTCAGCACAATGAAGTCGGCGTCGGCCATCACCTCGAGGTGATCCACACTCAGGCAATGGTGCTTCACCGCCTCGGGGATCGCGCCGATGGAGGTGAACTGGTTCACATGGACTTTTCCGGGTAGCCCATGCGCAGCGCCTGCTTCAAGGATGCGCACCATTTCATCAACTGTGAAGTAGTTCGTCTCGCAGAACACGTCCACGAAGTCGGCCAGTTGCTCGGCGGCACATGCGGGGATCAGATCCTGAACGACCATGTCGATATAGTCCGCACGCTTGTCCTTGAACTCGGCCGGCAAGGCGTGAGTACCAAGCAGCGTCGCCTTCATTTGTAGCGGGAGTGTTTCCTTCAGCCGCTTGACAACCCGCAACATCTTCAGCTCGGCCTCCAGCGAAAGTCCATAACCGCTCTTGATCTCGATGGCCACCGTGCCCAGGTGCATGAGTTCTTCCACTCGCGCCTTTGCGGCTACGAACAGTTCCTCTTCGCCGGCTTCACGCAGCTTGCGCGCGCTGTTAAGGATGCCACCGCCCTTGGCCGCGATCTCCTGGTAGGTGAGCCCACGCAGGCGATCCACCCATTCCTCCTCGCGCGTTGCGGCGAACACGCTGTGCGTATGTGGATCGCACCAGCCGGGAAGCACATAGCGACCTGCCGCGTCGATCACTTCAAGATCGTTCCAATCGGTAATGCCCGGCCAGGTGGCCATGCCGCCCAATGCCGTGATCAAGCCGTTCTCGGCAAGGAGCCACCCCTCTTGGATCGAAGGCAGGGTGGACATGTCCGGCCCGTTCACCCGCAACGTCCCGGCCGGATGCGTTCCCAGCAGGGCCTTGGCGTTCTTGATCAACAATCTGGACATGGCGGTCGGCCCTGCAAGGATAGCGGCAGCAACATCATATTTTCGGGGACCAACCCCACGACCATGAGAACCTTCCTGCTCATCCTCGTCCTCCTGCTCACGGCTTCATCCGCTTCAGCACAGCGCAAGCGGGAGATCATCCCGCGCGACAGCATCACGGGCAAGTACGCATATTCCAAAGTGAGCGACACCATTCCTGCCACCAAGGAGGAACTGCGCAGCAAATTGGACAAGTGGATCAAGCAGAACTACAACGCGCAGGAAAGCCAGTACGTAAAGCTTGCCGTTGATGGCGATACGTACACGATCCACGACCGCGAGGCATTGCCGGGCAAGCAGCGCAAGTTCGTGGAGTACAACCTCACCGTTGACCTGAAGGAGAAGCGCTATCGCTACAAGCTCACCGACCTGGAGTACGTGGCCGTTGGCAAGTATCCGCTGGAGGACAAGCTGGCCACCGACGAACGCGACGACTTCGAAGCGATGCACGCGATACTGACGGGCGTGCTCAAGAGCTTGGATGCTGCGATGTCCAGCGAGTGGTAGTGCTATGCGCTGACCCGCCGGGGGCAGCTATCGTGGAAGTAGGCAACTTCGCAGCGTGTCTGATGGCCGCATGGTCACCTGAACACATGGGGACATGCCAGGCAACACCTTCGGTCAACTTTTCCGCCTCACCTCCTTCGGTGAAAGTCATGGTGCGGCCATTGGTGGCGTTGTTGATGGTTGTCCGGCCGGACTGAAGTTGGACACGGAGGCCGTGCAGGCTGAGTTGGATCGGCGCAGGCCCGGCAGCACTCCGCTGGGCACCGCGCGCAAAGAAGAAGACAAGGTGGAGTTCTTGAGCGGCTTGTTCGAAGGCGTAACCCTCGGCACGCCGATCGGCTTTTTGCTTCGGAACAAGGATGCGAAAAGCAGCGACTATGACGCATTGAAGAATGTGTACCGCCCAAGCCATGCTGACCGCACATGGGACCAGAAGTTCGGCGTGCGCGATCACCGTGGGGGCGGGCGCAGCAGCGCAAGGGAAACGGCAGCGCGCGTAGTGGGAGGAGCGATCGCACGTCAGGTACTCGCAGTCGCAGGCGGGCAAGTGAACGCCTTCGTTCACCAAGTGGGTAACGTGGTGACCGATCGTCCATACTCCGAATTGGACTTTGGTTCGGTCTGGTCCAGCGACGTGCGCTGTCCCGATCCTGTTGCGGCCAAACTGATGGCCATGGCGATCGAGCGGGTGAGGGCCGAAGGCGACAGCATCGGGGGAGCGATCACCTGCGTGATGCGCGGTGTGCCTGCCGGTCTTGGTGAACCGGTCTTTGATAAACTGCACGCGGATCTTGGCAAGGCGATGCTCAGCATCAATGCGGTCAAGGGTTTCGAGATCGGGAGCGGCTTCAGCGCGATCGCCATGCGCGGAAGCCAGCACAATGACCCACTTGCCCCCCTCTCCTCGGGAGAGGGGCTGGGGGTGAGGTCCCTGAGCAATCGGAGCGGAGGCATTCAAGGCGGGATCAGCAATGGCGAGGACATCGTGTGCCGGATCGCATTCAAACCCGTGGCCACCATTGCCCAAGCGCAACAGACCGTGGACAAGTCAGGGCAGGCCGTGACGCTGGAAGCCAAGGGGCGCCACGACCCGTGCGTTGTGCCACGTGCCGTGCCCATCGTGGAAGCGATGGCGTGTCTGGTACTGGCTGATCATTGGTTGCGCCAGCGCGCTGCCCGGTTGGCATGATGGTTGGCGCCGATCGGCGACAATGAACTGTTCACCTTTTCATGGATCGCACCATTCAGGAGGCGTGTGCGTTTCGAACTTTGTGCCCTTCATGAACCGTCCTGCGGTTCGATAACCTACTTATCGCGCACCCATGTCCAAGTGGCTCAAACGCATCCTGCTCACCATCCTCATCCTGTTCGTGCTGCTCATCGCAGCTGCCATCATCATTCCCATCGCCTTCAAGGACAAGATCGAGGCGCGCGTGAAAGAGGAGGTGAACAAGAACCTGAACGCCACCGTTGACTGGGGCGAATGGGACATCACCCTCATCAGCAGCTTCCCGAATTTGGGGGTGAGCGTGGCCAATGTGAAGGTGTGCAACAACGCCCCGTTCGAAGGCATCTGCTTGGCGAGCATCGGTGAGTTGGAAGCGACCGTTGGGCTCATGAGCCTCTTTGGTGATCGGATCGAGATCAAGAAGATCGGCCTCACCAAGCCGTACATCCATGTGAAGGTGCTGGAGGATGGTCGCGCAAACTGGGATATCGCGAAGGCGGACAGCGCTGCGGTGGAAGACCCGGCTGACACGGCCACAACCGCGTTCAACATCGCGCTCAAGGAATACTGGATCACCGATGGGCACCTGATCTACGACGATGCCAGCCTGCCATACTCCATGGAACTCACCGGTCTCGACCACAACGGCAGCGGCGATTTCACGCAGGACCTTTTCGTGCTGAAGACCGTTACCCACAGCGACACGGTGAACGTGGTCTTTGATGGCGTGAAGTATCTGCGCAACGTGAAAGCCGACATCAAGGCCGACCTGGACATGGATATGGCCAACATGAAGTTCACCTTCAAGGAGAACGAAGCCACGATCAACCAATTGGTGCTCGGCCTGGACGGCTGGTTGAGCATGCCGGGTGATGATATGGTAATGGACCTGAAGTGGAACACGAAGAAGAACGACCTGGCTACGTTGCTATCCCTGGTGCCAGCGGAGTTCGCCACGGACCTGAGCGGGGTGACCATGAGCGGCAAGGCCGCTTTCGATGGGTACGTGAAGGGTACGTTCAACGACAAGACCATGCCCGGCTTCGGCCTGAACATCGCTGTTGACAACGGCCGCTTCAAATACCCCGACCTGCCGGAAAGTGTGGAGAACATCCAAGTGAAGTGCGCGATCGTGAGCCCGGAAGGCAATGACATGGACGGCATGACGATCGACCTGAGCCGCTTCGCCATGACCATGGCGGGCAATCCGGTGAGCGCGCGCATGTTCCTGAGGACCCCGATCAGCGATCCTGATGTGGATGCCGAACTGAAAGCACAGATCGATCTGTCGAGCGTGAAGAAGGTGGTGCCGATGGAGAAGGGGGATGATCTGAAGGGCAGTCTCACAGCCGACGTGCGCATGAAGGGCCGGATGAGTTCCATCGAAAAGGAACAGTACGATGAGTTCCAGGCCGATGGCACATTGAAACTGATGGGCATGGAATACAAGACCGACAGCCTGCCGAGCGTTGGCATCAACGGGTTGTACTTCACCTTCAGTCCGCGCTTCCTCTCGCTCGATGGGTTCGACGGGACCATCGGTACCAGCGACGTGAAGGCCAAAGGACGGCTGGACAACTACATCGCCTGGTGGCTGAAGGACAGCACTCTGACCGGATCATTCGATGTCACCAGCAACAAGTTCGACCTGAACGAATTGATGGGTGACGAAGAGGCAACAGCTGGGGCGGCAGCGGAAGACACCTCCTCCATGAGCGTGATCGAAGTGCCCAAGAACCTGGACTTCCGGATGGGCATGGCGGTGAAGCAGGTGCTCTACGATAACATGACGCTGGACAATTGCAAGGGCAGCATTCACCTGCACGACCAACGTGTAGACATGCGCGATGTGTTCTTCAATGCGCTCGGTGGTGGGATCACATTGAACGGTGGCTATGAAACCACGGATCCTGCCAAGCCCACCATTGACTTCGCCTACGGCCTGAAGGACCTCGACATCGAGCAGACGGTGAAGTACGTGGAGACGGTCCAGAAAGTGGTGCCGATCGCGAAGACCTGCACAGGGTCATTCAGCAGCGAGTTGACGATGACCGGCGTGCTCGGCACGGACATGATGCCGATCATGGAAAGCCTGAGCGGTGACGGGAAACTGCACACCAAACGCGTTGCCATCGAAGGCTTCCAGCCGTTGATCGACCTGGCGCGGGCATTGAAGCTGACCAAGCTGGAGAACACCGTGATCGACAACCTCGACTTCAGCTACCACTTCAAGGATGGCAAAATGATCACCGATAAGTTCCCTGTGAAGATCGACAAGATCCAGGCGAAAGTGGGCGGCAGCACAGCCTTCGCCGATCAGGCTATCGACTACGATATGGACGCCAAAGTGCCCACCGAAATGTTCGGTTCGCAAGCTGCACAGGCGGTGGGCGGCTTGCTCGGGCAGCTGAACAACGCAGTGGGCGCGAACCTGCAAGTGCCCAAGGAACTCGACCTCACGTGCAAGATCACGGGTACCATCACCAAGCCGATCGTGAAGCCCGTGTTCGCCGGTGGCAGCACCAACGTGAAGGAAACGGTCGTGGCTGCGGTGAAGGAGACGGTGAACGAGGAGATCGGTAAGGCCAAAGCTGAGGCCGTGGCCAAGGCACGCGAGGAAGCCGCCAAGCTGGTCGCGGAAGCCCAGAAGCAAGCGGATGCACTGAAAGCCCAAGCCCGAACAGAAGCGTCGAAGCTGAAGAACGACGCATACAAGGCTGCGGATGCGGAATTGGCGAAAGTCACGAACCCGCTGGCCAAGATCGCGGCCAAGGTGGTGTGCGATGAGGCCAAGAAAGCAGCCGATAAGAAGGAGCAGCAGTACCTGGCCGAAGCCGACAAGAAAGCCGATGGCCTGGTGGTTGCAGCACAGAAGCAGGGCGATGAGATCATCCGCAAGGCGGAAGAGACGAACACAACGGTGAAGTGATGTGGAGATGTGGAAATGTGGGGATGAGAGTTGACACGCAATGCGTCATCGCGAGGCCCTTCATAGGGCCGAAGCGATCCATGCTCGGGTCGGCACAAGTAAGGGGGTCATCAGCTTCTACAAGCGTTGCATGGATCGCTTCGTCGCAAAGCCTCCTCGCGATGACGCGTGCCGCCGTCTTCACCTTTCTCACCCTCTTCACCCTCTTCGCTCTTCCCGCCTTGGGCCAAGATGAGGAAGCCGCCAACGACCCTTGCGGCAAGCCCACGGACAAGAGGATCGTTAAGCTGTTGGAGGAAGCCGCCAAAGCGAAGGACGGCGGCGAGCGCCACGGCAAGTTGAAAGCCACGCAGGAGATCGATGCATCGTGCAGCGAGTGCCTGTTCCAACTCGGTGTGAGTGCGTACAAGCGCGCCAAGGAAGGCGGTCTCAGCCTGGACGCCAGCATGAGGTACTTCGAGCAACTGAAAGCGAAGTGCCCCGAGTACCACGCCGACGTGGATTACTACATGGGCAGCATCCACTACGCCAACAGTGAATGGGCCAAGGCGAAGAAGAGCTTCGAAGCGTTCCTGCGGTTCCCGAGCGAGGACCAGAGCAAGTTCAGCAAGGACCAGGACAAGAAGTACAAGGACGTGGAAGAGGTGATGCCCGAACTGGAGTTCGCCGCTGACTTCTACCGGAATGTTGTCACCGGACCCGCGAAACCTGTGATGGGGGTTTCAACTGCCAACGACGAATACCTCCCGAACCTTTCGCCCGACAACGAACTCATCTTCTTCACCCGTGTGCGCGGCGTGCAAGCCAAGGGCGATATGGTGACACGGAAAGTGGAGGAGCTCACCTGGAGCAAACGTTCCTCGACCGGGCTCGGAATGACAGGTTCGAGCGGTTTCGATGGCGGCGTCGCGTTGCCGGAACCCTTCAACACCGGCGATGGTTACGGAGGTGTCACCATCAGCGTGAACAACAAGGAGATGTTCGTCACCGTGTGCGGGCCACCTGATGAGAAGAACTACCGCAACTGCGACATCTTGCGCAGCCACTACGAGACCAAGTTCAACCTGGACGCCGGCGGCCAACAGTGGGAGTGGAGCGAACTGGAGGATCCCGGACCCAGCATCAATACCGACGGTTGGGACAGCCAACCGAGCCTGAGCGCCGACGGCAACACGCTCTACTTCGCGCGGCTGGCAAAGGATGACAGCACGGGCAACACGGATATCTACACGTCTAAAAGGAATGAAAAGGGTGAATGGAGCGTGGCCGTTCCGATCGGTGCACCCATCAATACTCCCGCTGCGGACAAGGCCCCCTTCATGCACAGCGACAGCCGCACGTTGTACTTCGCCAGCAAGGGGCACCGCGGCATGGGGGGTTACGATATTTTCTTCAGCAAACTGGGCGACGATGGATCATGGAGCAAGCCCAAGAACCTGGGACATCCGATCAACACCAAGGAAGATGAACACGGCCTGATCGTGAGCACCGACGGAAAGCTGGCCTACTTCGCCAGCAACCGGCTCAAGGGCGCCGGAGGTTTGGATGTATTCACCTTCGATATGCCGCAGGACGCACGGCCCGACGACGTGCTGGTGGTTAAAGGCGAAGTGAAGGACGAAGGCGGGAAGGTTGTGAAGGACGCGACGGTGGAGATCAAGTACATGGACACGCGCATGACCGAAGTGATGCATGTGGATCAGGCGGATGGCCGTTATGCCGCCGTGGTGAAGCTGAAACCCGGTGCTGATGTAGTGGTCACCGTGAAGAAGCCCGATCATGTGTTCGACAGCCGGGCTTTCGCGGCAGCGGACACCGTGCGTGGCGGCATTGCTGAGGTCGATATGACGGTGCGGAAGATCGAAGTAGGCAAGAGCTATCGGGTGAACGACATCAATTACGCCACCAACAGCGCGGTGATCGAGCCGGCCAGCGAATTCGTGCTCGACGAACTGATCACCTTCCTGAAGGAGAACCCCGGGGTGCGCATCGAGATCCAAGGCCATACCGACAACGTGGGCAACATGAGCGACAACATGGCCCTGAGCCAGGACCGGGCCTTCACGGTGAAGGGGTACTTGGAAGGCAAGGGCATTTCCGGAACAAGGCTTACGGCAAAGGGCTATGGCCCTACCGAGCCTGTGGCCGAGAACAGCACCTTAGAGGGCCGCGCCCAGAACCGCCGCACGGCTTTCGTGATCATGGGGCGCTGATCCGAACATCCAGCGGTTGGAAGCTGGGCAGAGTGCGGGTGGATCCGGCTACCGGGGCAATAGATTTGTACCTCAACCATGGGCAAGCTCAACGCGCTGGCGATCTTCACTGTGTTGTGTGCCCTTTCGTCGAAGGCCCAGGTGAGCCACGGAGGTCAGCCATACAACTGGACGGGTCCCGGCATGCACCAGGGCGCGCTGCCGGCTATCGATCTTCCTGCATTGGATCGCCAGGTGCTGATCGCACAAGAGCAACAGGGCAGCGGCATGCTGAAGTACGGGATCCAGCGCATGGCACCGGTGGATGTGTTGGCACAGGGCGAATGGGACGTATTGCCCGATGATCGTGATCGCTGTCGTTTCGCGGTGCGCAGTCCGGGCGCGGTAATGCTGGGCCTGCAGTTCGACCAGTTCGATCTCCCGGATGGCGCGTTCCTGTATGTGTACAACAAGGACCGTACGTTCTTCATCGGCGGCTTCAACCAAGCCAACGAACAGGCGTGGGGTGGCCTTGCCACTTCCGTGATCCCGGGGGATTCCGTCATCATCGAATACCTCGTTCCTATCAGCGCGGTCACCAATGGCACGTTGCACTTGGCCAGCATCACGCACGGCTACAGGGACATCTTCAACTTCGGTGAGCAAGGCTTGCTGCGCGATTACGATCCCGGATACCAGAGCAGTCCCTGCCACAACAACACCATCTGCCCGGTGGCCAGCGCCTTCCAGGACCAGAAACGTGCGGTGGCCATGTTCCTACGCCCCGACGGTGCCGGATGCACGGGTACGATCTTGAACAACACATTACAGAACGGCACACCGTACTTCCTGTTCGCCAACCACTGCTACCAGCCCAACGAGAACCAGTGGGTCTTCTACTTCAACTACGAAAGTCCCACCTGCGTGGGGAGTACCGGTCCCACCACCACCAACATGTCCGGTGCTTCATACAAAGCCGCCGACTATTTCGATGACTTCGGGTTGGTGCAATTGAACAGCACCCCGCCCGCGAACTACGGCGTGTACTACGCCGGTTGGGACCGCAGCGGCAATACACCCACCAACGGCACCACGATCCTGCATCCGTTATATGACGTGAAGAAGATCACCTTCGACAACAACGCCTCCACCAGCTATGTCAGTGG